>CAINDO010000228.1 GCA_903847385.1 uncultured Myxococcales bacterium
CCCGGCGGCGCTGCAGGTGCAGCCAACGGCTCCGGCTGCGGCGGCGGCGCGGGCGCGGGCAGCGGCGGCGGTGGCCTCGGCTGCAACGACGGCGATCCTCGCCGCGGCGGCGACGGCGGCAACGGATGCGGCGGCAACGCCGGCGGCCACGGCGGTGCGGGCAACGCCACGGGCGCCTTCGGTCCGCGCGGGTACGACTTCGTGCCCTCCAACGGCGCGCCGGGCAGCAACGGCGGCATCGGCGGTGGTGGTGGTGGTGGCGGCGCCGGCGGCGGCGAAGACTGCCAGGCCTGCGTCTTCGGCGCCTGCACGTGCGTTTACTGCGGCACCGGCCGCGGGGGTGGCGGCGGCGGTGGCGGTGGCGACGGCGGCACCGCCGGCACCGGCGGCAGCGGCGGTGGCGCCTCCATCGGCATCATCGTGATCAACTCCGACCTGCAGATCCGAGGCGAGGTCGTGGTGAACACGCGCAGCGGCGGTCGCGGCGGCGCCGGTGGCAATGGCGGCGCCGGTGGGGCCGGGGCGGCGGGTGGCTTCGGCGCCACGGACGCCGACAACACGCAGGGCGACGGCGGCAACGGAGGCCGCGGCGGCAACGGCGGCAACGGCGGTTGCGGCGGTGGCGGCGGTGGCGGCCCGAGCGTCGGCATCTGGGGCAACGGCGGCGCGACCGTCACGGGCGTCGGCGGCATCGCCTTCAACCTGGGTGCGGCCGGCGCCGGGGGCGCCTCGTGCGGCAACGGCGGCGCGGCCGGCGCGCGTGAGAACATCCGCTCGGCGGTTCAGCGCTGAGTCAGCGCGGCACGTTCGGGTTGGCCGCCTCGCAGGTCTCGTTGGACTGCACGGCGTTGCAGACCCAGATGTAGTTCGGGTCCATCACGGGGGGCGCCATGATGACGCTCCCCATCGTCAGCGCACCGTTCTTCAGGCCGGACGTACAGGCCGAAGGCAGCGCCTGACCGGTCGTCTGGATGCCCAGCGCGACCTTGATCTGCTTGTTGGCCGGCGGCGAGCCGCTCACGAGCTTCAGGCTGTACTGCGTGACCTGGAACGCCTCGCCCTTCGGGGGCGACGCCGGGTTGATGGTGCAGCTGTACTTGGCCGCGGCCCGCGCGAGGGCGGCCGCGGGGCTCACCGTGGCACCGGCGCCGGCGGCCGTCTTGCCGGCGGTGGCCGGGGGCGCTGCGGCGAAGGCAGAGGCGGCCGGACAGAGCAGGGCGAGCAGGGCGAAACCGGAGACGAACTTCGAAGACATGGCTGTGCTCCACGATTCGGACGGCGAAACCGCGCCGCGACGGGGGTGCGCCGGCGTCGGGCGGCCGGGCACGGAGCGCCCGATCCGGGCGGTCTCGAAGGGGGATTGCCGGCAGGCGGCGGCATCCGTCACCGAAAAATGCGCCCGTCGCTTTTTTCTGCAACCCAGGCGGCGATCCCGGGGATAGAGCCCTGCGAGGACCAGGAACGATGCCGACACCGACCGCCCCCGAACACACGTCGAACGCCCCCAACGGCTGGCCCCGCGCCACGCTGACCGGGTTTCGCGCCGGGCGGCCGGACGCGCTGACCTGGGTCTACCGCGAACACGCGCCGGAGCTCGCGCGGCGACTGCGGACGGGGTTCACGTTCGAGTCCGGCGGCCACGCGCACCGCTTCGGCGGCTACTCCGGGGCGTTCGAGCTGCAGGACGCCCTGCAGGAGACCTTCCGGCTGGCCTTCGAGGTCGGGGCGCGCGAGCGTTATGACGGGCTGCGTCCCTACGCGCCCTACCTGTTCGCCATCGCCCGCAACGTCGTGCTGCGCGGGTTCAGGGCGCGCGAGGTGCTCTTTCCGACCACGGGCGAGATGGCGCTGGCGGCCGAGGCCGTGCCCGCGACCGTGCCCGCCGCGACGCCGGAGCTGGACCTCCAGCGCGCCCAGACCCGCCGCCTGGTCGAGATCTTCCTGTCTTCGCTGAGTCCGCAGGACCGGCGCCTGCTGACCCTCCGCTTCGTCGAGGGGCGCCCACAGCGCGAGTCCGCCGAGGCGCTCGGCATCGGGCGTCAGCGCCTGCGCGGCCGTGAGGACGACCTGCGCGCCCGGCTGGTCGCCCACCTGCGCGCGCACGGCGCCGTGAAGACGACCTCCGGCGGCGTCGACCTGCTCTCGATGGTCTTCGGGCTATATCTGGGCCCGGGAGGTGCGCCATGAGCACCACGCAGAGCACCCACGCCGGCCACCGACGCGACATCGAACAGGATCTGCTCCGCGGCCTGCCGGCCGAGCGCCGAGCGCGGCTGCACGACCACCTGCGCGCCTGCGAAGCCTGCCGCGCCCACCACGATCGCCTGCATGACGGGCTTCGTGTGCTCGAGGGCGACGCGCTGGTCTCGCCCAGCGAGCTCGACCAGGTGGAGCGCTGGGTCCGCGCGTCGATGCCGGGCGGGAGGAGCCTGCGGGAGCGACTCGCAGCGCTGCGACCCGCGCTCCGCTGGCTGTTGCCCGCCGTGGCGGCTGCGGCGGCCGCGGTCGTGCTCACCCTGCGTGCCCCCCCGGAGCCGGCCCGGGC
>CAINDO010000229.1 GCA_903847385.1 uncultured Myxococcales bacterium
CGGACCATGATCCCGATCACCTTCGGGTCTCCAGCGGGTAGTTGCCACCCCCCGATGCCGGAGACCCGTCGGGTCGTCGAGGGGGTGGTCAACCCGCCAGAATTTCCGGATTACGACCCGCCAGAATTTCCGGATTCCACAAATGCGGCGACACCTTGCGGGGCTCGCGGCTGGAGATGACCACCGAGCCGGAGCAGGACGGGCTCGGGAAGGGAGTGCGCCGCTGGCGGACCTGCATGGACGCCCTCGCGGACACCTGGCCGACGGTGCTGCTCTGCCTCGAGGGTGACCACGGCCCACGCTTCCGACGCGCTCGGCCCGACGACCCCACGCCCAGAACGGGCCGCGACGGGCCTTGCGGCGGTCGGCGCCTTGTCGCACAACTGGCCGTCATGTCACCTGAACCCCTCTGTGGTCGCGTCGCCGACGCTGCGGCCTCGCCCGCGAACGACGCAGCGGTGGCGAAAGCGGGCGCGCATCGGCGTTCGGCAACCGGCGACACTGCGGCCGACTCATCCTGCGTCGGTCTCGGGGTCGATGGCGCCCTGGGTGTCTTCGAATTCCGGATTGACCCGACGAGGCGATGATGACCCAGTGGACTCGACGCGCAGCGGGCATCGCGGCCGCCCTATGGTTGACGCCGGGATGCCTTCCCGACGGCGCTCCGGACCTGGCGCCCATGGCAAACGACATGCAGACGGGGCGAGACCTCGACGGGACGCCTTCGCCCTCGGACGCGGGGTCGCAGGTCGTCGAACCGGATGCGGCCCCTGCGCCCTCACCGGACGCCGGCGGGGGGACGGGCGGTCAGATCCCGACCGGCGGCCACGGCGGCGGAGGGACGCCGAGCCCCGGAGGCGCAGGTGGCTCCGGGGGCGCAGGTGGCTCCGGGGGCGCCGGTGGCTCCGGGGGCGCCGGTGGCTCGGGCGGTCAGGCGATGAGCGGTGGCCACGGGGGCGGAGGGACCGCAAGCCCGGGCGGACAGGGTGGCTCCGGCGGTGATGGCCCCCCTGCGGACGCCGGTTCTGGTGGCATCACCCTGGATGCGATGACCGTCGACTCGGGCGTTGCTTGCACGGACCCCTTCGTCGACGCGGATCGAGACCCGGCGAACGGCTGCGAGTGTATCCAAGAGGTCCAGCAGGAGCAGCGCTGCGACGGGCTCGACGAGGACTGTGACGGCGTCCCGGACGACGTCTTCCCTGAACTGGGGAACTTCTGCTGCGCCGAACCGCCCGGGGCGCCCGCGATCGAGTGTGAGCGACCGTCCGTCGTGGTCTGCACGGCGGATGACCGGGCGACGTTCTGTCCCAGCGACTGCCGACCCGCGCGCCACGACTACGGCTGCAATGTCCACGACGACGACTGTGACGGTGCGGTGGACGAGGTCGAGGTCGGGCCCGTCACCCCCCTCCACGGGAGCCCGGATCCCCACCACGAAGTCATCTCGATCCCGGACCGTGATCCGCTCTTCGAGCGACCGCTCCGCGCCTCCATGGCCTTCGCCGCGGACACGGATCTCGATGGCCGTGCGGAGATCCATCATGCCTTCGTGAACCCGCAGGCGGTGGTCGACCCCTTCAACGACGACGTGGCGACTCCGCACGAGCAACTCGACGACGCGGGCGGCGTGCCGCTCGCGGTGCGAGCGAGCCGGAACGGCACGTTCGTGCTCTGGCTGCGGGACGATGGGCCCTCGCCGCTGCGGCTCGCGCAGGTGTCCGCCGCGGACGGACGACTGAACTGGGCCGCCGAGGTTCCGGCCGTGCAAGCCCCGCTCGACGCGCAGTTGAGCGAAGTCGCCGGCGGGATCTCCGTAGCCTGGCGTGCGGTGGTGAACGGCACGGTCCATGTTTACCTTGCCGTGTTCGACGAGGCGGGTGGACTCAGGTTGCCTCCGACCCAGGTCGACGCCGCCGGGGATGGCACGCTCGTGGAGCGGCACGCGCTCGCTCGCGTATCGCCCCAGGTCGACGCCCACGCCACCCGCATCTCGTGGCTGGAGCGCGCCGGGAGGACCAACACAGTCCGCTCCCGCCACGTGCCCGACATGGGGGAGTCCCTTCCCATCGACACGCTGGCGCAATCCGACGAACGGATCATCGGGCCGGCCGCCTCGGCCACGAACGCAGGCGCGATGACGTCCTGGGTGGCCGAACGGCGCATGGGCGATCCCGTCGTCGTGCGAGCCCGTCACACGCGCACCGGCGTGGCGCTGGGACAGCCCACGCCGGTCGAGTGCCTCCCCGAGTTCTCGATCGCGGCCGACGTACAGATGTCCACCGTCGAGACGGACGAGGAGGTCGCCGCCCCCCTTCGTCCGGCATTGACCATCACGGATGTGCGCCTCGGCGAGGACCAGCCCCGCCGCGTCCATGTCATCACGATGACCGACGACGGCGCCGACTGCGCGGCGAGCGAGAGCTACACCCTCCCCGACGCGGCGGCGTCGCCCCGCGGATTTGCCACGGGCGGCGGCCGCTTCCTGACCGCGACGGACGCCGACGGCAAGGTCGTCGAGGTCTACCCTGTCCCCCTCGGCGCCGCGGCAGAGGCGCGGCCTCTCCTCACTGCGCCCCATCGCGACGGCGGGCGCCTCGGATACGCCGGCGGTGGCGGGCGCCATGTCTTCTGGTACGTCGACGACACCTGGGTGGCTCCGCGGATCGCGCTCGTGGAGGTGGACGACCTCCAGCGGTCGGTGCGCAACACTCGCTTCGCCGTGCCCCGCCGTGCAAACGGGGCGACCGTCTTCACGGCCCACGGCGTCGTGTACTTCGATGGGGCGTTCTGGGTCGCGGTCGGTGAGTGGACGAATCGGTTCGAAGGGGAGTCGATCGAAGTCGTCCTCGCACGCCTCGATCAGCAGCTTCGACCCACCGGCGACCGCATCGAACTGAGCCCGCGTCGGGCCTTCTACGACATCCCCTGGTTCCGCGCCGTCACGGATGCATCGGGTCGGCTGCTCGTGAATCTCGGCTCGGAGTTCATCAGCGTGGCACCGGGCTCCCGCGAGGTCACCCGCACCGGTTCGCTGGAGGCCTTCGCCCGGGACCCGCTCGAAGTGCGGCTCGACGTCGACGGCGTCGACCGCTTCGAGACCGATCCTGCGGACGCAGACCGCGTGGTGCACTGGCGGCGATTCGACTGGAACGGCATGGTGACGGCCGCCGCCGACTTCGTCGTCAACGGACAGCGGCCCAACGACTGCCGCGATCTGCTCGCAATGCGAAATCACGTCGTGGCGGTCTGTCAGTATCCGGACGAACATCTCCGCTCGCGGCTCTACCTCTGGCCGACCGGCGGTGGCGAGCCGGTGTTCGAGGACGACGTGCCCGAGGGCAACATCGCAATGACCCTGTTCCCGTATGGCCCGGAGACCTTCGGGCTCGTGCACCCGAACGGACCGGATGCGACGACCTTCGCCTTCTTCGACGACCTGCTCGGCGCTCCGTGGCTCCTGCCGTTCGACGCCGCACGCGGGTCCCCGGACTGGCCGGCCCTCTTCATGGACCGGGGCTTGATGCTCTGGGCGACGCTCGACCGCAAGGGCCGCGTCGATGTGCAGCCCGCGAACTGCCACTGACTCCGGGCTCCGGAAAGGACCTCACTGGACTTCATGACCATGCCCGGTCGTTCCGGGTCGGCCACCGGACGTTCGATGGCCCGGCCGATGGCGCCACGGTGAGGGGAGGTCTGCGCAACGGCAGAAGGGCGGGCCGGGACGGGCCGTGCGGAGGTCGACGCCGTCTCGCACGACGGACCACGATGTCACCCACACGCCCTCGGAGCGCGTGCGGCGCGTGGCCGGTGGTCAGGTCGAGATGGAAGAGGATCCGAACGAGGAGCCGCCGCATGCCAACGTTCGCCACCGTCGACGAGGTCGCGCTTCCGCCCGCTCAGGTGTACGCGGCCATCCTCCATCTGGCCAACGGGCCGCTGTTCCAAGGCTACGGCCCGCTGCCCGGCATCGCCGAGGCCACGCCCCCGAAGGCGGCCCGATCGCGGTGGGCTCGCGCATCCGTGTGCGCAACACCGACGGCAGCGTGCATCACGAGCGCGTCGTGGACTTGGTTCCCGACGCCCGGTCGCTCGCGCTCCGGGCCCGCCCGTGACGTGCTCGTCCCGCACAGCGAGCGCATCGGGTCTGTTCCCCGGTCGAGTTCGAAACGGCATACTCCCGACGTCCGGCGACCCGACTTCGGGCGGCGTGACTCGAGCAAACGAGTCGCCGATGAAGTCGGGGCTGTTCAGAGGAGCCGCTGAATCCATGAACGAGATCCAGGTCCCCGCACTTTTGGCCCTCGCCGAGGAGGCGCTGCCGGACGCGCGACGCTCGCCTGGGGCGCCATACGCGCTCTTCGACGCCGACGGCACGCTGTGGGCGACGGACGTGGCCAATCGACTCTTCACGCAGCTCGTCGCCCACCGACGCCTGCGAGCCTCGGCGCTCGTCCCGCTGAACGAGGCCCGCGTGCGCTCGGGGCTCCCACCGGCGGACGACGATCCCACCGCGGCGTACGTGTCCCTCTTCCAGGCCTACAACGCCGGGCAGGTGGACGAGCAGTTCATGTTCGCCACGATGGTGCGCGCGCTCTGCGACTTCGAGTTGCCCGAGCTGGCGGCGGAGCACACGCGAGCGCTCGGCCCCGAGGCCGCGAGTCCCGTGGCCGCCGACCTCTTTCCCGCGATGCCGACCCTCTTCGCCGGGCTGCGGCGGCTCGGCTATCGCCTCTGCGTCGTCAGCGCCTCGCCCCTGTGGACGGTGCGTTTCGCCCTCGCCGCGTGCGGCCTGGTCGCCGACGAGGTACGCGGCGCCGAGACGCAGGTCGAGGGTGAGCGGCTGACCTCGCGCCTCGTCGAGCCCATGACCTACCGGGAGGGCAAACTCACCGTCGCGCGCCGAGACTTCGGGCGCGATCCCACCATCGCGTTCGGCGATGGACAGGGGGACGTCCCGTTTCTCGCGGTCTCGACCGTGGCGGTCGGCATCAACCCGCGGCCCGCGCTCATCCGGGCGGCAGAGGGATTCCTCGGCCGCGCGGTGTGGCTGCGTTGTCCCGTGACGCAGAGCGGCCGCCCCGTGGAGATGCCGCTCGTCGACGAGAGCGTCGAGGACTGAACGGTCCATGCGGAACCCCGGTCGACGCCGATTGTTCACCGCGCTCGTCGGTCTGTCACTGCTCGGCGCCCGCGCGAACGCTTTCGAACTTCAGGACACGCTGCGGGGGGGCACGCGGGGCAACGCCGTGGGCGGCCACTTCGAGGGTGACGGCTGGCACACGGACGACCGCCGGGATGTCATCTGGTTCCCGCTGCCGAGACTGGTGGAAGGTGCCATCGAGTTCACGGTGACCGGCATCCGCACCGAGACACTCGTGCTGACGGATCACGAGATCTTCGCGCTCTACGAGGCCGGACATGGCATCGCCGAGCCCATCCGCTACGGCCCGGAGTTTCGCGGCAATCACTACAAGTGTCTGATGCGCGTCTACGGCCAGCCCGAAGCGGCGCGGGTCGGGGCCCAGAAGCTCATGTGGGGCATGTGTCCGTCCGGGGCGCCCGGTTACGGCGACTGCGGGTGCGCGTCGTTCTTCGAAGAGCCCGTGGGCGGCGACCCCACCTGGAATGGCGAGCCTTCGCGCGTGCGGGTCGAATGGGGCGGCGGTCTGACGCGCCTGCTGCGCAACGGGGTCGAGGCGGTGCAGGTGAACTGGGCCGACTCCGGGCTCGTGTTCGGTCCGTCCGAGCTGCACTTCACGCTGGGCTCGCCGCGGGCCGCCGCCGTGGACGATGCCGGCCTGCCGGTCGGGGTGGTCTTCTCGGATCTGTCAATCACGGGCGTCGAGGGCGAGCTCGCCGTGTGTCCGGGCGGGGTTCCCGGCGATGCGGGCGCGGGGCCGGTGCCGGTGCCGGGCGAGGGGCTACTGCCCACGGACGACGCCACGGTGGACGCGGCCACTCCGGGCGGACCGCTGGCCGATCCGACCGATCTGGCGGTGGAGAGCGCGGGCGGCGCGCCGGCCCAGATCGCCTACCTGCGCTTCGACGTGCCCCACCCCGTTCGACGCGCTGTGCTGCATCTCACCGCGCGGGCGGAGGCCTCGGCCGAGGGCGACGGGGCGTCTGTGCACGCGGTCGACGACACAGATTGGGACGAGGCGACCGTGAGTTTCGCCACCCGGCCCATCGAGGACGCCGAATCCCTGGGAGAGACCGGCGCCACCGCCCCCGATGGGACCTATGCCATCGATGTGACCGCCGCCACACATGCGGGGCCGGTGGCCTTTGCCCTTCTGGGCGGTGAGAACGGCAGCCACTTCTCCTCGAAGGAGGACGCGGGGGGCGCGCGTGCGCCGAGGCTCGAGGTCGAGTACGCACCGGATGTGTCTGCGCCCGACGCGCAGACGCCCGTGAGTCCCGATGGGCAGGCGCCCCCGGCGCCCGATGCGCATGCGGGCTCGGGCCCGCGGCCTACGGTCGCCGATGCCACCCGGCCCGACCCCGCCGATGTGTACGCCGCCGAAGCGAACGGCGTGGGCGCGCGGGGTGACTGCAACTGTCGCGCGGGGGCGCAGGCGCCGCGCTCGGTCAACGGATGGCTGATCTTGGGCCTCGTCTGGGCGGCCCGCGTCCGGCGGGCGCGCGGCAGGCGATGACGTCGAGGGAGACCGCCGCGACCGCAGAGCTTGATGTGGACCGGGTTCAGGGGGCGCGGCGTTGCGTGGGTCGGAGCCTCGTCGTACAAACAATGCCGTGATTCCTACACGCGAGGCGATCATGAGAACGAAGACCGTGAGGACCGCTGTGTGGGCGGCGCTGATGTTCGCAGGCTGCGCCGGCGACTCGGACGCGGGGGTTGCCGCCGACGGCGCCGGCGGTGCCGGTGGCAGCGCGACCGAGGAAGACGCGGGGCCGCCTGGACCGACCTGCACGCCCGCGTTCGATCCCCTGTCCATCTCGATCGCCGTGGGGCCGAACCTCGACTACGTCGGCCCTGGGACCGCGGTGATCGCGGCGGGGCAAGCCCCGAGGATCGAGCTGCCCACGGGCGACAGCTTCGCATTGTCGCCGGACTCAAAGGGGCACTCCTGGTCCGACGGGGAGGCGGTGCGAATCGCCGCCCGGCTCCGGAACTTGAATGACGGCGCACTGTCGGTGGCGCGCGTCGCGGTCCGAGACGCCGCGACCGGCGAGCTTCGATTCGCCGTGTATCACGACTTCATCGACGACGCGGCCTCGGGCGGCCCGTGGGCCACGGCGCTGCCCGACCCGGAGGTCTTCGGGTTCGAGCTGGCCATCGAGGCCCACTCGACCTGCTTCGAGCCCGAGGGCACGTGCTGGTCAGAGGGCACCGAGACCCAGCGCCTGCGCGTGACCTTGCGCCCGGGCGAGGGGGATGGCGCGCCGGTGACCGTGGAGGACGGCGGGAGCGGACGCTTCTTCGAGGGCGACGCCGAATACGAAGTCCACGTGGCCACGGCGCGGCATTGGCCCCCGGACCGCAGCGTTTGCACCGACGGCGTCGAGAGCGGCGGCTGGCTCGCGTTCGACGTGCGGCCGAAACGCTCGACGAGGCCGGCGCGCGCCCTCAGTCCCAGGCGCGCGAGACCACGAGGTCGAGGGCGCGGATGATTTCGTCGCCCCGGGCGCTGAGGTTGCCAACGAGCTCGCCGAAGGCCGCGAGCGGCAGGCTGGACACCTCCAGCGTGGCCAGCGCGACGTCGACGCCCTCAATCGTGAAGCCCGGGCTGAGCCGCGAATCCAACGGCCCGATGACCGCCCGCGGGACCAACGGAATGGCCACCCGCCGAGGGACGTCTTTGAATGGACTGGACTGCACGACGACCAGGAAGGGCGGCCCACCCGGACGGCGGCTGTTGGTCCGGTGAACGTCGAACTGCGCCACGATCACTCCTCGGACCAATCGTCGACGACCGCCGGGTGTGTCTCATAGTACGCGGCCCAGGCGGCCACCGACGGCGCGAGCTCCTGCGCGAGTTGCCGTTGTTCCTCGTCGGCCACGATGCGAATCAACTCCGGCTCGAGCCGAGCCGAAAGATTGATGCGCAACGCCTTGGCCCGCCGGAGGAGGTCGGAGTTGAAACTCAAGTTGGTGGCCCGCTTCGGGGCGCCTCGGTCGAACTCCAGCACGACGACCTCCATGGAAAATATGCGCATTGATGACGCGCAGAAATCGCCTTCCCGATCAATGCGCCGCTCGGTGTCTCCTGGCCGGCCCCTCCGACGTGCGCAGCGTCTGTTCAATCCTCTGGTTTGAAGACCCAGGGGTAGTTCACGAGGACGTCCCCGCCCCCTCGCGGGGCCTTGAAGACCCAGGTCTTCATGGAGTCCACCACGCAGGCTTCGAAGTCGGGGTTCGCCACGGTCGACTCCGTGAGTTCCGCACTGACGACGTCGCCGTCGCCAGTGATGCGGAACCGGACGACGATGCGACCCGCGAGCGAGTGATCCGAAAGAAGTCGCTTCTCATAGCAGAAGCGGACCTGACGCCCATAATGGGCAACTGTCCGCTGGAAGGCCTCCATCGGGATCGGCTGCCCGCTGAGGGAGGGGGGGGACGATGGCGCGGGGGGCGTCGGATTCCATGCCTCCCGATGCGCATCGAAACGCAGCGGGCGCGGGGCAGGTGGCGGCTTGGGAGTGGTCCGGACGTCGCTGACGGGTCGTGACGGCACAGCGGAGCAGCCCCCCATCAGCATGGCTGCCCACAGCGCGGCGAACGACGCAGTCGAGGGATGTCCCATGGGGTGACCCTACCCCTGGGCTGCCGGGCCTCGCAAGCGACCGGCCCGCCCTCGACGGGACCGAGCAGGACGAAGTGCCTGCCACCTCGGCCACCTCGGCCGAAAGAACAACCGATGACCAGCGTCCCGTGACTGCGGGAAGGTCGCCGGCGAGGTCGTTGGGGGGGGAGTCTCGGCAGGGCGCCGCTCACGCTCCAGGACGTGCGATTCGAGATCGGGGGAGCCGGTCCAGGGGGCGTAAGGCGGCGAACGGTCGGAGCCGCTCTTCGACCGCGACCAGCCGGGGCTCGTCCGCCGGCAGGGACATCGGGCCCAGATGCACGCGGACCTGTTCGGCGATCTCGTGAACCTGCAGCCGCTCCAGCCTGACGACACCCAGAGCGGGTTCTCGCAGGGCCGACTCGACGCAAGGCCAGTTCCCGAGGGGGAAGTCGCCGATGACCACGCCGGGGAGGTCGTTCCAGTGGTCGGGCGACCAGGTGACGGTCGCGTCGGCGGCGGTCAGCCCGATCGCCTTACGGAACGGACGCAGGTCGCCCTCGACCCGCAGCACGTCGTCGATGACGAGCGTCACGCGCCATGCGCGCCGGACCCGATCGCACCAGGTTGTGTCGTGGACCGCGAAGTACGGCGTGCAGAAGGCGTCGACACGGATGTTCATGACCCGGCCCGGCACGCCGAGCGCTCCGAGTACCTGCGCGGCGAACGCGGGTGTGGGATCCCCAAGGCTCCCCTCGGGGACCTGGACGTCGAACCC
Organism: uncultured Myxococcales bacterium; assembly: GCA_903847385.1. Taxonomy (GTDB): domain Bacteria; phylum Myxococcota_A; class Bradymonadia; order UBA7976; family UBA1532; genus CAINDO01. Next base: position 9,526 of record CAINDO010000229.1, read on the forward strand.
GACCTCGCGATCGGTCAGACAGACGTTGTGAAAGTAGATGTCCGGAGACGCCATCAGCGCAGGCCGCCGCGACCGCGGACACCCGTTTCCATGTCCCGGGGGCGGCGCTTGGCGTCACCGGGAGCGTCCGCCTGCGCGGGCCGGCTTGGGGTGTGCGTCTTTCGCATCGGCCGTTCGATACCACGACTTGTGCTCCCGCGCGTCGCCAAGACGAGGTCGGACGAGGTGGACGAGGTCGGACGAGGTGGCAGGCACTTCGTCCGGCGGCTTCGAGGCGTGTACGGCCAGCCCCCACCGCCCGACTTGCCCCGACCCGGCGTGTCGGTGCAGTCTGATACGACCGAGCGCCCGTGAGGCGGAGGCGACCATGAAGACGACGCGGACGACACTGAACTGGGCGCTCCTCGGGGCCTTGGCGGCGGCGGGGTGCGGCGGGGCGTCGCCGGACGACGTGGCGGACGGCACCCCCTTGGACGCCTCCGTCCGGGTCGAAGACGGCGCCCCCGCGGACGCCGTCGTCGTCGACCCCGACGCGACGGCGGGCGACGCGGGTTGTGGCGGCGTCGATCGCCTGTTCCCGGGTCCGTGCGAGCGAGCGAGTCAGGCGGCCGGCGCGGACCCCGTGCCGGTGCGGACCTTCGCCTACGACGCCGCGGGTCGGGTCGTTCGCGACCTCACCCACAGGAACGACGGTCGACCCGATCACGACGAGCGCTGGCGCTTCGACGCCGCGGGGAATCTCGTCGAGCAGAGCGAGTATTCGGGGGATCGTCTGATGACGGGGATGGTCTGCACCCACGCGTACGTGGATGGGCGGCTCGTGCTCTCCGAGTGTGACGGTGGCCCCGGCGGACCCGACGGCACGCTCGAGGACCGCGTGTCGCGGACCTACGACGCCAACGGATGGCTCGTGATGGTCGAGGCGGACGGGGAGCCGCCCTTCGAGGCCCCCGACGGCGTTCCGGACTCGCGGATTTCGTTCGCCTACGACGCCGCCGGCCACCTGCTGACCAACGCGCAGGACTTCGAGGCCGACGGGGACACGGACCGTTTGACGACCCACGTGTGGGACGCGGACGGCCACCACCTGCGCGAGACCATCGAGCTGACCGTGGAGGGGGCCGAGCCCCCGATCCGGCGCATGCGCCTCACGGAGTGGACCTACGATGCGGCCGGCCGCGTGCTCTCGGAGCGCACCGAGGACACCGGCGACGACGTGTGGGACTACGAGCACGAGTTCACGTGGGACGCCGAGGGACGCCCCCTGACGGAGCGCGTCACCTACATGGGCTCCGACGGCCCGTACCACGTCGACATCGTGTACACCTACGACGAGCGCGGGCGGCGAGCGCGGGTGGAGTCGACCGGAACCGACGGCAGCACGGGCGTCACCGAGTATGTCTACGACGCCGCGGGCCACCTGCGGGAGACCCGGACGACGGCCCAAGGCCCCATGGGGGGCGACGTCGAGCTGGTACCGACCATCACGGTGGAGACCTACGACTGTGCGGGCAACGTGCTCCGCCTCGACGAGGATCAAGGCCAGGACGGCAGCGTCGATCGCTCGGAGCTCAATCGCTACGACGACGCCTGTTGGCCCCGCGAGTAGACGGGGGTCGGCGTCGCTGAAGAAGTCCAAGGGTGGACTGTTTCAGCGTCCGGCTACACCCGCCCGGCGCGGCGCAGCTCGTCACGGACCTCCCGAATCCGGGCCTCGCCGCGCGCGAGCGACTCGCGATTCGTGTGGACGGAGTAAGTGCCGAGGACCAGGCGGTGCGCGTGTTTCGCCGCCGAACCGAAGAGCACGCGCGAGGCCTCCGCGGCTTCGAGGGTGACGTCGCCCGGGCCGTCCTCGAACACGACGAGCTCACCGGTGATGCTCTCGCCCGCCACCCGCGCCCGACCGCGGTACACGAACGCCCACGCCACGTCGTGGCCGGCCGGGGGCGAGTACGTCCACGTCTCGCCGGCGCCGAGCGCGACGTCGAGGTAGTTGATCGACGAAGGCGTCGTGATCGGATTTCGCTGGGCTCCGTACTCGCCGAGCAACACACGAACGTTGCCGACCTGCGGGACCTGCCCGGGCGGGACGTAGACGCCCTCGGGCGGGCCGTCCTCGACCCCGGGCGGCAGCGCGACCCAGAGCTGGAACGACGTGACCGTCTCTTCGCGCGGGTGAATGAACCCCTGGTGCCACGTGCCACCGCCGGCCCGCATCCACTCCAGCCCGGTGGCCTCGACGCGTCCCTTCTGGCCGGCAGTGTCTTCATAGGCCGCGTCGGCGTTGAGCGAGTAGGTCAGCGTCGCGATGCCGGAGTGGGGGTGCCAGCCGAAACCCGCCCCGGGCTCGACGTGGCCGTGGACGAAGTCGAGGAAGATGAAGGGTTTCATCGACTCCCCGAGGTCACCGGGGCTCACCATCCGCCGAATGAAACCGTGCTGCGACCCCCGGGTACGGTGGGTGATGCGTCGTGTCGTCTGCGCCGTTTGCGTCATTCGATGCCTACCTCTCGGTGAAGTGCTCCGCGGACCCGCCAGAATCTCCGGATACCACAGGGCCGGCCGTTTCCGCCCAGGATGATGCGCCCGCTCACCGCGCCCCACGCCTTCGGGGTGGGGGGGCGGCCGGGTCCCGGCCTCGATCGCGCCGAAATCGACGCCCCACCGAAACTCGGGCCCCGCACGAGGGTTCTTGCCGATCATGGAGACCTGGGATCCCGCCATCGCCGCCCACCGCTTCGGACTCGGAGAGCGGGACCTCGCCGCCGTCGGCGCCGACGCGCGCGGCTGGCTCCTGGGGCAGCTCGGCCCGGGCGAGCCGGAGCCGGGGCTCGCCGAGGATCCGCTCGCCGCCTCGGCGTCTCGCCTGCAGCTCGGGCGGCGCCTGCGAAGGGCCCGCCGCGCCGCTGCCGCGCGACCGCCTGACCCCGGACGTCAGGGCAAACTCCGGGTCACCGCGCGACCCCCGCCCGCCCCCGACACGGCGCCCGAGGCCACCGAGCGCGATCTGGTCGAGGCCGTGCAGCGCGACGTGCTGCGCCGGCTCCGCCGTGCCCTGACGACCAGACGCCCCTTCGCCGAGCGGCTGCTGCGATTCTTCGGCAACCACTTCGCGGTCTCCGCCGCCAAGGGGCCCGTGCGCGGCCTCGTCGCCCCCTTCGAGCGCGAGGCGCTCGCGCCCCGGCTCGCGGGCAGTTTTCGCGAGCTCTTGCGCGCGGCCGTGACCCACCCGGCGATGTTGATCTACCTGGACAACGTCCAGTCCTTCGGTCCCGACTCGCCCATCGGTCTACGCCGCCGCAGGGGTCTCAACGAGAACCTCGCCCGGGAGGTCCTCGAACTCCACACGCTCGGCGTGCGCGGCGGCTACACCCAGGCAGACGTCGAGGCCCTGGCGGCCGTCCTGACGGGCTGGTCGGTGGACCCGCGGACGGGGACGACCGCGTTCTTCGCCCGCCGCCACCAACCGGGCCCCAAACGCCTGCTCGGACGCGACATTCCCGAGGGGGGCGAGGCCGAGCTGGACCGGGCGCTCGACCTCCTCGCGCAGCACCCGGCCACCGCCGCCCACGTCTCCCTGCGTCTGGCACGCCACTTCGTGGCCGACGAGCCGCCCGCGGGCCTCGTGCTGGCGCTGACCTCCACGTTCCGTGAGAGCAACGGCGATCTGACCGCCCTGGCCCGAACGCTGCTGACGCACCCCGAGGCCTGGAGCCCGGCCCCCGTGAAGATCCGGCCCCCCGAGGACTGGGCGCTGGCCGCGCTGCGCATCATCGGTCTGCGCGACGTGCCGGACCGCCTGCTCGTGCGCACCGTCGACCGCTTCGCGCGCCTGGCCGGGCACCCGCCGGGGCGCCCTCCGTCCCCCGAGGGATTCCCCGATGACACCGCGGCGTGGCTGGGCCCGGACGCGCTGTTGAAGCGCATCGAGTGGGCCACCCTCGTCGGCCGGCGGTCCGCCCGCGAGCTCGGCACGACCGCTCGGCTCCTGGCCCGCCAGGCGCTCGGCAGCCGCCTCTCGTCGACGACGGACGACGCGTTGCTCTCGGCGGCCGATGAGGGCGAGGCCCTGACGATGCTGCTCGTCAGCCCGGAGGTGCTCTTCCGATGACGCCCCTGCTCCATCGACGCGGGGCCCTGCGGACGCTGGGCGCGGGCCTCGGCCTCGCCGCGACGCTTCCGCTCGCTCGTCTCGCCTTCTCCGCCGCGCCGCGGACCCCGACGCCCTCCGCGGGACGCCTCGTCTTCGTGCTCCTCCGGGGCGGCCTCGACGGCCTCTTCGCCGTGCCCGTCCCCGGGGACCCGCGCTTCGCCGCGCTGCGCGGAGCGTTCCACGAGGGGCCACCGCCGCTGCCGCTGTCCGGCCCGTTTGCGCTGCACCCGGCGCTGACGTCGCTGCACGCGGCGTGGCAGCAGGGGTCGCTGGCCATCGTGCACGCCACCTCCTCGCCGTACCGCGGCCGCTCCCACTTCGACGGGCAGGATGCGCTGGAGAGCGGCGGCGCCGTGGGGACCCTGGGGTCCGACACGGGCTGGCTCGGTCGGGCGGCCCGCGCGGCCGGTGTGGGCGGGCTGGCGCTCTCGGCGTCGGCGCCCCTGGTCCTGCGCGGGGCGGCCCCCCTCGAGACCTGGTCACCGTCGCCCTACGACGAGCCCGCCGACGATCTCCTGGCCCGGCTCGCGCCCATGTACCGCGGTCACCCGGGCCTGCAGTCGGCGCTGGAGGGGGCTCGCCGGGAGGCGACGACGCGACGCGACGGCGAGAAGGAGGCCCAGGGGGCCGAGCCCATGGCGGCCGGCCGCGCCGGAGGGGGGGCCCTGCGAGCGGATCCGGCCACCCTGGCGGAGCGTTGCGCGGATGTGCTCTCCGAGCCGGCGGGGCCCGCCGTGGCCGTGCTCGAGCTGGGCGGCTGGGACAGCCACGCCGGCCAGGCGGCGCCCGACGGCCGCCTCGTGCGCTCTCTCCGGGGCCTCTCGGACGTCGTCGAGGGGCTCACCACGGGCCTCGCCCCCCTCTGGTCGCGGTGCTGTGTCGTCGTTGCCAGCGAGTTCGGGCGCACGGTCGCCGTCAACGGCACCCGCGGGACCGACCACGGGACGGGCGGCGTGTGTTTCGTGCTCGGGGGCGGCGTGGCGGGGGGCCGGGTCTCGGGGGCGTGGCCCGGCCTCGCCCCGGGCGACCTGTACGAGGGCCGGGATCTGCGCCCCACGACCGACCTTCGCGGCGTCCTGAAGGCCGCGCTGCACGCGACCCTGGGGCTCTCGGAGGGTGCCCTCGCCGAGACGGTCTTCCCCGACTCGGCCACCATCACACCGCTGGAGGGGCTCTTTCGGCGGGGTTGAGGCGGTCCCATGCCGGCCGGCCACCGGCGCCGAAGGCCCCTTCAGGGCGGGGGCGCCTGGCGGCCGCCGCTCTCCTCCGTCCCCGGGGCCTCGCGCCGCTGGCGCAGGATCGCGTCGCTCTCGCCGCCCTCCTGCGGCGCGTCGCCGATCTTCAGCAGGTACTCGGCGATGTCGCCCTGGGCCACGGTGACCGTGTCTCCCGCCTTCAGGGCCGGGACCCAGAAAGGTGTGTTGAGGAGCGTGCCCGTGAGCGCGGGACCCTTCCAGGCGGTGACGCCCACCCACATCCACTCGACGCGTCCGTCGGGCGCGCGGAAGGCCGACTTGACGGTCAACTTCGCCTTCGCCGGCGGCGCACGGCGGTAGCGCTCCGCCACGTCTGGCAGGCGGCTCTGGACCCTCACCCTCGCGGCCTCGAGGTCGGCGTCGCCGTCGGCGACCATCTGCGCGTTCTCCAGGTCCGGCCCCGCCGCCGCGAGCCGCTCGGCATCGGTCTTTCCCGGGTAGCGCCCGAACCTCAACGCCAACAGTCGGTTGGGGGGATCGCCCTCCTCCGGGCGCGCGGGGACGAGGTCGACCGTGAACTCGATCGGCCTGAGGAAGGCCGCGCGGGCGCCGGCGTGCCGGATGGCGTGTGTCTTCACGGCCATCGGCTGCCCGGGGACGAGGCTCGCCCCCTCGACGAGGAGTTGGGCCACCGCCTTGATTGCGGTGTTCGCATGCTGGGAGTGCTGCGGCGGCGCATCCTGAATGACGAGATCGGGCACCCCGAACTTCTCCAGCCCCAGCGTGACGACCCGGTGCCGGCCGTCCGGCGTCCGGTAGTAGTGGACGACGTAGTGTTTCTCCGCGTCGGGCAGCGGACCCTCCCATCCCGCCACGCGGGCCGCGCGCCACGCTTCGCGCGAGTAGACCTGCCGCGTCGACTCGTCCCAGGGGCAGCCGCCCGTCTCGTCGGCCAGCGCCGCGACCACGGTCTGCATGCGCCGGAGGTTCGCGTAACCGGGGTCCGCGCCCGCGTCCTGCACGAGCACGATGGCCCCCTTCGAAGCCGAGACGGCGCGGGCCTTCGCCTCGTCGAGCCCCCGGCCATAGGCCGCGAGCAGCTGGAGCGCCGGCGGCGCGTACTCTTCGATGGGCGGCGTCTGGACCAGCCCCGCGCGCCCGTTGACGGTCAGCTCGCGCCGCGCCCGCGAGACCGCGGCCTCTGCGGGGCGCCCGGCCGTATACACGGCCATCTCCAGGATCCGCTCCGCAGGCGGCTCCTCGGCGCGGGCGGCCCCGAGGTGGAGGAGGAGCGCGGACAGGCCACTCAGGAAGAAAGTGAGTCGCATTCGAGTCACCGAGCATTTCCCGGTCGAAGTGAGGATCGCGTGTTCATGTTGATCGTCCGTACTCGACGGGGCCCGCGACTCTTTCGCGCCCGCGTCACTCGCAGCCGACATAGTACGCGTAGCTGGAGTCGGACTCCGAAGGGCTCAGCCGGCCGTGTACGGCGGCGCAGCCGCTGCCCACGAACGTCGAGCTGCCGGTGCCGACGTCGCTGCGGTAGTACGAGTCACCGCGCCCGCCCCGCTGCCGCATCAGGGCCACCAGGTTGCCCATGGCCGGCTGACCCTCGGCGCCGAAGTTGCCCTGGCCATCGACCCAGAAGCGCCCCCGGTACGGCGGCTGCCCGAAGAGCGAGGTCAGGCCCTGAACGTCCAGCGGGTGGAGCTCGCGGCCGTTGATGAAGGTGCCGGTGAGGCGCCCGTCGCCGCCGCCCGAGGCGTTGGCCGGCAGTGGCGCGCCCAGGCCGAGGCCGGCGCCCAGAACCCCGCGCATGGGGCCTCCGGCCAGGCCCGCGGCCCCGCTGAAGTCGTCGTACCAGTAAGCGCCGGCGGGGATCTCGACGCCCCACGCCCGCTCGAAGCGTTCCAGAATCCGCAGGTCGGCGTCCGTCGCCGCCCGGCCGTTGAGGACGATGCCGCGGGCGGTCTCGGCGGACACGTCGGCCGTGGTGTCCGTGTCTGCCGCATCCTCGAAGGCGGGTCCGCAGGCCGCCGAGACAGAGACGGCGCATCCGAGAAACACCTGGCAGAGAGATCGAGAGAATGACATGGGCGCTCCTGTGTCGGGGTGCGAGTCGCTCGCACGGTTCGACCGGGGGTAGAGCAACCCCCATGCCGAGCCGATCCCGCCCGGAAACCCTGGCGCTCTGCGGTCCGGCGCTCGTTCGGCGCCCGGGGCCCCCCCTGGGACGACGGGGCCGTGTCCCATGGGACCGGACCCGCCGGGACGGCGACCTGTCTCACCCCCTCAACGACACCGCACGTCCGCGTTCTGCAGGGCCTGGATCTGTTGCGCGGTGAAGGGGAGCGGATCGCAGCCGTGGGACTGCTCGCAGACCAGGTCCCACTGGGGCGCGGCCAGGGAATGGCAGCCCAGGCAGTTGCCGCCGAACGCGTTGACGACCTCGGCCCCGCCGCGCGTGACGATCTCCGTGCCGGCGGCGCTCGTGTTCAGCGCGAAGAACTCCCAGTCGTGCGTGGCCTCGCTGAAGCCGCGCCGCCGCTTGACCATGGCCTCGGAGGGGACGAGCTGAATCACCGTGCCGACGGGGTACACGCCGCCGTTCGGGTCGTTGGCGACGGCCAGGGCCTCGTCCAGGTGGCCCAGCTTGTTGGTCAGGCGGAAGCGCCGCACCTGCGTCCAGTTGGCCAGGCACTCGAAGTCCTCGGGCCGCATGTCGAAGTCTTCATCGGGCGCGGACGGCGGCGCGGGCGGCGGCGCGTCGGGGCTCGGCGCGGCGTCGGCCGGCGCGCTCCCGGGGGCGGC
>CAINDO010000230.1 GCA_903847385.1 uncultured Myxococcales bacterium
GATCTGTCCCCGGCCAGCGCGCGCAGGGCCGGCACCGCCGCCTTCACGCCGGCCTGCCCGCAGGCCTGCAGCGCCGCGGCCCGCACGATCGCGTCGTGGTCCTGCAGCGCCCCGACGATGCACGCCGCGCCCTCGCCCTGCGTGGCCAGCCCGCGCGCCGCCGCGGCCCGAACGATGGGCCAGGGGTCCTTCAGCCGCGCGCACAGGTCCTCGGGCTTCGCCGCCGCCGCTGCGACGGTCGCGCGGATCTCCGGATCATCCGCCGCCGAGGCGGCCGCGAGCTCGGCTTTGGCGTGCAGGCCCCGCAGCGCGATGGCGGCGACCCGCGCGACGGCCGTCTCCTCGGGGGTGCCGGTGTGACGCAGCCGCTCGGCCAGCGCGGGCACCGCCGGCGCGCCCACGAGCACGGCCATCGCCTCCACGGCCCGCAGGCGGTGTGGCATGCGGGCCTTCGCGTCCGCGGCCAAGGTGGCCAGGGCCTTGGAGAAGGCGCCGTCGCCGTGGGCGAGCGCGCGGGCCCGGTCCGGCGGCGGCAGGGCCGAGAGCTGGTCCAGGGCGGCCTGTCGGCCCTCGTCGTGGCCGAGGGCGCGCAGCGTGGCATCGGGGTCGAAGACGGGCGCGGCGCTCAGCACCAGGGCCCACGTCAAGGCGTACAGGGACTGCATGGCGCGGGGAACATAGTCGAAACGCCGCGGCGGCCGCACCAGTCTCCGCGACGGTCAGCGCTTCTTCGCGGGCTTCTTCGCCGCCTTCTTCCCAAAGGTCTCGAGAACGTAGTGGGTCAGCGCCCAGCGCTCCTCCTCGGGAAGGTGAGCGAACGCCACCATCACCGTCCCCGGAAGGCCGGTCGTCAGCGTCTTGAACACGGCGTCCGGAGTATTGCCGTTCTTGAAGGGCTCCGTGTTGAAGTTCCGGGGTTTGGGGTTCAGCGCGGCCGCGGCAACGCCGGTGCCATCGCCCTTCTCGCCGTGGCACGGGACGCAGTTCGTCGTGAAGCTGGTCTTGCCCTTCTCGATCAGGGCTGGTGTGGCCTCGGGGCCGGCGGCGTGTGCCGCGCCGGCCATGAGCATGGCGCCCAGAACGCCCGTGATGATCGCCCTCATGGAGTTCTCCTCTCGTTTCGTCAGCCGCCGAGGGCGGCGAGGTGCGCGGTATCTCCCGCGTCGTTTTCATGCAGGTGGTGCCCGGCAGGCTTGCCGCGCAAAGCCGCTCGAATGTGCTCTGCGACCAGGGCTGCCTGTACCTCGGGTACCAGCAGGTGACGCAGAGTCGTTTCTCCTCTTCCGAATAGACACAGCCGCAGTCCTCCCCGCGCGGTGACCCTGAGCCGATTGCAACCGGCGCAGAAGTCCGGGCCGTAGGGCGCGATCAGCCCAAAACCACCGGCGAAGTCCGTGTGCGCGTACTCCACGGCGGGGCCGTCCGCCGAAGCGCGCGGAATGGGCCGCCAACCGTCGGCCAGCAGTCGTTCGCGCACCGGATCGAGGCTTACATGGTGCGCCTCGAAGAACGCCTCGCGCCCGGCCGTCTGCATCAGCTCGATGAAGCGAACGGTCACGGGCGTGTCGCGGACCCAACGCATGAAGCCATCGAGCGCGTCGTCATTGACGCCCCGGAGGCGGACGACATTCACCTTGACCCGCAGCCCAGCCTCGAGACAGGAATCTACGCCTGCTCGGACCTGCGCCAGCCTGGCTCTTCCGGTAATCCGCTCGAACCCGAACGAGTCCGGGTGGTCGATGCTCACGTTGACCTGTGAGAGACCCGCCGCGGCCAACGGCGCGGCCAGCCCTTGGAGTCTGTCGCCATTGGTGGAGAGCGCGACCTTGCGGATGCCCGGAGTGCTCGCCGCGCGAGCGACGATCTCGGTCAGATCGGCGCGCAGCGTAGGCTCGCCCCCCGTGAGACGCACCTTCCAGACACCGAGCGACGCCATGCCTGCGAGCAGACGACCGATTTCGTCGACCGTGAGCGCGCGCGAGGACGAGGGCGCAGAATGGAACCCGTTCGGCAGACAGTAGACGCATCTGTAATTGCAGGCCTCCGTCACGGAGAGACGCAGGTACTCGAAGTGGCGACCCTGTGGGTCGACGAGCGACGTCGTCACGGCGTTCACTGGGCCTGTGTGAGCGAAGTGAGCGCGCAGTCGCCGCACTTCATTTCGTCGGACTCGGCGGCTGAGCCACCCCCCTCGAGCGCGGGCGGGTCCAGCATGAAGGTCGCACACTGCGCCTCCACTCGACCCGAGACGAAGCCCATTGCGGCCGTGTAAAATCGGGAGCGAGCGACCTCCGACCGCCGCACGATGCCCCGCGCAAAGCCACCGAGGTGGTCTGACAGGAACTTCCGGCGCGCATCTCGAACGATCTCGACCCCCTCCGAGTCACCCAACCGCACGAGGGCCGCCTCCTTCAGGAGCAGCACGCCCACGAACTCCAGCTCGACGGCGAGGTGATCCGCGGTTTCCGCACCCGGGGCCGAGGCAGAGTCGACGACCTCGAACCCGAACGCCTGGTAGAAGCCGGCGAGATCGGCGAGAACCGGCGTCTTGCCGACCATGCGTTGACGCCCGTATTCACCCTCGTAGAGCGGGCTGAGCGCCGCGCGGTCGAAACACTCGATGTACTCCGAACGCAGGTCGTCGATCGCATCTGGCGAGTCGACGACCGTCAGGACGGGCGCGAGCACGGCCCGAGCGTTCGTCTCGGCCAGCAGTGGCTGCAGCGCGGGCGTGGCGAGCAGCGACCGGAGCCGTGGCACGAAGTCGGCGTCGGGATACCCCATGAGCGCGGCGCCGAGCGCAAAGGCGAGCGCATCGGCCTCGAGCGCGTCGATCTCCGGGGCGTTGGCCGGGAGGGTGCTCATCGGGCCGCCGCCTGGGCACCCTCGAGGGTGACGGGCGTCCACGCCATCGTCACGCACTTCCGGGAGCCCACCTCACTCGCCCCGCCTTGCCACACGGCGAAGCCCATGAAGGTCTTTCCACCGACCGTCAACACCGAGCCCCCCTCACGGTTCAGTTCGCGCACGATCACCACGGACCACTCGCCCGCGGCCCAGGTCCCAGAGGCGGCGCTTCCGTGGCCCTCCTGCACGGAGCTCGTGCTGAAGCCCTCGGCGACGATCTCATCGACGCCGTTCTTCTGATAGCTCTGCGGATTTCCCTCGGCGCGGCCGGGCGAGAACTGCTCACGGCCGGAGTTGGCGCTGGTGCCCAACGTCCCGGGATCCTTGAACTCCATCGGGTACATGTCCACCGAGAGATTCGGATACAGATCGGTCATCTCGGGTTTGCCCTTCTCCTGGTCGCGTTGGTACTGCGCGCGCCAGTGGAAGATGTGGACCGGGTTGTCCTTCGCGCCCATGAAGATGGGCGGGGGCGACTCGTTGGATTTCACGGGGAACTGCATGGCCACGGCGTCGGAGAACTCGCCGAGGTGTCCGGCCTCCGAGTATTCCGGGTCTTTCCAGGTCAGGCGCACGGCCAGCCACTTCGCATCGTGCACGGCCTGAACCCGCAGCTCCGGGGTGAGCGCCACCGCCGGCCTGGGGATCGCCATCGGTTGAGCGATGAGCGACACCTTCTCCACCGGGGCGTTCGCCCAATAGGCCGCGGCGGGCTGGGGCTTGCTCACGTCGCCGCGAACTGCCTTTGCAACGATCTCCGCCTCCGCGGTGACGCAGAACAGAGACACCCCGGCGAGCGCACCGAAGGTCGACTTGATCAGATTCATGACGTGTCTCCCTGACCTCAAGGCGTGTTGTAGCGAGCAGTACCGAGCTTCTCGTCGAAGGCGTCACGCACGATGACGGGTTCGGTCACCGGCACGTCGACGATCGGGCTGCCATCCTCGGCGAAGCCCCGTGCCACGCCCTTCTCCACCTTGAAGCTGTGCAGGATGCGCTCGGAACTGCCGATCAGGGTCAACAGACCGGCGGCGACCGGATCCTTGGACAGCGCGCGATAGCGCTCAATGGCCCCATCCACCTGGGGACCGAACATCTGATGCAGATACTGCCGGTCCGCGTGAATCGGCGGGATATAGTAGATGTTCGGTTCGAGGCCGAGCTGAGGGTAGTACGGCAGCGCGATCTGCTTCTTGTGGACGAGATAGTCGATCGGGTTGTCGGCGCGCGCGTTCCACGGGGGGTTGATGAAACCCATCACCCGGATCTTGCCGATGCAGTTGACGACGCATTGGGGCTGCAGCCCCTGCTCGACGGCCGGATAGCAACCGACGCACTTCTCGCTGGTGCGGGTGTACGGGTTGTACATGGACTTCTTATACGGGCACGCGCGGACGCACTCGCCGTAGCCCTTGCAGCGGGATTGATCGATCAGGACGATCCCGTCTTCCTCGCGCTTGTAGATCGCCTTGCGCGGGCACGCCGCCAGGCAGGCCGGATAGGTGCAGTGCGCGCAGGTCCGCGGCAGGTAGAAGAACCAGCGGTCGTGAGGCAGCTCGCCGATGTGGTCACCCGCGTTCGTGACCGTGCCGGCGCAGTCGTCTTCGCCGAGGTTCGGATACATCCAATCCTGATCTGTCGGAGCGAAGTGAACGGCGCGCTCCGAGGGCTCGGCTGCCTCGAAGATGGTCTTCCCTGCGTATTTCCCCCCCGCCCAGCTCTGCTGCCCGAGCTTCTCCAGCACGCGGACGTCCCAGGCGAGCGGATACGCGCCGTAGGGCTTCGTCTCGACATTGTTCCAGAACATGTACTCCTGGCCCTTGCCGCTGGTCCAGGTCGTCTTGCAGGCCAGACTGCAGGTTTGACAGGCGATGCACTTGTTCAGGTCGAAGACGATGGCCCACTGCTTCTTGGGGCGACTCTCCTCGTAGGGATACTCCATCTCGCGGCCGAGATGCCAGTTCTTCACCTTGGACATACGGTGTTCCTCCTCGGGTCTCTGGATTCGGCCGGACTACTTGCGACCGCGGATGTAGCGGCCGGACAGATAGGTCTTCATGGACTCGTTCTCGTAGGTCGGTCGGTAGCCGAGGGACGCCGGACGCCAGACGCCGACGCCACCGAGGCCGCCCTGCTCCGCCTTCGTGATGCGGACGAAGGCTTCGCGCGGCGCGCCAACCGGGCAGTGGATGTCGGGCGCGAAGCCCTTCGCCATCATCTGACCGAACATGTCCTTGTGCACCAGCGTCTCCGTCATCAGCGTCGGCTTGAGCCAGGCGCGCGTCGCGCTTTGATGGCTCCCGTACCGATACATGGCCTGGTAGTTCGTCTCGGGGTTCTTTGCGAGGCCGTCGGCACGAGTCTCGTGACCCTCGACGCTGCCGAACGACGCGCCGTACATGTTGTGCCACGTCCGGGCGACGTTCCGTGGTGTGCCCGGATAGAAGCGCACCCGAAGGAGCAACCGCGACATCTTGTATTGCGGGGTGCCCGGTTTCGCGCCGCGGTAAGGCCGGTCCTCGGGATCCGCGTCGATGTACACGTAGTCGCCATCGTCCAGTCCGAGCGCGCGGCCGTCGGCCGGATTGAGATCGACGTAGCCCTCGGTGATGGAGGGCATTCGCTTGTCGTGCCGGTACACGTCACCGAACGGCCCGAAGAACACACCTGTGAAGTCGGTGTCCACGGGCGTTGTATGGGCGCCGTGGCGGTACTTCGGCGTGTGATAGATGTGAGTGAACCCCTTGGCCATCAGCGGATGTTTCGACGACTTGATCTCCTCGGCCGTGCGCATCACGTTGCGGACCTGCCGCGTCTCCGTCCCGAGATCGCTCGACCTCAGGCCGTAGCCCTCGGGTTGCGTGGGTCGCATCGCCGGGTGTTTCTCACCCAGGATCACGTTGGGCTCGTGGAACGTGGAGTCCACGGGCTCGCGGTACACGACCAGGTTCTCTCCGGCCTCCACGAACTCGGGTTCGAAGCGATAGAACTCCAGCCGACCCGACTTGGTGTGCCAGGGCTGCTCTCCTTGCTGCTGTTCGAAGGACGACGCCCGGGGGTAGGTCCGGTTGTTCATCAACGCGGGCACACCCTCGGCGGCCTTCTGCAACAGTTCCGAGACCTTGTAGCCCTTGGTCGGTCCGCTGGTGTCGACGATTCGCTGCAGCCACGCCTCGACCTGGTTCGTCTCGACGAATTTCCAGGCGTCGGCGAAGCGGGGCTCGTTCATCAGGACGCCGAGCGCCTTGGAAACCCCAGCGATGATCTCGACGTCGCTCTTCGTGTCATAAACGCGCTTGAGGGGCGTGGTCGGGTACATCTGCAGGAACGGGTTGGTGCAGGAGGCCGTCATGTCCGGGTGCTTGAACTCGGCCCAGGAGTCACAGGCGAAGACCACATCCGAGTACTCGCACGACCCCGTCCACCACCAGTCTGCGTAGGCGATGAACTCGATCTTCGGCAGCGTGTTGTGGACCACGTCGTAGTGCCACTTCACGTTGCCGATCACGGAGTTGGAGTTGTTGAGCCACATCGCCTTCGTGGGCGTTGGCAGGTGGCCCTTGCCAGTGAACAGATGGTCGCCGACCCGCAGAGGCCGGTCCCCGTAGTTGTAGTAGTGGAGCGACTCGTAGTGCAGGTACTTCTTGACCGTCGCCTTGCCGGCGGGGTCCAACTGCAGATTGAACGGGTCCTCCATGCTGAAGGTCGGCAAGCCGTTGAAGAGGGCGGCCCGATAGTTGCCGGCGTAGCTTCCGACGTTGCCGCCTGCGAATCCGAGGTTGCGGGTGAGCGCGGCGACCAGGAAGATCGCACGGTCCTTGAGATCCGAGTTGAAGAACTGATTCGGACCCATGCCCACGGCGAAGAGGGTGGCCTCTGGGTTGCGGGCGATTTGTTGCGCGAGACTGACGATCGCCTTCGCCGGCGCGCCCGTGACGCTCTCCGCCTTGGCTGGCGTCAGGTTCGCGTTGAGGTACTGCTCCATCAGACCGAAGACCGTCCGGACCTCGACCTTCTTGCCATCGCGGAGTTCCACGGTCATCTGCGCGCGCAGATCGGGTTTGGCGCCGAGTTTGTCGAACGCGGGACCCCAGTCGTCGCGAGTGACGGCGACCAGCTTCTTTCCAGCGGCGATGACCGACGGCTGAAAGTCTCCGGACAGGGACTCGGGACCGACCTGGCCGCGCTGAGCGGTCGCGGGTGCCGCCTTCTCGCCCGGCTTCAGCCAGATCATGTTCGCCGGCCGGCCGTTCTTGTAGCCGACCAGGACCTCGTCTGGGCGCAGCGGCTGGAGCGTGTCCATCCGCACGAGGAAGGGCAGATCGGTGTTGCGGCAGACCCACTTCGCATCGAACAGCTTCTTCGAGATGATGACTTGTGCGAGCGCCAGCGCGAACGCCGGGTCCGTGCCCGGGCGAATCACGACGACCTCGTCCGCCTTCGACGCGGTCGCGCTGTATTCGACCGTGATCGCCACGACCTTGGTCCCCTTGAGGCGGGCCTCGGTCAACCAGTGCGAGTCCGGCATCTTGGTGGTGATCCAGTTCATGCCCCAGACCAGGGCGAGCTTGGATTGGTCGACGGCGAACAGATCGAAGTCGTTGGTCTGTGCGCCCGTGACCATCGGGTGCCCCGGCGGCAGGTCGGTGTGCCAACTGTAGCTGTCCCACCCGCGCGCTCCAATGGCCTTGTCCGGGCCCACGCCTCGGATCTTCGCATCGGCCAGTGCCATCGTGTTGGCGAACCGATAGAGCCCGAAGATGCGGGTCGCGCCCAGGAAGGCCATGCCGCCGCGCAGCTTGATGGTCTGAACGCCGGCGCCCTCGGTCGCCTCGACCATGGCCGGGTCGTACCCCTGCGCGTGCAGGAGTTTCTGGCCGGCCTCACCGGAGTAGGTGCGGGCGATGTTCTCCATCGCCTTGGCCGAGTACGCATAAGCCTCTTCCCAGGTGACCCGCAGCCACTTGTCTTTGCCGCGCTCGAAGTACTTGGCGTCGGGGCGTCCCGTCGCCGGGTCTCGGGGGAAGCCCGCGTCGACCCACGCCTTGAATCCTCGGCGCACCATCGGCGCCTTCACGCGGCGGTCGCCGTAGATGCGGCGAACCAGCGCGAGGCCCTTCTGGCAGATGCGCGGATCCCATCGGTGCGAGGCCCGGTTGCCGTAGAGGTCCTCGGCCTTTCCGTATCCGTAGGTCGGGCCGATGCGGGTGACGACCCCGTTCTTCACATACCCGCGCAGAAGGCAGTTGTGCGTGTCATTGGGTGCGCAGAGAAAGACGAACGTGGAGTCCGCCTTGAAGATGTTCCGGTAAGCCCGCTCCCAGTCCCGGTTGGGATAGTGCGCGAGCGGGTTCTCCACGTGCGTCGGCTGCAAGTATCGCAGCGCTCCGGCAAAGGCCGGAGCGGTCGTCGCGGCCACCCCCGCGCCCAGGAGGCCCTGAAGAAACCTGCGTCGGCCGAGTTCGGGATTTTCGGTTCCGTTTCCCACCTGTGTATCTCCCGTCTTCATGGGGTCGTGGGCGTGGCATCCGCGGCGCGGTCGAGCACGGCACGCGGCGAGACGTCCTGAAATCGCATGCCGGGCGCGAATCGGCCGAGCACGCGTTCGAATGATTCCTGGTCGGAGTCGGCGCCGGGCTCGGTGCCACAGCCCTCGCCCTGTCGCTCGAACTGAACGACCCCCTCGAGAACTCCGAGGAACCGTACATTCACGTCCGGCGCCAAGAGCCGGAGGGCTGCCTGCGCGGCGACGAGGGCCTCGGCGAGCGCAGGCTCGATCGCTGCGAACCGCCAGCGGCCTTCGGGAGCGCCGTGGACGACGTCCAGGCAGGTCTCCACCCCGCCGGCGGCCGAGGCGTGTCGCACGTGACCGAGGCCCTCGGTGAGGCCGTGGACCAAGCCGGCAACGGCCTCCCGCCAGTAGTCGCACGTATTGGCGGTGACGCCCGGGCAGGCCGGCCGGGCGAGGAGGAGCGCATCACCGGTCTCGGCGAAAGTCCACGTTCCACGAAGGCAAGGGCTGGTCAATCCGCCGAGCAACGCCCCGAGCGAGGTCCCGGGAACCGGTCCCCCGTGAAATCGAACGAAGCCTCGTCCGAGCCGGAGTCCGTGGTCGTAAGTCCGTCGCAGGACCGCATCCCGCGCGGCGGACATCGCGAGCTCGATGGCCCAGGCCTCGTCCGCGAAGGGATCGACCCCGGGCCCGAGGACCCCGGCAAGCGCTGCGGCCCGGGCCAGGCGCCAGCGACGGTCGAGTTCGGGAGCACGCGCATCGGGTTCGGGCATGGGGGAGCGGACTGCAAGAGCCAGGCCATCTCAATAGATCGGAAAATCCGTTGATGCTCCAGAGCGAGGCACCATGAGAACGTTACGAATCGGCCACGCCATTCTTAATGGATATTCCGATCCGGTAACGCGCATATCACCGCGCCAAGAAGGGCGTGCGGCATGGCCGGTGCAGACTGTGTGTCGGCCACGAGCCAAACCTTCAAGGGGCCTCCATGAACCACCTTCCTGTCTCGAGTACCGGTGTCACCATCGCGACCGTGCTCTCCTTCTCCTCGGCCGCGTTCTCCACAGAGGTGCCACCTACCGTTGAACCCGCCACCGTAGAGACCCCACCCGGTAGAGAGCTCTCGGCTCCGTTGGCCCCCCCCGCACCTGTGCAGTCGTCTGCGCCGGCGGCAGCGCCCATGCCGCCTCCGGCGTCGATCTCCGCGCACCCGCTGGTTGCCCTTTCGGGGGGCACCAGCTTGACCCTCGATGCACAACTGCGCCCCCGCGTGGTCGCGCATACCGGACGCGACTTCGTGGACGCAACGAAGGCCGACCAGGTCTACGTCACTCAGCGGGCCCGCCTGGGCGTGGAGCTGCGGGCGGAGTCGGGTCTCGCCGTCGTCGTCCAGTTGCAGGACGTGCGCGCATGGGGCGAGGAGGATCATCCGCTCAACGACGCGGACGGAAACGCCATCGACGCCCACCAGGCGCATGTCAGCGTCCCGTTGGGGACGCTGGCGACGCTTCGGCTCGGCCGACAGGAGCTGGCCTTCGACAACCAGCGCCTCGTCGGCGCGGTCAACTGGCGGCAGACCGGCCAGTCTTTCGATGCCGGGCGGCTCATGCTGAAGACCGAGACGCTCGATGCCGATGTCTTCCTCGCCGTGATTCGAGAGTCCGCACACAAGGGCAACATCGACGCGCACTTCGACCAGCCGGCCACCGACGACGTGCTCTTCGGCGGACTGCACGCGCACGGGAAGCTGAACGAATCGTTCGAGCTGGCCGGCAGCTACCTCGTCCGCAAGAACGACGCCATCGAGGAGTTCAGGCACACGGCCGGACTCATCGCCCAACTCGCCGCGGGCGGCTTCACCGGCAGCATCGAAGCCTACGGCCAGGTCGGCTCGATGGAGCTGGACATCGATGGCGATGGCAAGCCCGCGACCGAGAGCCTGGGTGCGTGGATGGCGGGGCTCAGGGCCGGCTACGATTTGGGCGGGGACCTCGCCCCGACCGTGCAGCTCTTCGCCGATGCCCTGTCCGGCAAGTCCGGGCACCCGGAGAAGGTCTTCGACACCCTGTACGCCACCAACCACGGATTCTACGGTGAGCTGGACTACTTCCTCGCCCTGCCCAAGGACGCCGGGGGCCTCGGCCTGCTCGACGCCGGCGCCCGGGCCGGCCTGAGCCCGGTGAAGGGTCTGACGACGACTGTGGCGTGGCACCTGTTCCGGTCGATGGACGACGGCCCGGACGACGCCCGCGCCTTCGGGCAGGAAGTCGACGCTCGCGCAGATTGGAAGGCGATGCCCGGGCTGAGCGTCGGGCTCCTGTATGGCGTCTTCCTGCCCGGCGAGCTGATGCAGGGTCTGCGCGGTATCACCGACGAAGGCGACCTGAAGGCCGAACACGCGATGTATCTGACCACCGACGCGAGCTTCTGACGCGCTCGATTCAGGGCTATCCTGCGCGCATGCCTATGCAGCGTACACTCCTCGCCGCCGCCCTGGACGCCGGCCTGTCCGACGCCGCGCTGTACCCGTGGCGCGGCATGGCGTTGTCCAACCACCTGCCCATGGCGCTCCACGCCGCGGCGGAGCTCGGGGGCGACGCCGCATGCCTGGACCGCCACCGCGCCCACTGGGCCGGGCGCGTGGTGCCGATGGACCCCGACGAGCGCGCACGCGTCGCGGCGTTCGAGCAGGCCATCGCCGCACGGGGCGCCGAGCGCGTGCTGGCCGAGGCGCTCCCCGAGCTGCTGCGCTCACCCCAGGCCGGGGCGTTTCACGGCCTGATCCGCCTGTCCCACGCCTGGCTGTCGGGCCACGACGCCGAGCGCGCCCGCGCCCTCGCCGCCTGGTCCGATGGGGTGTTCGCGCTGGGCGCCCCGGCATCGCCCGGCCCGGCCCCGGCCAACGACGACCTGCGCGCCGTGCTGGACGCCGCGATGGCCGACCCCGCGCTCGCCTGCAGCCCCGGCGAGGGCACCATCATCGCCGACCTGCACGCTGCCGCGGCCACGCCGGGCTTCGAGGCCTACGCCGACGGCCCCGCCGCGCCCTCGGACGCCGCCCTGAGCCCCGCCGCGCTCGCCGAGGCCTCGCTCGCCGTGTACCTGGGCTGCCGCGAGTTCACCGCCCTGCACCTGGTCACGGGCGTCCACGCGCTCCGGGTGCTCACCACCGCCGCCCCCCAAGGCGCCGAGGCCACTCGCGTCCAGCGCCGCGCCGTATGGCGCGCCTGGCTCGCCGCCTGGGTGTCCATGGGCTGCCCCGCGCCGGACTTCCACGCCGTACACGCGGGCACGGCCGACGAGGCCGATTGGCTGGCGGCCCGCCCGGACCTCCTGCGCTTGACCAACGACCACCGCGTCAAGCTCGCCTACAGCGCCCGCGAGGAGTGGCGCCACTGGGGCCTGCCCGGTTACGCGCGGGTGCTCGACCCGGAAGACTGAGGGGATCGCCCGGGCCGCCCGGCCCGCCCGGCGACCACCGCTCCGAAGACGATCAGCGCGCACGCCCCGAGCAGATGTGCGCTCGGCTCCGTCCGCCCGGCGGCCACGAGCAGGGCCGTCGACGCCACGGGGGTCCCATAGGCCAGCGCCGCCAGCAGTGGCAGGTCGCCGGCCTTCATGCCGCGGTCCCACAGCAGGAACGACACACCCGCCGGCCCCAGCGCCAGCGCCGTCAGCGCCGCCCACTGACCCGCGTCCGCCGGCCAGCAGGGCGCCTCGAGCGCGAGGTGCACGGCCAGCGCGAGCAGCCCCGTGGCCAGCGAGAACGCGCTCACCGACTCCGTGGGGACGTCTCCGAAGCGCCGCGACGCCAGCGAGTAGGCCGCCCACACGAACGCCCCCGCGAGCGCCAGCGCGTCCCCCGTGAGGCGGGTGGCGTCGAGTGTATCGAGCGCCGGCCCGCCCAGCAGAAGGCCCACACCCGAGAAGCCGAGCAGCGCGCCCAGCACGTGCCCCGGGCGCAGCCGCTCGCCGGGCGCCAGCGCGGCCCCCAGCACCAGCAGCAGCGGCCACAGGTAGTTGAAGAGCCCCGCCTCGGCCGCGGGCGCGCGCCGCAGGGCGGCGAAGTACAGCACGTGGTAACCGAACAGCCCGCCGACGCCGACGGCCCAGGCCCGCGGCGGCTGAATCAGCGCGCGTCGCAGCCCCGCCCGACCGCCCCGCGCGCCGTGCACCGCCAGCCCCAGCGCCCCGCCCGCGGCGAAGGTCACGGCCGTGAGCTGAAACGGCGGGATCGGCCCCGTCGTGGTCGCCAGCACCGCCAGCGTGGACCAGAGCAGCAGCGCGCCCACGCCGCAGAGCGTGGCGAGGCGTCGCGCGCCGTTCACGGGCGGCGGCAGCAGCGGAACCCGACCTCGTCCGAGTGCACGCCCTCGAACACGCGCAACTGCGCGTCGCACTGGGCGTATTCGGACTGGTACATCACGGCGTTCACGCGGAATGAGCCGCCGCGTTTCATCGCGTCCTCGGTCATCTCGGCCAGGTTGCCCGAGAGGTCGAACACACCCTCGGGCGTGCGGCAGTCGGCCCGGGCGCCCGTGGGCTCCAGCGCCGAACTGCCCCCCACGTGGTCGTTGCAGGCCGCGGGGCGATGTGTGGCACCGTAGGGAAACAGGCGATGTTCCTCGCCTCCGCAGACCGCGAGCCAGTCCGCGCCCGCGCAGAGCGCAAACCCGGACGCCGCGCAGGCCGCGCGCGCCTCGGGCAGCGTCGCGTCCGCCCAGGGCAGCACCCCGGCGCGGCTGCAGGCCGCCGTCGAGTCGGCCCCGGCGGCCTCTCCCGTCGCGTCCGCGCGGCTCGCCTCGTAGGCGAAGATCTCCAGGTCCCCCACCCGCGCGACCGCGCCCAGGCACCCCGCGGGCGCCGTGACCGCGTCAGCCCCGTTCGGCACGGCCTGCGCATCCGCTTCGGTCGCTGCGGCATCGGATGCAGCCCCTCCCGTCGCGGCGGCGTCCGCGTTCAGGGCCGCGTCCGAGGACGTGGCCTCCCCGCAGGCCGCGAGCGCGACGACGAGGACCAGGGCGATCGACGACTGGATCTTGCGCATGTCGCGCGAAGATATGATTCCATGCCCCCCGCGTAAACCCACACGGAGTTCCCATGGCCGGCGCCAGCCTGCTCACCCTGCTCGACGACATCGCCGCGATCCTGGACGACGTGGCCCTGATGACCAAGGTCGCGGCCAAGAAGACGGCCGGCGTGCTCGGCGACGACCTGGCCCTCAACGCCGAGCAGGTCGCCGGCGTCAGCGCCGAGCGCGAGCTGCCCGTGGTCTGGGCCGTGGCCAAGGGCTCGTTCCGCAACAAGCTCATCCTGGTGCCCTCGGCGCTGGTCATCAGCGCGTTCATCCCGTGGGCCATCGTGCCGCTGCTGATGATCGGCGGCGCGTTCCTCGGTTACGAGGGCTTCGAGAAGGTCGCCCACAAGCTCCTGCACAGCGACCACGAAGAGGCCTCCGAGCGCGAGGACTTGATTGAAGCCCTCGTCGACCCCCAGGTCGACATGGTCGACTTCGAGAAGGACAAGATCAGCGGCGCCGTCCGCACCGACTTCATCCTGTCGGCCGAGATCATCGTCATCAGCCTGGGCACCGTGGCCGACGCCCCCATCGCCAAACAGATCGCCGTGCTCTCGGCCATCGGCGTGGTGATGACGGTCGGCGTCTACGGCCTGGTCGCCGCCATCGTGAAGCTCGACGACATCGGCCTCTGGCTCGCCCGACCGCGCGGCACGGCCTCCGCGCCCCTGCGCGCGCTCGGCCAGGTGCTCATCACCGTCACCCCCTGGCTCATGAAGGGCCTGACCCTCGCCGGCACCGTGGCCATGTTCCTCGTCGGCGGCGGCATCCTGGCCCACGGCGTGCCCGGCGTGGAGCCGGCCATGCACCACCTCGTCGCGGACACCGGGCCAGTGGTCCAGGCCGTCGGCGGCCCGCTGCTGACGGGTCTGTTCGGGGTGCTGTGCGGCGGGGCCGTGTTGGCGGTGGTGAAGCTGGCGACGGGGATCTGGGGGAAGGTGCGGGGCGGGGGGAAGGTGGGGGTTTGATGCGGGGCCACAGCCCCACTCACCGCAAGGGCCGTTCGCTGCACAACCTCAAGGCTTCTTGGTCTTTGCGCGCTTCTTTTCGGCCGCGAGCGTCTTCAGGTAGCGAGCCTCGTCACGGTCGAGTTGCTTGAGTTCGCGATTGAGGGCTTTCCGTCGTGCCCGAAGGCGCCCCAGGACCTCCGTGGCCTCCTGCGCGGGCGGGCGTGGCGGGGCCGACCAAGTTGGAGGATCGGCCTTCTCCGACTCGACGATCGAGACCTCGACACGGTCGCCGACCACGAGATCGACTGTTGCCCATTTGAGGTGCTGCTGCGATGCCGTGTTGAGGCCTCCAACATACACGTCGAGGACTCTGCGGGTCGTCGGGCCAGGATCTGTGACGTTGATGTAGTTCACGATCGTGCTGAGAACGCACTCCGAGTCCACTCCGGCGACGCAGACCCGTTCCCCGTTCTTCTTCACTTCAAAGCAAATCATGGGTTTCCTGGTGCTCACCGAATGTGCCGCTCAGCCGTGGCGGCGGGCGCCCTCTACGATGTCTCGCTCCACGACGTCTTGCGGCACCACGGCGCTCGCAGCGATATGTTAGCCCCCTCGACGGACCGGCCGAAAGAACGGACGGCCGCATCGCGCGCGACGACCACCCGGTGCCACGTAGCTCGCCTGCTACCGGACTAACGATCATCTCTGGTCCGGACGGGCGTTGCCCCAACACCGGGCCGTCGCCGCAAGCCAACACTTCCCTGTGGAGCAGGTTGGCCATCAGGCTTTGCTCCGGTAGTATTGCATCCCCGTGCAGAGTTCCTGGTTGGTCCGGACTGCGCGGGCCGCCTCGTCGACGGGAAACTGCAGTATGCTCACGAGTATGTGGTATGTTATTAGTGCCCTCAATCTCTCTGCGAGCCCAAAGATCGCGACGCCTCCCGCTCGAGGGCCGATGTGGGACCCGCCGCCGTCGGTCGGTGGTTCCGGATAGTGTACTAGATAATTCCGGGTATCGACGACGTCACCGATGAACTTGGCCGGATCTGACGCAATAAGTGCCCGCAGGCGGTCGTCTGCGACGCCGTTGACCAGTTCTCGCAGTCTTTGGCGGAACGAGTACTCGTTTCCAAACTGAATTCGGCTCCTGAGGCTCTGCCGATGAGAATCCGAAACTGTCTCGGGAATGCTCTTCACAACTGCGGTGCGAATGGCATCGTATTCGCTGGGCTGCACATAGAGCCCTGGCATCATGCGTCGATGAAGGCTTTCGGCTGCCTGTGTAAGAATAAGAAACTGGGCGTCGGCGAATCTTGGCTCGGCATAGGTGAGTGAGGTCATGAGATCGAACACCGGAGCAAACCGAGGAAACGCCGCGAACCAATGTTCCACAAGGACCGCCAGGGAATGTGGACGCCGTGCTGGCCAGAACAGGGGAAGAGGGCGCGAATCGTTTCCCGTGACCCCGAAGCGCCGCCGGTGTACCGGCACATCGACATCGTCCCGGTCGTTCCCTACCCGTATTGGCCGCGCTACTTCCTCCGTTGCTGTGCAGGGCCAGCGAGTGCCAAACGCCACGAACTGCTCGAAGCGGCGCACCGCTGCCTGGGCCCACGAGAGTGGCATTGGCTTTGGCGGCGTGAAACGGACGAAGACTCTTGCCTCTAGCAGGTTGCTGAAAAACCCGCCGCCCTCGCCGACGAGGATCGACATCCGCCCGCGGGCATGATCTCTTACGCCCATGCGAGGACGAATCACTGCCCAACCGTCGATGTTGCTCTCGGGCACGCTCGACGACCGAGTGCCGAAGGGTCATCCGCTGCGCGCGATCAAGCGGCTCGCGGACGAGTGTCTGGCCGCGATGAACGCCCAGTTCGACGA
>CAINDO010000231.1 GCA_903847385.1 uncultured Myxococcales bacterium
CGCTGGGGGCCGGCGCCGACGGGCAGCACGGCGACGTCCGCGCCGGGCTCGACGACCACGCCGGCGCCCGCCGCCGCGCCGGTCTGCAGGCCGCGCACGTCCACGCTCATCGGGACGGCGGCCGCCCCGGGGGCGAGGTCGACGCGCGCCTCGGCGACCGCGGGGTCGGGGTGCACGGTCACGGTCTCGCCCGGGCGCAGGGTCAGCGTCCAGTCGGCGACGGACCGACGCGCCGTGTTCGCCCCGTCGGCGCGCCAGCCGATGTGATAGGTCCCCGGCGCGACCACCCAGCCCACCCCGCTCGCCGCGGGGTCCCAGGCGTGCCCGTCGACGGTGAGCGCGGCGCCCGCAGGCAGCGGCGGCTCGGCCAGGATGAGGCCCGGGCGAAGGTCGAACTCCGCCTCGGCGTCCGACACGAGCTGGAAGTGCAGGCGTGCCGCTTGCTCGGCCGCAGGCCGTCCGCTCCAGTCGACCTCCAGGGTGTATTCGCCGGGGAACCCCTCGAACGTGAACACATCGGCGCCCGGCGCGCGTGTGATGGCATGGTCCTGGTTGC
Source organism: uncultured Myxococcales bacterium (assembly GCA_903847385.1). GTDB lineage: Bacteria > Myxococcota_A > Bradymonadia > UBA7976 > UBA1532 > CAINDO01. The sequence goes on from CAINDO010000231.1 coordinate 557, forward strand.
CCTGGCGCAGGAACACACGGAGCCCCGGGTCGGCCAGCTCCGCCGGCGTCAGGCCGATGAGCCGCCCGGTCAGCGTCGCCCTCTCGGGCGCGAGGCGGGCGCGAATCCCCGGCCGAAGGGGCACGCCGCGCCAGGACATCCTCACCGGCCGCGAGGCGCCGCGCTCGTCGACGAGCGTGCCGGACACGGACAGATGCACGGGACCGGGCGCCCCCATCTGCACCGTGGCGCGGAGCGAGTCGTCCAGAGCGACCTGCGCCGCCGTGGCGCCCTCGGTCCCGCCGGAGCGACCCAGGTCACGCACGATCTCCACGGAGGCGTCCTGCAATCGCCCGGGCAACGCCGCCGCGTCGATCTCCAGCTCGAGGGGCGAGAGCGCCACCGTCGCCGACACGGCCGTGTCCCCCGCGACCACGTCCACGGGGTCGATCAGGACGTCGCCGATCACGGGGGCGCCGACCCCGGTGGCACCGCCGTACGTCAGCAGGCCGCGCGCCGGCGGGCTGCGAAACGTGAACGTGCCCGGCGCGTCGAGTGCGCCGTCACTGCGGGTCTCGATGGCATCGGCCGGGCCCGCGAGCCAACCGAGTCGCAGCGGCGCCTGGGCCCCGCCGGCCGTCTCGATCTCGACCTCGACCTCGACGTCGAGCGCGCGCATCGGCACGGTCAGATCGACGACCGCGCCGTCGGCGAGCGGCCGGTCCTCCGCCACCCGCAGCCAGCCGCCGGCGCCACCGGTCAGGTCCAGTCCCAGGTTCGGCCGAACGAACACATCGTAGCGCCCGGGCTGGATCGTCTGTTGCCAGCGCGCGCCCTCGGGGGTGGGCTCTGCGGCGCTGGGGAACACACGCCCCGGCCGCCACGGCGGGCCCGCCCAGTCGGCCAGGGGCCCGCGGCCCACGAGCATGACCGCCGCCGGCATCGTGATCGGCGCGCCCTCGGCGACGAGGCGGAGCTCCACGCGGGCCGGCGGTGGGAGCGCGATGGGTTCGAGCGCCGGTCCGGCGGGTGGGAGCACGATCCCCTCGCAGCCCCGACCCACCTCGAAACTGAACTCGCGCCACGTCGGCGCGGGGTCGAGCCAGCGGAACGCCTCGCCGGCGGTCAGCGGGAGCGTCTCCTCGGTCAGCCCGGCGTCCGGCGCGGGCGCGCCGCCTGCGTCCGGAGACACGGCCTGCGCGTCCGGCACCTGCTGCCCCGCATCCGACGTGCCCTCGCACGCCCACACGAAACACACGACGACCCACGCCGCACAATGGCAACGAACGCGCATACGGAACCTCCAGGTGGTTTGCCGACCCTGCGAGGACACGTTGCATCGCGCGTGCCACGACGACATCCCGCCGAATCCGGCGTTCTTCGAGCCGTCAGACCGCCCGCGGAGTGACAAAAAACGTCACTCCCGCCGGAAAGCGTCAGGGCTGCGTCACCCGCAGGGAGTACCCCGCCTCGCCCGGGTTCGCCCGGATGTTGACGAAGTAGTTGCCGTTGGCCGGCACCCGCGCCGTGTAGGTGTAATCGAGGCCGTTGCGAACGAGGTTCGTCTGGATGGCCTGCCCGGCCTGCGAGACGAGCAGCACGGTCATGTCGCCCAGCATGGCGTGGATGGAGACGGTCACGTTCACGTCCCGACCGCCGACCAGGTTGACCCGGTAGAAGTCGAAGTCCGAGCCGCAGACGCCGACGGGTCCGATCTGATTGTTCAGGGCGAGGGGCGTCGGCTGATCGATCGTGTTGTTGGGCTCGTTGATGTCCTCGCACCAGATGCATCCGGGCCGGTTGTTGGCCTCGCAGCTGATCGAGGGCGACCACCGGAGCAGGAGGTCGTAGCCGTACTGCCCGGCGAGATCGAAGTTCGACACGCGGAAGTCGTAGTCCCCGCTCAGGGGCAGGTAGGCGCGCACCTCCATCGCGTCGTTGCCGGTCGCGGCACCCCCGACCCCACCGCCGCCGCGATAGAAGCCGGCGGTCGCGGTGCCCCCCACCGCGGGCGGGCGGGCCCGAATGTCGGCAAAGGCCAGGCCCGGGGTCGGCACATTGAACGTGTATCGATCGGTCCGATCGGCAGGCGGGCACAGCGCACGCCCGGAAAACGCAGGAAAAGCCGCGAAGTCGACGACCGTGCCGCCCGGCGCCTGGTCGTCGCCGTCCGCAGCGCAGCCCTCGGGGGGACCCTGGGGCCGGATGTCCACCTGCGCCACGCCCGCTTGATTCTGAAAGCCGTCGACCACGAGCCAGTAGGTCCCGACGTTCAGCTCGACCAGGAAGTCCGAATTCGTACCTTGCACGCCGTCGTCGTTGCAGACGACCTCGCTCCCGGCGTCACGGCAGTCCGAGCGGAGGTAGAGGACGACGTCGAAGCCCGCGCCCGTGGTGGAGAAGCGGTACCATCCGGCCTCGGCGACGTCGATGTGATAGAGCCGCTCCGGGCCGGTGTTCAAGGCGACGCAGCTCGTGTTGAAAACGCTGTCGCCCCCGCGCGTGTCGACGAAGAATCGCCGCCAGTCCACCTGGTCGATCTGAATGAAGTCGTCGGGCGTGTCGCAGGGCCCGGGCGGCGGGCAGACCGAGTAGGCGCCCCACTGCCCCGCCACGCAGGTCGAGACCTGGTTGGCCAACACGCCGACACAGGCCCGCGACTGGGTGGCGCCGTCGACACATACGTCCTGGTCGAAGCACTCGATCCAGTCCCCGTAGCTGCCGTTGACGCAGACGCGCTGTTGCCCGCCGCGCCCGTTCAGGCCGCACGCGCGCTCCTGCACCTGCCCCGCCACGCAGTCCGGATCGGGGATGCACACGCCCCAGGCGTCCCAAAGGCCGCCCGCGCAGGCCCGCGTCTGTTGCCCGGCGCGCTGCCCGACCTGGCAGGCCCGCGACTCGCTCGTCCCGGGCGCGCACTCGGGCACGCACTCGCTCCACTGGTCCCACAGACCGTCGATGCACGCGCGCGCCTGGCGCACGGCCGGCGCGCCCTCGCACGCGCGCTCCTCGACCTCACCGGGCACGCAGTCCGGCGCGCACAGCGACCAGTCGCCCCAGAGGCCGTCCAGGCAGGTTCGGGACTGTCGCACCGCCGGGGCGCCGTCGCAGGCGCGCTCCTGGATCGTCCCGGGCGCGCACTGCGCCTCGCAGGGGGTCCACTCGCCCCACAGGCCGTCCAGGCAGGCGCGCTCCTGGAGCACGGCCGGCGCGTCGGCGCAGGCGCGCGCCTCGACGTCCCCCGGCGCGCACTCGACGTTGCAGGGCGACCACTCGCCCCACAGACCGCCCTGGCACGCGCGCTGCTGCTCGACCGCCGGCGCGCCCTCGCACGCCCGCGTCTGCACGGCCCCGGGCTCGCACTGCGTCACGCACTCGGTCCAGGTGCCCCAGGCCCCCGCGGCGTCGCAGTCCCGGCTCTGGGAGATGGCCGGGGCATCGGCGCAGGCCCGCGACTCCCGCGTGCCCGGCACGCACTCCGTGGGGCAGCCCGACCAGGGCCCCCAAAGGCTCGCCGCGCACTCGCGCGACTCGGTGTTCACGCCGTCCGGGCAGGGGCGCCGCTCGGTCACGCCGACCTCGCACTCCGGCGCGCAGGCCGCGGGATCGCCGCTGGGGTCGCTCAGGTCCGGGCAGGGATCGCAGGCGTCGCCGAGGCCGTCGGCGTCGCGATCACCCTGGTTGTTGTTGGCCACGACGGGGCAGTTGTCCACGCCGTTGACCACGCCGTCGTCGTCGGCGTCCTCGGTGGGGGGCAGGGCCGCGTCGGGGGTCTGACCGCCGCCAG
>CAINDO010000232.1 GCA_903847385.1 uncultured Myxococcales bacterium
CGACGTCGAAGGTCACGAGCCGCTCGCCGCCCTCGAAGTGCTCGTGCTCCCGCGCCAGGGAGAACGGGTGAATCTTGTGATACCGGCCCAGCTCCTGGCCGTCCGGCCCGAACACACCCGCCGCGTTCCGGGGCAGAACCGGACACGGGTCGGCAAATCCCCCGATGACATGGATGCCATGGCGCCGGGCGAGCGAAGACAGGAAGTCGACGGTCACGTCCGCGTGGGCGGCCATGGCCTCGGCCTGCATCGAGAACCCCGTGGCGAACATCTCCGGCAGCGCAACGAGCTTCGCGCCGGCCTCGACCGCCCGGGCGACGTGCGCCTCGGCGCGTCGGAAGTTCTCGGGCGGATCCTCCCAGGCCAGATCCATCTGAACGCCCTGCACGAGCGTCATGACGCCGCCCCCCCGCCCGCCGGGCGCAGTTTCTCGAGGCGGCGCGCGGCCTCTGCCAGGGTCTCGGGGCGCTTGCAGAAGGCGAAGCGGACGAGGCGGCGACCGTCGTCGGAGTCCCCGTAGAAGACGCTGGGCGGGATGGCGGCGATGCCGATGTGCTCGACGAGGTGCCGTGTGAAGGCGCGGTCGTCGCCGGTGAAGAGGTCGCCGAACTCGCAGAGCACGAAGTACGTGCCCTGCGGCGCGCGGACGCGGAAACCCGTGTCGCGCAGGGTGTCCACCAGCGTGCGTCGACGCTCGGTGTATTCGGCGCGCAGGCGGACGTAGAAGTCCGGGTCGAGGCGCTCGAGGGCCGCCGCGACACCGACCTGCAGGGGCGTGGCCGTCGCGAAGGTCACGAACTGGTGCGCGGCCTGCGCGGCGGCCACCATCGGGGCGGGGCCGGCGCTCCAGCCGATCTTCCAGCCCGTGAGCGAGAAGGTCTTGCCCGCGCTCGACAGCGTCAGGGTGCGGTCCTTCAGGCCGGGGATGCTGGCGAGGGGGACGTGCACGTGCTCGTCGTAGGTCAGGTGCTCGTAGACCTCGTCCGCGATGACCAGCAGGTCGTGGCGGGCGCAGATCTCGCCGAAGGCCAGCAGCTCGTCCCGCGTGAAGACCTTGCCCGTGGGGTTGTGCGGCGTGTTGAGCAGCACGAGCCGGGTGCGGGGCGTGATCAGGGCCTCGAAGGCCGCCGGCTCGAAGGCGAAGTCGGGCGCCCGAAGCGTGCAGAAGCGCGCCTTCGCGCCGGCCATCGTCACGCAGACCGGGTAACTGTCGTAGTAGGGCTCGAAGAGGATGACCTCGTCGCCGGGGTTCAGCATGCCCAGCATCGCCGAGGCGATGGCTTCGGTGCAGCCGCTGAAGACGCCGATCTCGGTCATCGCGTCGAAGTGAAGACCGTAGAGGTCCTCGTAACGCTTCGAGAGGGCGCGCACCAGCCGCGGGTGGCCCTGGGAGCGGGCGTACTGGTTGTCGCCGCCGCGCAGCGCCTCGACGGCGGCCTCGATGATCTCCGGCGGACCGTCGAAGTCGGGGAAACCCTGGGCGAGGTTGATGGCCCCGTGGGCCAGGGCGAGGCGCGTCATCTCACTGAAGATGGTCGTGCCGAAGGGTTCGAGCTTGGTGGAGAGTGGGGTACGCACAGCGCCCATATACCGCCCGACCGGACCGGGCCGCAATCCGATGCAGTCGAGGCGGCCCGCGGTGTATGCTGCGCCGCCATGAAGACCGCCCGCGACCTCGTCGACTTCGTCAACGCATCCCCCACCCCGTACCACTGTGTCGCCGAGGCCGCGCGCCGGCTCGAGGCCCAGGGGTTCACCCGCGTCCAGGAGACGGACGCCTACGGCTTCGAGGCCGAGGCGCGCCGCTACTGTGTTCGCGGCGATGGCTCGCTCATCGCCTGGCGCGGCGGCCGGCGCGCCCCGGTCGACGCCGGGTTCCGGCTGGTCGGCGCCCACACGGACTCGCCCAACCTGCGCTTGAAGCCGCGCCCGGCGAAGTCCAAAGAGGGCTACCTGCTCTACGACGTCGACGTGTACGGCGGCGTGCTGCTGGCCACCTGGACGGACCGCGACCTGGCCCTGGCCGGGCGTGTGATGGTGGACGTGGACGGCCGCCTGGAGCGCCACCTCGTGCGCCTGGACGCCCCCCTGGCGCGGGTCACGAACCTGGCGATCCACATGGACCGCGAGGTGAACGACAAGGGTCTGGTGCTCAACAAACACCAGCACCTGGGCCCCATCGTGGGTCTCTCGGCCGACGGCGACCCCCGCGCCGCGCTCTACGCCCGGCTGGCCGAGGCCGTGGGCACCTCGCCGGAGCGCATCCGCGGCCACGATCTGTGTCTGTTCGACGCGCAGCCGGCCACCCTGGGCGGTCAGGACGACGCCTTCGTGTTCGCCGCACGCCTGGACAATCAGGCCATGTGTCACGCCGCGCTGACGGCGCTGCAGGTGGCGCAGGCCGGTGAGCAGACCGCCGTGATCGCGCTCTTCGACCACGAGGAGGTCGGCAGCGGTACGGCCCGCGGCGCCGATGGCACGTTCCTGGAGGACGTCCTGCTGCACCTGGCCGGCGGCGCCGAGGCGCGCAGCCGCGCCATCGCCCGCAGCGCGCTCATCAGCGCGGACATGGCGCACGCCGTGCACCCGCACCACCCGGACCTGCACGACCGCGAACACATGCCCCGCCTGAACGCCGGCCCCGTGATCAAGACGAACGAGAACCAGCGCTACGCGACGGACGGGGAGACCTCGGCGCTGTTCCGCGCGCTGTGTCTCGACGCCGGTGTGGGGTTCCAGGAGTTCGTCAACCGACCGGACCTGGCCTGCGGCACGACGATCGGCCCCATCTCGGCCTCACGCCTGGGCGTGCGCACCGTGGACGTGGGCAATCCCATGCTCTCGATGCACTCGATCCGCGAGATGGGCGGCAGCCGCGACCCCGCGGCGATGACCACGGTCATGGCCGCCTTCCTGGGGGGCGCCCGATGAAATGCGCGGCGCTCGCCCTGCTCGCCCTGTCGCCGCTCACGCTCGCCGCTTGCGGTGACGACGCCGATCCCGCCACCGAGGTCGAGACGATTCAGCCGCTGGATACCGGCATGGGCGACGGCCGGGTCGATGCCTTCGCCGGCCCCCCTGTGTCCAAACCGCGACCGGACGCGAGCGTCGGGCCGCCCCCGACCGGCGGTGACACCCCGCCCCCGTCCGGCGGTGACACCCCGCCCCCGACCGGCGGAGACGAACCACCGCTCCCCACGCCGGACGACGGCGTGCCGCCCCCCGTGGCCGACGCCGGCGCGTCGCCCCCCGACGCCGAAGGCGAGCCGCCGCCCCCGGACGTGCCCCCCGGCGACGCCCCCGGCAACGTGGGCTGGATTGGTGCGAGCTGCGCCGGCGACGCCAACTGCCCCTACGAGGGCGGCTACTGCCTCGGTGCGGACGACGGCTTCCCCAACGGCACCTGCAGTCGGGACTGTGACCAGTTCTGCCCCGACCAGGCCGGCGCCTCGGCGACCTTCTGTGTCGAGGGCCCCGTGGTGGGCAGCGGCGCCTGTGTGCAGCAGTGCGACTACGGCGCGTTCCCCACAGGGTGCCGGCCCGGGTACGGCTGCCGGCTCACGCCGCGCTACAACCAGCCGGACGTGCAGCGCCAGGTCTGTCTCCCCGGGGCCGGCGATCCCCCCGGTGACAACCCCTGCGCAGACGAGCTGAACCGCCGCGGTCTGTCGTACATCGTGGCCGACAACCCCAATGACCACCCCGCCGACAACCCGGCGCTGACCTGTGATCTGGTCGGCCCGCTGTTGCTGCGCAGCCCCGTGGGGGACGTGGACTATCGCTACGTGGACAGCGCCGAGCCCTCGCCGATGTTCATGGGCTGCGAGCTGGCGATCGCGCTCGACGATCTGTCGGCGTACCTGCGCGAGCTGGACGTCGTCGAGCTCGTCCACATCGGCACCTACAACTGCCGTGTCATCGCCGGCTCGGACTCCATCAGCATGCACGGCCTCGGCCTGGCCATCGACATCCACGAGCTGCGGACCTCCGATGGCACGACGTACAACGTCGAGGACGACTGGGAGCCCGGCGACGACCCGCAGACCCCCAAGGGACGCTTTCTGTACGAGTTCGGGATGCAGATGTTCACTCGTGGCATCTTCAACATCGTGCTGACGCCGAACTACAACGCCGCCCACTACAATCACTACCACGTGGATCTGACGCCCGGCGGGAACTTCATCGGGCGGGGCATCGACCCGCACCGGGGTGTGTTCCCCAACGTCAGCGGAGACTGAGCGCCGCATGGCGCGCCCCTCTCTCCGCCGCCCCGAGCGCTCACCGCAGTACCCCCTGTGGCTCGGGCTCGCGGCCCTGCTGGGTCTGACGTCCGTGTATCGGCGCATGGCCGTCGAGGACGAGCCTCCGGCGCCACCGGACGCGGGTGTGTCGGCCCCGGCAAGTGTCGCGGCCGCGCCGGGAGCCGAGGCCACGCCCCCCCTCGAAGGTCCCACGCTCATCTGGCAGACGGAGGGCACGCGCGACCTGCCGGCGGCGCCGGATCTGTCGGCCTGCCTGGCCGGGCTCACCGGGCGGACGCCCACGCTCTCGCCCGTGCCCATCGCCGACGGCTACGCGACGGAGGTCACCTGGCTCGGCCCGACCATCAAGCAGCGGGTGCAGGCGAGCGGCCCCGGAGAAGCGCCAGGCCGGGTCATCCGGACCGCACTCTCGGACCGGCCGCACGCGGCCCTGGCCGCGCACCTGGCCTTGGGCGCGTGCATGCAGCAGGGCTCGACGACCCTCGTGGACGCCACGCTCGGTCGCCGTTACACCGCCGCCGAGTGGCCGAAGCCCCTGCCCGGCGGCGCGCTGGACGTGGCCTCTCTGTTCGCGCAGGAGGTGCGCGACGGCCTGCTCGTGTCCCGCGGGCTCGCCCGGCTCGGCATGCCCGAGCTCGCCCTGCGCCCCGCCGCCGGCCAGGCGATGGACACAGCGCGGATTCGCCTGCAGCGGGCGATCGTGGCCGCCGTGGTCGCCGGCAAGGTCGAGGATGTGTTGACGCTCGAGGGTCGGCCCGTGCCGACGCGGCCAACCACGCTGCCCGGACTCGGCGAGGTCCGCGTGCTCGGCGCCGAGCCTCGGACGGGCCCCGCAGCCGTGCCGGGCGCTCCCCGAACGGCGGCGCCGGCGCAGGCCGGTGCCCCCCCGCCGCCGCCGAGCCGCGCCCCCGCGCCGCCCACGGGCAAACCGCTCGACATCGACTACCGCTGAGCGGGCGCCGCGGCCTCGCCCTCGCGCAGATAGGCCTCGATGGCGGCCCGAAGCGTGGGCTCGTCGCCCCGACCGCCGTACCGCAGGTCGGCGCAAGCATCCAGGAGCGCCGCCGCGCGGTGGCGGCCCGCCGCCCGCAGGACCTCGGCCTGCCGAGCGAGCGTGAACCCCGGCGGCCGCGGCAGGTGATGGCGGGTGGCCAGATGGGCCTCGAGCACGGCCAGGGGCTCGAAGACGGGGGCGGCGTCCAGGGCGGCCCGTTGGCGACGCGCCGACCGGCGCCGCAGGACGACGAAGAGCGCGCTGAGCGCCACGATGGTCGCGAAGACACCCACGAGCTCGGCGAACGACAGGTTCTGCAGCCGCCGAAACGCGATGCCCAGCCAGCGCCCGAAGACATCGAGCTGCTGCCCGAGCCAACCGGCGCCCTCGCCCCGGACCTCGGCCAGCGCGCCCGGCGGGGTCGGATCGTACGTGACCCAGCGGCCCTCGACCCAGGCCTCGACCCAGGCGTGGGCGTCGCGACCGCGTACGACCGTATAACCACCGGCCGGGTTCTCCTCGACCGCGCGGAAGCCGGTGACGAGGCGCGCGGGCACACCGGCCTGCCGCGCGAGCAGGGCCATGGACGCGGCGAAGAGCTCGCAATGGCCGGCGTGGGAGCGCCGCAGGAAGTCGGACACGGGCTCGGCGCTCTCGACCGCCTGCGTGTCGAACGTGAGCGTGTAGGTGAACCCGGACAGGTGCGACTGGATGCGGCGCAGAATCTCGGCCGCCGGCAGGCCCGGCTCGAGCAGCCTCAGGTCCCGCGCGATGGGCCCGAGCCAGCCGGACTGTCGCAGGTTGGGCAGCGTCTCGACGGCGTCCGGCATCCGGGTGGTCAGCGCGAAACGGCGCCCGATCTCGACCCCGTAGGCGCCGGCCTCGGCCTCGGGCCCGAGACGCACCCGGCCGAAGTGGTCGCTCGTGGCGTCGGGGGGCAGGCCCGCGACCGAGAGCGCCTCGGGTGGCAGGAAGATCGTCCGCCCGAGCGAACCGACGACGTCGACCAGCACCCGGGACGGCTCGGGCTCGGGGTGGTCGGCCAGGCGCAACACACCCTCGGCGTCCGCCCGGTCCCGGTTGCCCATCGCCGTGGCGGGGTACCACGTGCCCGCCTGGTACTGGGCGTACACCTGCCCGCGCAGCAGGCCGGGCACGGTCCCGGTGAGGCGCATCATCACCTCGTCCGAGGTCTGGATCTCGCGCACGCTGCCCAGGTGGATCTGGTTGTCCGAGTAGCCCGAGGTCGAGGCGCCGCTCTCGCCCAGATAGGGCTCGAGGTACTCGCTGACGCGCGGCTCGGCGGCGGGCAGACCCCAGCCGAGCAGGACCATGAACCCGCCCGTGACGGCCACCGCGAAGGCGAAGGGGCCGAGCAGACCGCGGCGGTGGCGCAGGACGGGCCCGAAGCCGCGATCGGCCTGGAGGACGCTGAGCAGCACCGCCACGAGGTAGACCAGCGTCGCGGCGCCGAAGGGCCAGCGATCGATGACACGGGCGAGCCCCATGAGCGCGAGCAGCCCGAAGGTCGCGGTCAGCGTGCGTGCCCCCGGCCCGGCGACGAGCCCGACGCGGGGCACCGCCAACGCGAGCATCGCCACGGCCAGGTACCGCCCGAAGCTCGTACTCTCGCCGGCTGCGCGAACCAGAACGGCGTACAGGCCGACGGCGGCGCCGATGAGGACCGTGTGCGCCGCCAGGGCCTCGAGGCCCACCAACGCGCGGGGACGCGGGCGCCGACCGATCAGCAGGAGCGCCGCCGCCGCGCCGAAGCCGAAGAGCGCCGTGATGCCCGACTGCGCGGCGAGGAGCGCGCAAGGCACCGAGAGCGCGACGGTCAGGGTGACGCGCGCGGCGCGCTCCCGCCGGGCGTCGAGGGGGTCGGCCGCCGTGCTCACAGCGTCACCCCCGTCGCGGCGGCGAGGGTGGACTCTTCGAAGACATGGTCGACGGGCGGGCGCTCACCGCGCACCCGCTCGCGCACGGCGCAGCTGCGGACCTCGACCGGCAGGTGGCGCAAGCCCGCCAGACGCTCGTAGGGCGCGCTGCCGGCGCCGTGGGCGACGACGACGTTCGCCGCCGACCAGCCGGTGACGCCGAACTGCCCCAGATCGGCCTGCGACGCGTCCGCGGGCGCGCCGGCCTCGACGAGGGCGAGCATCTCCCAGGCGGCGGCCACGGGCGCAGCGCGGTCCCCCACGACCAGCGTCGCCGCCCGCACCCCGAGCACGCAGAGGTCGACGACGACCTGTCGGGCGACGAGGAACTGCACCATCCCGGCGGCGAGGCCGAGGGCGAGGTCGACGGTCTCGCGCCGGGTCGTGGCCGTCAGATCGACGATCACGCCGGCCCGCCGATGGCTCTCCTGGCGCATCTCGCGCACGATGGGCTCGCCGTGACGCGCCCAGGCCCGGGCGTGGAGGTCGCGGGGCCGGTCCCCGGCGCGGTACGGCCGCACGCCGAGCAGCTCGAAGGACTCGCCGCCCACCGCGGCCTGCGGCGTACCGAAGGATACGAAGCGCCAGGGCGGCAGCGGCATGTCCACCACGGGGATCATCCGCGGCAGCACCACGAAGCGCAGCGGCGGCGAGGGCCGGCGATTCCCGCGCGCCAGACCGAGCGGCCGGATGGAGCCGACGTTGAACGGGCCGACGCTGCGCGCGCCGCGCACCAGGAACCGCGTCACCACCGGCAGGCGGGCGACGCCGCCGATCTCGAGGGCATCCAGGCTCGGGCGCGGGCCCACGTAGCTGCCGTCCCACGGCATGAACGGGCCGGACACGCGGAGCGCGTACAGCGCCCGGGCGCCGGTGTTGTTCAGCACGATCGTGACCGTCAGGGGCTCTCCGGCCACGACACACGCCGGGTGCTCCGCGGTCACGCGCAGCTCGTGCGCACGAATCATGCCCATCGGCCGCAGCAGCAGGGCCGACACGAGGAGCCCGAAGAGCCCGCTGAAGACCAGGTAGAGCTGCGAGTAGCGGACGTCGATGCCCGCCGCCCCGGTGATCAACATCGCCACGAAGGCGATCTGCCCCTCCGTCGTGGCGCTGCCGAGGACCTCGAAGAAGGGCTGCACGATGCGGCCCGTACGGCTCTCGGCCCATCGCTCCCAGGAGCCTGCGCTCTTGGGGATCAGGATGTAGTTGAGCTCCCGGAGGTTCACGTGGGCACCGGCACACGTGCGACGATCTCGTCGAGCACCTGCGCCGGCGTCCGCCCCGCGTATCGGGCCTGGGCGCGCAGCTCCAGGCGGTGGGAGAGGACCGGCTCCACGAGCCGCTGGACGTCGTCCGGCCGCACGAAGTCCCGCCCGACCAGGAAGGCTACGGACTGGGCGCCGTGGAACAGCGCCAAGGTGCCGCGCGGGCTGGCGCCGAGCGCGAGATCGGGGTGCTCCCGAGTGGCTTGCGTCAGGCGGACCACGTACTCACCGACGGACCGCTCCACACGCACTGCGCGGACCTCGGCCTGCAGGGCGCGGAGGGCGTCCCCCGTCGTCACCGGGGCCAGATCGTCGAGCGGGTGCTGGCCCGACTGGCTGTAGAGCATCGAGAGCTCCTGCGCCGCGGCGGGGTAACCCAGGCGGAGACGCAGGAAGAAGCGGTCGAGCTGCGCCTCGGGCAAGGGGTACGTGCCCTGGGCCTCGATGGGGTTCTGCGTCGCGAGCACGAAGAACGGCCGGGGCAGCAGTCGCGTGACGCCGTCCGTGGTGACCTGCCGCTCGCTCATGGCCTCGAGCAGCGCGGACTGCGTGCGGGGCGAGGCGCGGTTGACCTCGTCCGCCAGGAGGACGTTCGTGAAGACCGGCCCCGGGCTGAACGAGAACGTCCCGTCCACGGGCCGCAGCAGCGACGAGCCGACGATGTCCGCCGGCATCAGGTCCGGCGTGAACTGGATGCGCTTGAACTCGAGCTCCAGCGACCGCGCCAGCGTGCGGGCCAGCGTGGTCTTGCCCACGCCGGGGACGTCCTCGAGCAGCAGGTGGCCCTCGGCGAGCAGCGCGACGAGCACCAGACTCAGCGCCTCGGTCTTGCCGTAGATGACCCTCTCGAGGTTGGCGAGGATCGATTGGCACGCCGGCTGTCGGACGATCATGTCTCTCCGGACGGAGGCGTCAGAGCGTGGTGAGGACGAGGCTGCGCGTGAGCCGGTTGCAGACGGCCCGCGTGAGCGCGACCACGCTGCAGCGCGCGCCGACGACGTGCGCCACGGGGCGGCCCTCGCGGCCGGCGGCCTCGCCGTAGGGGTCGCTGATCGCCGCCGGGACGACGTCGTGGCTCCACAGCACCAGCAGATCACAGCCCTCGACGCGGCCCTGCACGCGGGCCGGGAAGAGTTCGTCCGCGATGGTCACGAGGCGGAAGTCCACCCGCTGCCCCTGGCTCAGCGTGCGCAGGTGCTCGTGGACGCCGTCCGTGCCACCGATGACCAGCAGGCGCCGGACGCCCGCGCGGTCGCACTCCAGCGCCATGCGCATGAACCAGCGACGCTCCTCGCTGCCCATGCAGACGCTGCACTCGCGCTCGGCGTCCACCCGCAGGGCGAAGCTCTCCTGCGCCGCGGCGACCTGGTTGCACACCGGGTGCACGCAGACCTTGCGCACGCGCTCGACGATGAGGCGCCCGAGCGCGTCGGCGTCCGTGGGCCGCAGCAGGCGCATCACGGCCGAGGCGCCCTCGCGATGGCCCAGGATGGCCTGCAGCACGGCCGCCTGGTCGGCGACATCGGCGATGCCGGCGCGCGAGAGCGACGCCTGCAGGCTGCCCCCGAGCAGCGCCGCGCGCTCCAGCTCCAGGGCCCGGGCGCGCCAGGCCATCTCGCGCTGGCTGGCGGACTGGAGTTCCTCCTGGGCCTGCCGGCGCTCGTCGTCGACGGACTCCAGGGCACCGAGGCCGGCGCGGGCCTCGGTCAGCTCCTCTTGGAGTTCGGCGCAGGTGCTCTCCAGGGTCGCCCGCTCATCGTCCGTGGCCTTGAGCCGCTGTCGCAGGAGCGTGACCTCTTGCAGGAGCCGCGCCCGGTCGGCCTTCAGCGTGGGCAGGGCCTCCATGTCGGCGGCCCAGGCCTTGACCTGTCCGGCGGCCTCGTCCCGCTCGCTGCGGACGCGGTTGAATCGAACGCGCCACTCGTCCGCCTCGCGGCGGGCGGCCTCGCGGGCCTCCTCGGCGCGGGTGATACGGACGTCGGGCTGCTCCTGCAGCGGCGGCAGCGGGCCCGTCGTGCGCGGGGGCGGCACGGGCGCGGCGGGGGCCGAGGGGCGCGCGGCCGGCTCCGTGTCCCGGAGCTCACGGGCGGGGGGCGCGACGGCGGCGCTCAGGTGCGCCTCGAGGAGCTCGGCGAAGCTGACGCGCAGGTCCTCGGCCGGGGGCGCCGGCGAGATCTCCGTGCCGCGCGGCGCCGGTTTGGTGGCCCGCAGCCCCAGGTTGCCGCCGGCACCACCGCGGCTGAGGGCCTTGCGTGCGGCCTGGACGACCTCGGCGCGGATCGTATCCGCCCGTCGGACGTTCGGGTAGCCGTTGGACTTCAGCCAGTCGAGCACGGACTGCTCGTGAAGGCCGAGTTCGGCTGCCAGCTTGTAGGCCTTCGTCTTCACCAGGGGCTCCGGCAGGGGCGGTCTCCGGAATGATACGTGCCCGCCCGCGCACTGTCACGGACGCCGAGTCACCATCGTGATCGACCGCCTCCGGCGCGGCTGCGGGCAACCGTCGGTCGCTCAGTTCGCGTCGACGGAAGGCGCGGGCAGGTCGACCACGAAGGCGGCGCCGGCCCCGGGCGCCGACTCCACGCGCACGGTGCCGCGGTGGGAGTCGACGATCTTGCGGACGATCGCCAGCCCCGCGCCGGTGCCCGGGTACTCGCTCTTATTGTGCAACCGCTGGAAGAGATTGAAGATTTTCTCTTGGTACTCCGGCGCGATGCCGATGCCGTTGTCCGCGACGCGCACGGTCGCGCGGCCGGCGTCGGCCGTCTCCAGCGAGATCGTGACCGTCGGGACGTCCGATCGGTTGAACTTCAGCCCGTTGGCGATCAGGTTCTGGAACAGCAGCACCAGCCGACCGAAGTCCCCCTGCACCACGGGCAGGCCCTCGGCGACGACCAGCTGACCGCCCCGCTCGGTGATGTTGGCCTCGAGCAGACCGGCGACCTGGCGAAGCACCTCGTCGAGCGGCACGGGGCCGAGCGCCAGCGGCAGGTGCTCGAGCTCGCTGACCTGCAGCAGGTCGTCGATCAAGCGGCGCAGGTGCCCCGCGCAGCGACCGATGCCGGACAGGTAGTGGCTCGAGTCGCCGGAGACCTGGTCGCCCATGTCCTCTTCGAGGAACTGCGAGTAGGCCAGGATCGTGCGGAGGGGCTCCTTGAGATCATGCGCGACGGCGTGCGTGAAGTGCCGCAGCTCGGCGTTGACCCGGCTGAGGCGCTCGTTCGACGATTGGAGCGCCTCGGTGATGCGCCGGTTCTCCAGCGCCAGGGCACCGAAGGCGACGGCGGACTCGACCGCCTGCTCCAGCTCCTCGTCGTTCCAGGGTTTGCGCAGGTACCCGAAGATGCGCCCGTGGTTGACCGCGTAGGCCAGCGCGGCGTGGTCCCAGTAGGCCGTCATCATGAGGCGCACGGTCTCGGGGTACCGCTTGCGGATCTCGGCCACCAGCCGGTCGCCGGGCATGTCCGGCAGGCGCTGGTCGCAGAGCACCACACTCACGGGCTCCACGGCGAGCAGCTCCAGGGCGCGCTCGGCCAGGGGCGCGCCCAACACCCGATAGCGCCGCCGGAGCAGGTGGGCGACCGCCGCCAGGGTATGGGGTTCGTCGTCCACGACGAGCACGGTCGCGCGCTCAAGGACGGCCCCACTCTCGATTCGATTGACCTGCATGTTCTCCGCAATCGGCGCTGCGACTCAGCCGGACGGCAGCCGCACCGCGAAACGCGCCCCTCCCATGCTCCCCGGTTCCTCCAGCAGCTCCACGTCCCCCCCCCCGGCACGCGCCACCTGGACGGCCATCGCGAGCCCGAGGCCCACGGCGCCGGGTCGCGTGGTGAAATACGGCAGAAAGATCCGGTCGCGGATCGCGGCGGGCACACCGGAACCGTCGTCTTCCACGATGACACGGCCCGGGCTCGCCGTCACCCGAATCTGGCCGGGCGCGCGCCGATCCCTGCGCGCCAGCAAGGCTTCGCGCGCGTTCTGGACGAGGGCCTCGACGACGCGCGTCCAGTGCAGCCGGACGCCCGTGAACGGGCCGCCGGGGTTGCCCGCGAACGTGAGCTCGAGGTCCGCCGGCCATCCGCCACGCAGGCCGCCCATCACCTCGGCGAGCCAAGCCTCTGCGTCGATGACCTCGGCCTCGCCCCCGAGCTGTTTGGGCAATGCGCGCGTCGCCCGCAGGTACACCTGGACCTGTCGCAGACCGTCCTGCACGTCGGAGAGGATCTGCTCGAGCACCGGTCCGGGCTCGTCCATGGCCAGATCGGCCCGCAGCCTGCGCACCCGCTCGACCTCGGCCGCGTGGGAGGCGTCGACGTGGGGCAGCAGCGCCTCCATCGCCTCGAGCAGCCGCGCGAAGTCGCCGACGTCGCGGCGCAGGCTCGTCAGGTTGGTCTGGACGTACGTCAGCGGGTTGTTGACCGCGTGGATCAACCCCGAAACGAACGCCTCGAGATCGAGGTTCACCATCACGTCGGAGCACGCTCAGCGGGGAACGAGAAGGGTCGTCGCCTGCGCTTGCAACGCGATCCAGGTGCCAGCCCCATTCGACACCAGGCCCTCCGCGTCGGGCGCGAGGCCGAGCATGCGACGATTTCCTTCGGCATCCAAGAGGAGAATGTCGTCCTCGGACGACAATACCGCGGCGCCCCCCGGCAGCGCGGCGAAACACCGGGCCCGGCGCCCCTCGCCGAGCGGACGCCCCGCGGCGTGGAACGCGCCGTCGAAACGGCTCAGCGTCCAGCGCGCGCCATCGGCCAGCAAGAGCGTGAGCGCCTCGCCCACGGCGTCGAGGTCGACCGCTTCGACGCCGCTGGGGAGTGTCCGGCGGCCCCAGCGCGCGTCCGCGCCCCACTGGAGAAGCGTCCGCCCGTCGACGGAGAGCGCTGCGGGCCGCCCCCCCTCCCCGGCCGCGACCCGGCCGAGCGGCGCACCGGGGGCGGGCAGGCGGACGAGGGTGTCCCCCGCGGAGAAGCGCAGCGTGCCATCGGCGCACTGTGCGAGCGCGCCGCGGGCGCCGAGCGACTCGAGACGGGTCACGTCGCAGTCGATGTCCAGCGGTCGCATGACCCGGCGCCGGGCGTCGAAGGCGAAGAGGCCGTCGGCCCCGCCCAGGAGCAGGCCGTAGTCGGCGTCCATCCGGGCGACCCCCCGCCAGCCGGGGTCTGCGCCCGGACCCGCGTCGACGAGCACCCGCCAGGTCAGGCCCGCGTCCAGGCTCGTCCGCAGGCGGCCCACGGCGTCGACCGCGAAGCCGACGCGCGGGTGCGGAAACACCACCGAGCGGAGCGGCACCGCGTCCAGGGGGGGCGCGGTGGCACCGGCGAGGCCGCGCACGCCCCGCGTCGCGTCCCCGGTCAGGAAACCGTTGCGCCCGGCGACGACGGCGGCCCGGGGCGCGAGGCCCTCGGGCAGCAGGCCGAAGCGGCCGGCGTCGTTCGCGCTGTAGACGGCCTGTCCGCTCGCCTCGGGCACCGCCAGCACGTGCGTGTCGATGGCGGCCACCGCCGCCAGGTGCTCGGTGTGCCGCGGCAGATCGGTCGCGTGGAACGACCGGCCTTCGTCGTCGCTGAGCACGAGACCGGCGCCGCGCGCGGCCGGCGCATCGCCGACGGCGACGACTCGCGCCTTGGCCAGGAACATCGCCTCGCGCACCACGGGTGCGTCCGCCGGCCAGTCGACGGGCGAGAAGTGGGCGCCGTCATCCCCCGAACGCCACGCGCCGGACGCACCGAAAACCAGGACGACGGGCGGCAGCACGGCCAGGGAGCGCGCGGGCTCCGGGAGCGCTCGGACCTCGAGCAAGGGTCCGCCGGCGGGGCCGACGCCCAGCGTGTCCGGGCTCGAGAGCGCGTAGACCCGACCATCGACCAGGGTCGCCGTTCGGCGCCCGGCCTCGCCGCACGTGAAGTCCGCCTCGGCGAAGTGGCCGCCGGCGTCCACGGACCAGCGGGCGGGCGCGCCATCACCGGCACAGACGAGCAACGTGCGCCCGCCGGACTCGACGCGCTCGACCCCGGCGCCGAAGGTGGCGTCCAGGCTGCGCCAGGGCCCGCGCGAGGCCTGCGCGCGCAGACCGCCGGTGCGGTCGAAGGCGAGCAGCGTGTCCGTCGGCGCGTCGTAGGCCAGGGCGCGGACTTCGGCGGCGACGACGCGGCGCGTGTACGCCGGGGCGAGGGCCTCGGGCACGTCCGGCGCCCAGGCCGGCGGGAGCTCCGGCAGCGCCGAGAGCGGCCCGGAGCCCGGGGGGGCGGGCAGGTCCGGCAGGCCGGGCGCCATCGGCGCGGGTGGGTTGCCCGGACCCGGATCGGGGCGCAGGTCGGGCACGGACACCGGGGCGGACGGCCGCGGCGACGGCGCGCGCCGCGGGGGTGGCACCTTGCCCGGCGTGGCCAGGGCGGCGGGGGCATCCGGGCGCGGGGCGTCGCAGGCGGTGGACGCGCCGACGCACGCCAGCAGCGCCGCCAACGCGACGCCGCGCCCTCCGCAGATTTCCCGACCCCGTGCCTTCGCAGACATACGGGGTCAGGCTACCAACTTTACGGAGCCGGCGCCTCGATTTCCGCGCGGACCGGATTGAAAGCGGTCGGCGCCAGCACGGCGGCGCAGAGGAGGCCCATGACCACGCCGTGACCGGTGGCGAGCGTGCCCCCGCCGGCGGGTGACTCGAGGACCTCGGGCGCGGCGGCGCCGGCGAGGCGCACGCGCCAGCCGTCCGCGGCGAGCACGCCGGCGTCCAGGCGATAGCGCACGCCGCGGAAGCGACCGGCGGCGCGGTCCGCCCCCTGGACGACGACGCCGTCCAGGTGGGGGTGGCGGTCCATCTCGGCCTCGCTGCCGAAGAAGCGCGGCTTGAGGACGTAGGGGCCGCCGTCCTCGGGGCAGAAGACGTCGCAGTTGCCGCACTCGTTGCAGAAGTCGGCGTAGTTGGCCAGCTGATGGGCGTCCGTGACCCGGACGGGCTCGGCCGCTTCGACCGTGACGGCGGCGGCGTCCGCCGAGCGCGTCAGCGTGTAGGCCGCGTGTTCTGCCACCTCGAGGGCATAGGTGAAGTTGGCGTCGTTGGGGCAGACGGGCACGCACTTGTCGCAGTTGGTGCAGTCGAACAGCGCCAGCGTCTTGCCGATCTTCTTGGGCGGGCGGGCGTTCTGCGCGGCCTTGTAGCGCGGGTCGTTGCGGGCGCCCTCGACGATGGGCGTCGTGTTCAGCAGGGCCGCGCGGCGCACGATCTCCTCGAAGGCCGCCTCGTCCAGGCCATGGGCGAGGGCCACGCCGCGAACATCCGAGCCGGGCGTGGCCAGCGACTCCTTCAGGGGCGAGTACCAGGGGGCGTCCCGGGCGACGAGCTTGTCCACGGCGCGCGTGCCCTGTGCGCGGGCCTTGAGGATGAAGCTGTCCACGTCCACGGCGCCGACGGCGTGCATGCGGGCGTCGAGCTCGCGCAGGTAGGCCGGCAGGCGGGTGTAGCCGCCCGTGCGCAACAGGTCCGTGCAGACCGTGACCGGCACCATGCCCAGCGCCACGGCGTCCGGGAAGTTGGTCTTGTCGATGCCCGCCGAGAAGCTCACCGGCATCTCGGGGAAGTCGTCCTTGAGCGAAGACCGCAGGCGCGAGAGCAGGCTCATCGCGATCACGTGCAGGGGCTGCCCGGACATGTACATCGTGCCATCGCTGAAGAACTGCTTGTGATTCTCCACCACCAGCGTGTTCGTCAGCTTGACACCCACGGTCAGACCGCGCTTCGCGCCGAAGTCGCGCAGGTGGCGGATGATGCCCAGGGCATCGGGGAACTGCAGATCGGCGTCGAAGGCGGCCTTGGGGATGCGCAGTTCGCCGTAGCCCAGGTGCTCGTTGACCAGGTGGGTGACCTGCTCGTAGCCGAGGAGCGTCGGGTTCAACTTGACCACGACGTGCAGGCCGTGGGCCTCCATCAGGTGCTCGGCGATGGCGGAGATCTGATCGGCGGGGCACCCGTGGAAGGTCGAGATCGTCGCGCAGTCCACGATGCGACTCGGGATGTCGCAGTCGCGCAGATGGGCCGGCAGCAGGGGGCGCAGCGCGTCGATCTGCTCGCGGGCCGACTGCAGGCCCTCGATGAACTGCTTGATGGGGGCAGACTGCACCCCGGCGAGGTCGTAACCTACGGAGAGGTCGAAGAGGACCTCGCGATCGGTCGGCAGGCCCTCGAGCCCGGACTGCGCGAGCGCGTGGATGAGCGTCCAGCCGCGCACGTACTCCTCGCGGGACTGCGCCAGCCGGAGCTCCTGCGACCACTCGACGTTGAACCCGATGGTCGCGGCGTCGATGCAGGGCCGCGGCAGCGTCAGCGTGTCGTTGAGCTGGACCGTCTTGAGTTCGAGGATGCGCGCGCCGCCGAGCCAGGAGAGCACGAGGTTCTGGGCGAGCTGCGTGTGGGGCCCCGCGGCGGGCCCGACGGGCGTCGCGGCGATGGCTCCGTGGAAGCGCACCCGCGTGTCGAACCGCGGGTTGGGCTGCCAGATCTTGCGGACGGGGAAGTCGTACAGGGACCCACGGGCGGCGTGTTCGGAGAAGAGGCGCTGGACGTGGGCTTCGAAGCGGGCGGGGATGAGATCGGCCATACGAGCATCAAAGGCGATGCGGGCCACGGCGTCAACGGCGTCAGCGGCCTCAGCGACTGGTGAAGATCGCCCGCTCCCAGCCGGCGTCGCCGTTCGCGAAGTTGTTGCCGCAGCGGTAACCCGGGTTGAGGGAGCCGCCGCCGGTGTGCCAGCACATCCGCAGGTCGGCCTGGCCGCCGCCCGTGTCGCAGGAGTTGCGCTGCGGGATCTCGCCCGCGGGCACGAAGCCGATGCTGAAGCTCTGGCTGAAGTAGAACGACACGCCGTTGGTCGTGTTGACCGCGTTGCCGCCGTCGCCCGTGTCGGCGAAGACGAGGGCGCGCTCGCCCATCGCCATGAGCGTGAAGGTCGGGCTGCCGTTCGGCCGGCAGCCGTACATCACGAACTCGCCGTTGCAGGCCGCCAGGAACGGTGCGATCGGCGTCACGGCCGTGTAGTTGTCCGAGTGGCACTGCGTCCAGCCGTCCAGGTCGGCCTCGGCCACGTTCTGGGCCACGCCCTCGAACACGAAGAGGCCGCCGCAGGTGCCCTCGATGCACTCCACGCCGGCGTCGCAGGCCCGGCCGCAGCGACCGCAGTTGTCCACGCTCGCGGCGAGGTCCACGCAGACGCCGCCGCACAGGCCGTAGCCCGCCTGCTCGCAGGGCGCGCCCTGCGCCGCGCAGCCGTCGTCCTCGGGCCAGTCGACGAGGCCGTCGCCGTCGTCGTCCGCGCCGTTGTTGCACGCGGTCGGGCCGGCGTCACCCTCGTCGTTGTCCCGGCCCTGCTCACAGCCCGGATCGGCCAGGTCGATCAGCATGTCGCCGTCGTTGTCGGCGCCGTCGCGGCAGCGCTCCAGGGCGCGGCCGTCGTTGATCTCGTCCGAGTCGAACGCGGCGCTGCAGCCGATGTCGTCCGGGTAGTCGGCGCGGCCATCGGCGTCGTCGTCCCGGCCGTTGGCGCAGGCCGGCGCGAAGTTCGGGTCCGCCTCGTCCGCGTCCGCGCGGAAACGGCAGCCCGGATCCATCGGGTAGTCGGCGATGCCGTCGTCGTCGTCGTCGATCCGGTTGGCGCAGGCCGGGGTGTCGTCGGGATCGGTCTCGTCCGGATCGGCCGCGGCCGCGCAGCCCACGTCGAAGGGGAAGTCCACGAGGCCGTCGCGGTCGTCGTCGGCGGCGTTGGCGCAGGCCGGCGCCACGTCCGGCGCGGCCTCGCTGGGATCACCGGCGGCGTCGCAGCCCGGATCGAAGGGATAGTCGGCGCGGTTGTTGCGATCCTGGTCGACGCCGTCCGAGCACTGCGGCGGGGGCACCGGGTTGCGCTCGGCGGAGTCGCCGCGGGCCTGGCAGCCCGGATCCTCGGGGAAGTCCACGCGGCCGTCGGCGTCGTCGTCCAGGCGGTTGCCGCACTCGGGCAGGTCCGCCGCCGCCGGGTCGTCCTCGTCCGGATCGCCCTTGGCGGCGCAGCCCACGTCGAAGGGGTGGTCGGTGAAGCCGTCGGCGTCGTCGTCCACGCCGTTGCTGCACACCGGCGGGGCGGCGCCCTCGGGCGGGTCGCGCTCGTCCTCGTCCAGGGGGCCCTCGCAGCCGATGTCGTCGCCGTCGATGTGACCGTCCATGTCGCCGTCCGCGTTGTCCGCGCACCCGGCGGGCAGGCGCTCGACCTGCACCGAGAGCTTGAACGGGCCGCCCTGACCGAACGTGTGATCCACGACCAGGAAGTAGTCCCCCGGCGCGGCGCGCTCGACGCGCACGCGGCCGCGGCTCGAGACGCCCGCCACGCCGAGGCTGCAGCCGTTGGGCACCTCGCTGCGAGCGTCGTCGCAGGCCGTGCGCACGTACAAGCCCGTGTTGTCGATGGTCTCCGGGTGGTCGACGCTGAACAGCAGCCGCGCGTTGAACGGGTTGCGGTAGTGGACGATGCGCTCGGCGCCGTTGCCCGGCACGCAGCTCCCCTGGAACTGCGTGGTGCCGTCCGTCGTGTCGCCGAGGATGAACTCGGCGTCCGCGGGGAAGTCCATCACCCGCACGCCCTGACCGCACACGTCGACCTCGTCCTGGTCGCCGGCCGACTCGCAGCCGACGTCGAGGGGGTAGTCCACCAGGCCGTCGCCGTCGTCGTCCGCGTCGTTGGCGCAGGCGCGCAGGCCGTCGTCCGTCTCGTCGCGGTCGTCCGCGGCGTCGCAGCCGGGGTCCGTGGGGTAGTCGGCCCGGCCGTCGCCGTCGTCGTCCAGCATGTTCAGGCAGGCCGCCAGCGGGATCTCCGTCACCGTGAGCGCGAAGGGCCCGCCGATGCCGTTGGCGCCGTCGACGAAGAGCGTGTACTCGCCGGCCTCGGGGTTCTCGATGCGCAGCGTGTTGCTGGCCGTGCCGTCCAGGGGCTCGCGCTGGCAGGCGACCTCGGTGTCGGGGTCGAGGCAGGCGCGGCGAAGGTACAGTGTGGTCTCGACGGCGCCCTCGGCGCCCTCGGGCGCGACGGTGGTGATCTCCAGGGCCTCGAGGCGCCGGCGGACCTGGTAGCCGTACACGACCTCGGCCGCGCCCCGGCCGCCGCAGGAGGCTTCTTCACCAAAACGCCCGCCGCGCGTGTCGCCCTGGATGGTCATGTCCGGGCCGATGTCGATGGGATCGTAGGCGACACCGCAGCTCCCGGCCTCGCTTCCGTCGGCCGCGGACAGACAGCCGCGGTCCTCGGGGTAGTCCGTGGCGCCGTCGCGGTCGTTGTCCACGGCGTCGTGGCAGGCCGGCGGGTTCTGGGGGTCGGCCTCGTCGCGGTCGCCCACGCCCTGGCAGCCGGCGTCGTCCGGGTAGTCCGTGGCGCCGTCCTGGTCGTTGTCCGCGCCGTCCGCGCAGTCCGGCGGCGAGGCGGGGTTGGTCTCGTCGTCGTCGCCCGCGGCGCCGCAGCCCGGCTCGGCGGGGAAGTCCACGACGCCGTCGCCGTCGTTGTCCACGCCGTCGGCGCAGGCGGGGATCTCCATCTCCTCCGCCGTCTCCTCACGGGGGTCGGCCACGGCCGTGCACCCGGGATCGGCGAGGTCCACCAGGCCGTCGCGGTCGTTGTCCGTGCCGTCCGCGCACTGCGGGAGCGCCGGGCCGGAGTCGGTCTCGTCGTCGTCGAGCTCCGAGCCGCAGCCCGGATCCGCGGGGTAGTCGGCGTAACCGTCCGCGTCGTCGTCCGTGCCGTTCAGACAGGCCGGGGGCGGCGGGTCGTCGCTCTCGTCCGTGTCCCACGTGCCGGCGCAGCCGCGGTCGTTCAGATCGATGGCGCCGTCGCCGTCGTCGTCCAGGGTGTTGGCGCAGGCCGTCGCCGGGGCCGGCGGGTCGTCCGACTCGTCGTCGTCCTGCGCGTCGGCGCAGCCCGGGTCCTGCGGGTAGTCGATCGTGAGATCGCCGTCGTCGTCGCGACCGTTGTCACACTCGGCGCCTTCGATGGGCGGGGCCGCGTCGGCCGTGCCGCCCCCGGCGCCCTCGGCGTCCGGCGTGACGATGGGGGTGGGCCCCCCTGATCCGCCGTCGCTGCCACAGGCGCCGAGCCCGAGCGCGAACCCGAGACCCCAGACCAGATTCCAGCTTCGCCCGAACGTCTTGGCCAAGCGCGCGTCCCCTCTCCCCGGTGGATGAACTCCGGCGTCGCCCGCGGGCGTGCCGTC
The DNA here is from genome assembly GCA_903847385.1 of uncultured Myxococcales bacterium. Lineage (GTDB taxonomy): Bacteria > Myxococcota_A > Bradymonadia > UBA7976 > UBA1532 > CAINDO01. The sequence continues at coordinate 20,687 of CAINDO010000232.1, forward strand.
CGCGGCATGTTAGCAGCATTGACAACGGCTTCGTCGAACGGAATAAGGCGGCGCCCGCCCCGCGTTTGGGGCGGTTCGGAACCAATGCCACTGGATTGAAGGTGGAGACTCGATGATCTCGGTCCAAAAACTCGAGAAGAGGTACGAGGCGGTCCACGCGGTCAAAGGCGTCAGTTTCGACGTCGCACGCGGGGACATCGTCGGGCTGCTGGGGCAGAACGGCGCTGGCAAGACGACGGTCATGAAGGTCCTGACGGGCTATCTCGAGCCCACGGCAGGCACCATCACCGTCGGCGGCGTCGACGTGCTCCAGGACCGCATCGGCGTGCAGCGGCAGATCGGCTACCTGCCGGAGAACGCGCCGCTGTACCCGGAGATGCTCGTGCAGGAGTACCTGCTCATGATGTGCGAGCTGCGCTCCCTGCCCGCGGACAAACACCTGGCCGCCGTGTCCGACGCCGTCCGGGCGACGGGCCTGACGCAGTTCCTGACGCGCCCCATCGCCACCCTCTCCAAGGGTTACCGGCAGCGCGTCGGCCTTGCGCAGGCCATCCTGCACAAGCCCGAGGTGCTCGTGCTCGACGAGCCCACCAACGGCCTCGACCCGGTGCAGATCCAGGAGATCCGCGGCCTCATCCGCCGCCTCGCACAGCACAGCACGATCATCCTGTCGACGCACATCCTGCAGGAGGTCGAGGCCGTCTGTAACCGCGTCGTCATCCTGATCAACGGCGAGCTCGCGGCGGACTCGGCCCTGACCGATCTGTTGAAGAGCAAGCGCGTCCGCGTCTCGGTCAAGTCGGGGACGGACGGCGTGGCCGTGGCCCTCGGCAAGGTCGCCGGCGTGAGCAAGGTCGCCCGCCGTGGCGCCGATCCGGACGCCCCGGGCCACGACCTCTGGATCTGCGACTACACCGGCGAGCACGCCCCCGTGCCCGCGGTCATCGAGGCCGCCGTGGCCCAGAAGTGGACGCTCGGCGGCGTCGCCCCCGAGGTCTCGAACCTCGAGACCGTCTTCCGGACGCTCATGTCCGAGAAGGCCGTCGCGACCCAGGAGAAGGCGGCATGAACACCGGCATCAAGACGACGGCGCGCAAAGAGCTGCGCTCCTACTTCCTCAGCCCCGTGGCCGTGATCTTCCTGGGCGTGTTCCTGGTCGTCACGTTCGTCTACTTCTTCTACTATTCGAAGTTCTTCGCCCGGAACATCGCGGACGTCCGCCCGCTGTTCCAGTCGCTGCCGTTTCTCCTGATCTTCCTCGTCGCCGCCGTGACCATGCGTCAGTGGAGCGAGGAGCAGAAGATGGGCACGCTCGAGGTCCTGCTCACGCTGCCCGTGCGCACCCGCGACCTCGTACTCGGCAAGTTCGCCGCCGGCATGACGCTGGTGGGGCTGGCGCTCCTGCTGACGCTGCCGCTGCCCATCACGGCGGCGATGCTCGGTCAGCTCGACTGGGGTCCGGTGATCGGCGGCTACGTGGCCGCCGCGCTGCTCGCCTCGGCCTACATGGCCATCGGCCTGTGCGTCAGCGCCCGGACGGACAATCAGATCGTCGCGCTGATGGTCACCTCGGCCATCTGCACCGCGCTCTACGCGCTCGGCTCGGACACGATGGCCGGGTTCTTCGGCAACACCGGCGCCGAGATCCTGCGCAGCCTGGGCACGGGCAGCCGCTTCGCCAGCATCGAGCGCGGCGTGCTCGATGTCCGCGACCTCTTCTACTACGGCAGCCTCACGGCGTTCTTCCTGCTCCTCAACGGCTACTTCCTGGAGCGCCGGCGCCTGGACATCCTGGCCAAGCCCGGCCAGGAGAAGGCCGGCGCCCTGATCATGATCGTCGGCCTCGCGGCGGCGAACGTGGTGGTGGGCAACCTGTGGCTGGCCCCCGTGACCGGGCTGCGCGCCGACCTGACGAAGGGCGGCGAGTACAGCATCAGCCCGGTGACCGAGGACATCCTGGAAAACCTGGCCGAGCCGCTGACCATCTCCGGCTACTTCTCCGAGAAGACGCACCCGCTGCTGGCGCCCCTGGTGCCGCGCATTCGGGACTTCTTGAAGGAGTACGAGATCCGCGGCCACGGCAAGGTCAACGTGGACTTCACGGATCCCAGCCGTGACAAGGACCTGGAAGAAGAGCTCAACCAGTCCTACTCCATCAAGACGTTCCCGTTCCGCATCATGGGCAGCCACGAGGACACCGTGGTGAACTCGTACTTCCACGTGCTCATCAAGTACGGGGACGAGTACCAGGTGCTCTCCTTCGACGACCTCATCGAGGTCAACGCCGACGACAGCAACGTCGACGTGCGCCTGCGGAACATCGAGTACGACGTCACCCGCGCCATCAAGAAGACCACCCAGGGCTTCCAGAACCTGGAGTCGGTCTTCGCCCGCGCGACGACGCCCTCGAAGCTCACGGCCTACATCTCGCCCGACAAGCTCCCCAAGGAGTTCAAGGACGCCCCGGAGCGCATCCGCAAGGTCGCCAAGGAGATCCAGGACAAGAGCGGCGGCAAGTTCACCTTCGTCGAGCTCGACCCGGGCACCGACCCGGCGCTCGCCCAGGAGATCCAGCAGAAGTACAACTTCCGCCCGATGGCGACGGACATGTTCGCCAAGGACGCCTTCTACCTCCACATCCTGTTCCAGAGCGGCGAGACGCTCGAGCGCGTGTTCCCCCAGGGCGACATGAGCGAGGCGGACGTGCGCACGGCCATCGAGGGCGCGATCAAGCGCGCCACGCCGGGCTTCCTGAAGACCGTCGGCCTCGTGACCGAGGAGCCGAAGCAGGAGCAGCCCAACCCGATGATGGGCATGCAGCAGCCCCCCCGCGAGCGGCCCGACTACCGCGCGCTGGAGGAGCAGTTCTCGCAGGATCTGGCCGTCAAGCGGCTCGACCTGAAGAGCGGCGTGGTGCCCATGGACATCGACGTCCTGGTCATCGCCAAGCCCGGCAAGCTGGACGAGAAGGCGCAGTTCGCCGTCGACCAGTACCTGATGCGCGGCGGCGCCGTCGTCGCCCTGGCCGGCGCCTACAACGTGAAGATCGGCCAGGAGGGCATCAACTCCGTCAAGCAGGACGAGAGCCTGACCCAGCTGCTGGCCGCCTACGGGGTCGACGTCGAGGACGGGTTCGTGATGGACCCGAACAACGCGCGGTTCCCGATGCCGGTGCAGGAGCGTCGCGGCATGTTCGTGATGCAGCGCATCGAGATGATGCCCTACCCGTTCTTCCCGGACATCCGCGGCGACGGCTTCAAGACCGGCCACGCGGCGCTGGCGGGCATCCCCGGCGCGGTGATGACCTGGGCCTCGCCCGTCAAGCTGAAGGACGGCCTGAAGCCCGAGACGCTCAAGGCGGACGTGCTCATCGAGAGCTCGGACAAGTCCTGGGTGCGCAAGGAGCCCAGCATCGAGCCGCGGCCCGGCGAGCCCGACCTCGGTTACGCCCACAAGGACGAGCCCGTCGGCAAGCAGCCCCTGGCCGTCACGCTGGTCGGTCAGTTCACCAGCTACTTCTCCGACAAGCCCTCGCCGCTCTTCGGCGGCGACGCCGGCTCCGAGGGCGCCGACCGCACGGGCCGCACGCTCAAGGAGTCCGTGCCCGACGCCCGCCTGGTGGTGGTCGGCTCGGCCGAGTTCGCCGGCGACCTCGTCGCGCAGCTCGCGCAGCAGATGGGCGGCGGCGCGTACCGCGGCAACCAGATGCTGGTCCGCAACCTGGTGGACTGGTCCATGGAGGACACGGACCTGCTCCAGATCCGCTCGGCCGGTGCGTTCTCCCGCACGCTCAAGAACATGAACGACAAGGAGAAGACCACCTGGGAGATCGTGAACATCGGCGCGACGCTGGCGCTCCTGGTGTTCGTGGTCGCCAGCTTCTCGACCCGGCGCCGTCGCGCCGTGGCCATCCAGCTCACGCCGGAGGTGCGCTGATGAACGCGCTGCAGAAGAACATCAAGGTCCTCGGCGCGCTGCTGGCCGTTCAGGCGCTGCTCGCCGTCATCCTGTGGCAGACGGGCGGGCGCGCGCCCGGCCAGGCCTCGCACTCGCTGTTCGGCGTCGAGGAGTCGGCCATCACCGCCCTCGAGATCACCGGCAAGCCCGCCGCGGACGGCAAGGCCGCCGAGTCGATCAAGCTGGTCAAGAACGGCAGCGACTGGGTCGTCGCCACCGCCGGGAACTACCCGGCCAAGAAGGACAAGGTCGAAGAGGTCGTCAAGAAGCTGGCCGCCATCAAGGTCCGCAACCCGGTAGCGACGCAGGCGGCCAACCACAACGCCCTCCGCGTCGGCAAGGACACCTACGGCAAAGAGGTCGTGCTCACGGCGGGCAGCGAGACGAAGAAGTTCGTCGTCGGCACCGGCTCGGGCACGAGCATCAACGTGCGCTTCGCCGACAACAACGACGTCTGGCAGGGCCGCGGCATCACCGAGTACCAGGTCTCGAACACGGCGCGGTCCTACGTCGAGACACAGTACGTCAAGGCCGACACGGACAAGGTCAACGCCCTGGTCGTGACCAACGAGAAGGGCACGCTCACGTTCCGCAAGGACGCCGGCAAGTGGGCGCTCGAGCAGCTCCCCGCCGGCGCCGAGCTCGACGAGTCCAAGGTCACCGGCTTCATCTCCAGCGTGGTGCGCCTGAACCTCGACCGCCCCGTGGGCAAGGACCTGAAGCCCGAGATGGGCCTCGACGCCGGCGTGAAGGTGCAGATCGAGGCGACCGAGGAAGACAAGCCCGTGTCCCTCGCCTACACCGTCGGCGCGCAGGCAGGCAGCACGGACGCCGACGGCTTCTACGTGAAGTCCAAGGACAACGAGTTCGTGGTCGTCGCCACCAAATGGGCCACGGAGAGCGCCCGCACGAAGACCGTGGACGACTTCATCAAGAAGCCCGAGTCCAATCCGCCCGATCCCGGCGGCATGCCCCCCGGCTTCCCCCCCCCCGGCGGCATGCCCCCCGGCGGCGGCATGCCCC
>CAINDO010000233.1 GCA_903847385.1 uncultured Myxococcales bacterium
GCCGTCCTGGTCTTCGTCGGCCTGGTCGGGGTTGGGCAGGTCGGGGCAGTTGTCGTCCAGGCCGCAGAGGCCGTCGTCGTCCTCGTCCACGCACACGCCGCCGAGCGAGCGCTCGAGGGTCAGGATGGCGAAGCCGTGGCTGCTCTGGTCGTCCCAGCCGCGGGGGGAGCCGCCGAAGCCGGTGCCCCACTGACCCTGGGCGTCCTGCCAGCCGAGCAGGGTGTAGGCCACGTCGAAGTACTGGCTGGCCGGCTCCTCGGGGTAACCGAGCTGGGCGGTGTCGCGATCGCCGAAGGACTCGGCGTAGACCGCGCCGCCGAGGCCGTCGTCCGCGGACACGGCCATCGACTTCGTGAGGGCCCAGAACTGGTAGTAGTCGCTGAGCGTGGCCCACTGGTCGTTCTGCGGCAGCGCCTGGTAGGCGTAGTCGCGGCGCAGCCAGCCCATCGCGTTCTGGACGCGGGGGTCACCGGCGGGCACCTGGGACAGGCGGTAGCACCAGATGCCCGAGGCGGTCATCGAGTGGCAGGAGCCGCCGCCCGGGTTGTAGGCCAGGCCGCCGTCGGCCTGGGTGGTGTTGTTCATCAGGAACTGCGGGATCGACGCCAGCGTGGCCGAGGCGCCCTCGATCACGTTCTCGGCGGCGGCGAGGCCGGCCACGGCGAACTGCGTCGTCGAGAGGTCCGTGCCCTGGCCGTTGTAACCCCAGGCGCTGCCGCCCATGCCCTGGTTGCGGGTCAGCGAGACCACGCCGTTGGCGATGGCCTGGCTCACCGTGACCTGAGCGCCGATGTCGTCCGGGCCGCCCGTGGCCAGGAAGGTCGACAGCGCCATCAGGTTGCCGCCCGTGACGTAGGTGTAGGGCGGGGTGTTGGGGTTGGTCAGCGAGGCGTCGGCGTTGATGGTGTTGGACATCACGCGGACCACCATCTGCTGGTCGTTGGGATCCATGCCCTCGTAGCCCTGCACGTTGCCCTGCCAACCCACGCCTTCACGCTTCTCCAGGAAGGCCAGGATGCCGAAGAAGCTGTGCTGGGAGTCGCCGAACGCGCCCGTACCCCGCTCGGTGTTGCGGTAGTAGTTCAGGCCGTTGTTGATGGCCAGGTCCACGGCGCAGGCGAAGGGCGTGGCCTGACACTCCTGACCCTGGGCGGACGAGGCCGCGGCGCAAACGACCGCGACGGCTCCGAGGAGGGAGACTTTCTTCATGCAGGGGACTCCGTGAGGGGGTTTCGACTGGGTAGAGTCCCCCATCGACACGAGTGTCACAACGGAGAACGCCGATTTCGAGGAGACATGCGGGCGGGGATCGCCTCAGGCCGGCGGGGTGCGCCGTCGCCACGTGTCCATGAGCAGGCCGAGGCGCAGCGCGGCGGTCGAGACCGTCCACTGCTCGATGCCGAGCGCCTCGGACACGGCCTCGAAGATGAGCGCGCCGCCGAGCAGCGTGTCGGCCCGCTCCGGATCGATGCCGGGGATGCGCAGGCGGTTGGCCCGGCTGCCCGCCCGCACCAGGGCGTCGAGCACCTGCCGCAGCTCGATCAGGGTGAGCCGCTGGCCGTTGACGTCCCCGCGCATGTCGCCCGTGCGCCGGGCCCGGGAGACGCGCACGGCGCGCTGGATGCTGCCGCCCGTGCCGATGGCGCGGTCGAAGCGCAGGGCGGCGATGGGGCCGCGATGGGGCGTGAGACGCTGCAGCAGGCGTCGCCGCATCTCGGCCACGGCGCGGGGGCGCAGCGCATCTTCCGCCAGCAGCTCCTGCGTCACGACCACGGCGCCGATGGGCACGCTGGCCACCAGCTTGGTGACGCCGTTCTCGCCGAGCAGCAGCTCCGTCGACCCGCCGCCCACGTCCACGCAGAGCACGCGCTCGCTGCGCAGCTCCGGCAGCCCGTGCTGCACGCCCTCGTAGACCAGCCGGGCCTCGTCCGCCCCGCTGATGACCTGGATCTGCACGCCGCACGACTCGGCGACGCGCCGGAGCACCTCGTCCGAGTTGCGGGCGGCGCGCATCGCGGCGGTGGCGGCGGCGCGCACCTCGGCGTGGTGCTCGTCCGCGACGCGGCGATAGCGGCGCAGCGTCTCGATGGCGCGGTCGATGCCCGCGGGGGACAGGTTGCCGTCCGGCCCGAGGAACGCCGCCAGACGCGCGGCGTCCTTCAGGGTGGCCATGACCTCGACGCGCGGCGGCGTGGGGCCGCCGTCGTGGTGGATGCGCGCCAGGGTCAGGTGAATGGAGTTCGACCCGATGTCCATGGCCGCGATCGGGCGCGGGAGACGCTCGCTCACGGGGTGGGTCGGGCCTCGGCGGTCGGGCGGCGCTCACAGTCGGCGCGGCTGCAGTTGCCGTAGATGACCATGCGGTGCTCGCGGATGGCGAACCCGAAGTGGCGCGCGACCTGGTGCTGCAGGGCCTCGATCTCCTCGTTCTCGAACTCGACGATGAAGCCGCACTCCAGGCACACGAGGTGGTCGTGGTGCTCCCCCGGCGCCTCGGGCTCGTAGCGCGTCTCCTTGTCCGTCGGACCGAGCTGCCGGGGCGTCGCCAGGCGGCACTCCACCAGGAGCTTCACCGTGCGGTAGACCGTGGCGTAGCCCACGCTGGCGTCCCGCGTGCGCACGTGCTGGTACAGGCTGTCCACGCTGGGGTGGTCGTGCTTGAACCGCGGATCGAAGAAGACCTCGGTGATGAGCCGCCGCTGTGCGGTGGTCTTCAGGCCCTTCTTCTGAAGGTAGCCTTCCAGGATCTCGAGGGCTTCGGCGCTGGTCATTCTGGCGGGGCTACCATGACGGGGCGCCCCGGTAAAGCGCGCGGGGCGGAGGAGCCGCGATTCTACGCCCCGCCGGGGGGGGCGGCCTCGTCCTCTTCGAAGAGCACCACGGGCATGGGCTCGCCGCGGCCCGGGCTCCAGTACAAGAGCTCGGGCTCGTGGTCGACGACCCGAAGGAAGCTCATCTGCACCCGCTCCCGCGGCACGGCGTCGTGGTGGGCGAACACGGCGACCCAGGTGCCGGTGTTCACGTAGGTCGACAGCGTGTCCGGCGCCCGCTCGAAGCGCCAGAAGACCTCTTCGTGCGTGTGCCCGAAGGCGACGACGGGCACGTCGAGCCGCCGGGCGATGTCCCGTGCGGCGACCCGCAGCGTGGGGGGCGAGGGTGGCGGCTCCGTGCTCAAAAGCAGGTAGGTCGTGGCGGCGATCACCGCGAACATCATGGCCACGTTCAGCGCGAGGAAGAGCAGCGTCTTGAGGCCGAACTCGGGGCCCATGTCGTTGATGGCCAACAGCCCGCTCGACCACAGGCCCGCCGCGGCCAGCACGAGCGCCAGCACGCGCCCCGCACCCCGCAGGGCCTGGCGGCCCGAGTCCTCGAGGGCCTTCGAGAGATCGGCGCCGAGCACGACCTTGCCGGCGTCGAGGGCGAGCAGGTCGTCGCCGAGCCCCGTCTCCGTCGCCAGGCGGTCGAGCTCGCGGGCGTGCGCGGCGGCCATGGCCATGCGGGCCTCGCCGTCGTGGCGGCTCAGGCGCCGCATGAGCTGCCAGATGAAGGGCAGGTGGCCCCACACCACGCGGAACAGCAGCCGGGGCTGGTTGACCAGCAGCCAGCGGGCATAGCGCGCGTTGGCCCGCGTCGAGGGCACCAGGAAGGTCACCGCGCCGAAGCCGTTGTACAGGTAGCGCTGGAAGAAGCTGCCCATGGGCAGGTCCTCCTCGGCGGCGGCGGCCGGGAACGCGGCCTCCAGGGGCCGGCGCAGCGGGTAGTGGAACGCGCTCTCCGGGTCGTACTGGCAGCCGTGTTCGAGCCACAGACGCCCCGGCTCGTACACGAACCACGGGGCGAACTTCAGCCGGGCCAGGCAGACCTCGACGTCCGGCAGCGCCCGGAACGCGAGCGCGGCCCGAACGGCGTTGACCAGGGGCGCCTGCGCGCTGTCCCACTGCAGCTCCAGGTCGTGGTTGCCGGGCAGGAACACGACCTCGTGCCCCCCCGCGAGCAGATCCGCCAGCGCCTCGACGAAGCCCGGATGCCCGGCCACGATGGCCGTCATCTGCTGGCCGACGATCTCCGGCGACGGATCACGCCCGAACCGATGCTCCCGTCGGCTGGCCTCGCCCTCGGGCGGGTGGATCTCCGTGCGCAGCAGGTCGAACGTGTCGCCGTTGAACACGACGCGCGCGGTCTTGCCCCGGCGCTCGGCGTCGGCGGCCACCCAGGCCAGGAATCGGCGCATGTCCGTGTCGTGGAAGAAGGTCTCGAGCGGGTGGTAGAGACCGGAGCGCGTGTTCCGGCCGCGCCCGAGGTGCAGGTCCGAGACCACGACCACGTCGGCGAGCGGCGCCCGGGCCGCCTCTGGCCCCGGCGTCTTCAATTGCAAACGCGCAGGCCCGCGACGCAGCCGCCGCCCTCGCAGTGGTCGCCCACCGTGCAGCGGTCGCCGTCCAGGCACGGCTTGTAGTCGAAGGCGTTCTGCTGCTCGCAGCGGTCGGCGCCCTCGTTGCACACGCCGACCCGGCAGCCCTGATTGGCGTCCGGGCAGTTGCGCTGCGCCAGGGGGCGGCAGACGCCGTCGAAGCAGCGCTCGCCGGTGGTGCAGTACTGGCCGTCTTCGCAGTTGTCGCCGTTGTTCCGGTTCTGCACGACGCAGCGGTCGTTGGCCTCGTCGCAGGTGCCCGTGCGGCAGCTCTCGCCGGCGGGGTTGCAGTCCCGCATCCCACCGCCGCCGCAGACGCCGCCCGTGCACGTCTCGCCCGTGGTGCAGTAGCGGCCGTCGTCGCAGCCCGTGCCGTCGGGGGCGTTGCCCACGCCGCAGGCGCCCGTCACGGGATCGCAGACCGCGATCCGACAGCTCCCGGCCGGCGGGGGCGGGCAGGCCTTGGGCGCGCCCACGCAGCGGTCGCCCTGGCAGGCCTCGGCGACGCTGCACAGGTTGCCGCTCGCGCACGCCGCGCCATCGCCGCGGGGTTGCGCGAAGCAGCCCTCGGCCCGGGCCGGGTCGCAGGCCCCCACGGTGCAGACCCCGTCGAACGCGCTGCAGTCCCGCGCGCTGCCCTCGCACCGGCCGGCGGCGCAGGTCTCGGACACGGTGCACACGTCGCCGTCGTCGCAGGGGGTCGCGTCGGCGATGGGCTCGGCCACGCAGGCGCCGTTGCGCGGGTCGCAGGTGCCCGTGGCGCAGGGGCCGTCGAGCGCGCTGCAGTCGCGCGGCGCGGCCTGACATGCGCCCGCGGCGCAGGTGCCGGGCGCCTGGCAAAGGTCGTCCGTCACGCACGGCACGCCGTCGGAGACGGGCACGGCGCCGCAGTTCCCCTGCGCGTCGCACTGGCCCACGGTGCAGGGTCCGGAGAACGCCGAGCAGTCCTGCCCGGTGCCGCCGCAGCGGCCGGCGGCGCACGCGTCCCCGGCGGTGCAGGCGTTGCCGTCGTCGCAGGCGATGCCCTCGTTGATGGGCTCGGCCACACACGCGCCGCTCTCCGGGTCGCAACGCCCCTGGGCGCAGAGGCCGGAGAGCGGGCCGCAGTCCACGGCCTCGCCGACGCACCGCCCGCCGCCGCAGGCGTCGTTGCTGGTGCACAGGTCGCCGTCGTCGCAGGGACCGCCGTCCGGGGCGGGCAGGGCGGCGCAGCGGCCCGTCGCGGGGTCGCAGGTGCCCACGCTGCAATCGCCGTCCAGCGCGCTGCAGTCCGGCTGCCGGCCCACACACGCGCCGGCGTCGCAGGTCTCGTTCGCGGTGCACAGGCTGCCGTCGTCGCAGGGGGTCGCGTCGGGGACGGGCACGGCCCGGCAGCCGCCCGTCGCGGCGTCGCATACGCCGGCCACGCAGGGCCCGTCCAGTCCGCCACAGTCCAGCGGGGCGCCCACGCAGGCGCCGGCGCGGCAGGCGTCGGCCTCGGTGCAGGGGTCGCCATCGTCGCAGCCGGCGCCGTCCTCGGCGGGGGACACGTGGCAGGCGCCCGTCTCGGCGTCGCACGTGCCGACCTCGCAGGGGCCGGCCTCGCACACCGCGGGCTGACCGGCGCAGCGCTCACCGGCGCAGGCGTCCGCGCCGGTGCAGGGGTCGCCATCGCTGCAGGGGGCGCCGTCGCCGCGCGGGGCGGGCACGCAGGCCCCCGTCTCGGGCGCGCAGCGGCCCACCACGCACTCGCCGTCCAGACCGGCGCAGTTGACACCGGCGCCGGCGCAGAGCCCGGCGGTGCACACGTCGCCGAGGGTGCAAGCGTCGCCGTCCTCGCAGCGGGCGCCGTCCGGCCGGGCGTCGGCCACGCAGCCGCCCGCCGCCGGATCGCAGCGCCCCGCGGAGCACGGCCCGTCGAAGGCGGCGCAGTCGAGCGGCGCCGCGCGGCAGGC
>CAINDO010000234.1 GCA_903847385.1 uncultured Myxococcales bacterium
CGCGCCGATGCCCGACGCGGCGCCCGACGCGGCGCCCACGCCCGACGCCGGCCCGCTCCCGGGACCGGGCCCGTGCCATCCGGACACCCCGGCGATGGTCACGGCGACGACCACGGCGGTGGCGCCCACCATCGTCACACCCGAGCTCGCGGCGACGGACGGCCCGCTGGGCGTGATCGTGGGCGCCGTCGGCGTGCGCGGGCAGGTCGTCTTCGACCTGTGGCGTCGGGGCCCCGACGACGCCGATTTCGCTCCGTTCTCGACCGTGCTCGCCGGTCACGTGCCGCCGTCGTCGAACGACCCCGTCCTCGCGTGGCCGCCGATGCCCGTCGACCTGGTGCCGACGGACGTGGGCGTGGCCGCCGTGAGCGGCGAGTTCGGGGTGAGCGTGCAGTTCGTCGACCCCGCCGGTGTCGCCGGGCCGCTGATCGAGCTGGCGCGCGGGCCCACCTTCGGAGCCGTGGGCCTTTGGGACGCGGGCGCGCTCGCGGTGGTCTGGTCGGATTTCCGCAACGGTCGCGCAGAGGTGTTCTTCGACCGCGTACAGCCCGACGGGACCCGCGACTTCGCCCGCGGCTTGCGGGTCGCGACCCCGCCCGGGGCGGCCTACATCGACGGCCTGTCGCTCGAGCACTTCGACGGCGACTACCTGCTCGCGTACGGCAACAACCCCTCGAGCTACGTGCAGCGGCTGACCCGGGCCGGCGCGCTCGTCGGGCCGCAGGCGGTCGTCGATGGCGCCGCGCCGTCCCTGGCGGTCGCGCCGTTCGGGGTCGGCGTGGCCACGTCGGCGCGGTTTCAGACCCTCGACATCGCGTTGCAGCCCACGGGCGAACCCCTGGTCGACCCGTTCTCGGTCGAGACGCTCGCGGTCGCCGGACCCTCCGGCTATCTGTGGGTCGTCCGAGGCTTCTGGGCCGAGGAGATCCGGAGCATCACCCCCACGGGGCGTCTCGCGGCGCCCCCCGTCGCGCTGGAACGGGCGCTGTCCATGCGGCGGGCGGCCTTGGTGACGGTCGGGGCGTCGCTGTCGGCGTTCGCCCCGAGCTTCAGCGACGCCCTGGGCCGGCCGCAGGTCACCGAGACTCGCGTCGACTTCGGGTGCGACGCCGGTCGCGCGTGCCTCGACGACGATGGGGCCTGCAGCGGCGAGGGGCACTGTGTCGAGGCGGCCGCAGAGGCGCCCGAGGGGCTCGTCTGCGGCTGTGATGGCCTGGACCACGCGTCCTGGTTCGATGCGGCCGGCGCCGGCGTCGGCGTCGCCTCTCCGGGCCGGTGCGGGGGCGCTCGGCCCTGTGGTCGCACGGCAGACTGCGGTGCCGGGGCGCTCTGTCGTCTGCCGGAGGCGCTGTGCGGTGGGGCGGGGGTCTGCGAGCCCGCGCTCCCGGATTGCGGGGGCGCGGTCTGCGGCGCGTGCGACTTGCTCGACTATGCCGATGCCTGCGCCGCGGCGGCCGTCGGACAGCCAGCGCTGGTCGCCGGCGCCGGCCACGAGCGGGTCTGCGGTCTCTGGGGCACCGGGCACGAGCGTCGGGTGTGCGGCGCGCCGGCGGACGAGCCCTGGACCCCCTGCGATGCGCCGCCGACCGAGTGCGCGCCCGGCGAGCAGCGCCGTGAGGCCTGCCCCGGTGGCGGCGTGACCGTCGCGCTGTGCGTCGAGGGGGCTTTCGGCCCGCCGAGCGCGTGCCTGCGGCCCTACCCCGGGCCGTGCTCGCGTCGCTCCACGCTCGACGTCGTGGAGAACGTCGACGCGTTCCAGCACTTCCCGCCCGTCGGAACCCTGCCACCGGACATGGACTTCGTGTACGTCGACGGGCGGCTCGCCTCGGGGGTCTCCGCCGCCGAGGAGGTCACCTATGAGACCGATGCCGACGGCCGCATCCTGACCGAGCGGATCGACCGGGGCCGGGACGGCCAGGTCGACGTCGTCGGTCGATGGGATTGGGGCGCGGCGCCGGGCCCGCGTGTCTCCTGGGACGAGGGCGAAGACGGCTCGATCGAGCGGGTCGACGAATACAGGCTCGACGCACTCGGCCGCCTTGTCGATGGGCGCTGGGCCGATGGCACGGCGGTCGCCTTCACGCCCGACGGCCTGCCCTTCCACGCCGACCGGACCGACACGTTCGGCGCGCGTTGCGCGGGACAGGGAGGCTTCGAGCCCTGTTCCGACGTCGCGCGCTTCGAGACACAGTGGGACTACAGCTGCTGGGCCTGCGACGACGCCGGCTGTATCGACACGCGGGTCTGCCCCGCCGTCCCCACGGAGGTCGCCTGCGGCCGGAACGGGCGCGGCCGGGCCGTCCTCGCCTGCGACGGCGACGCCGGCGTGCTCGGCCCCTGCGCCGATCCGGACGTCTGCACGGACGGTGACTCGCGCGCGCGCCGATGCGGTGAGATCTACCAACGGTCGACCTGCGTCAGCGGTGTCTTCGAGCCCTTCGCGCCCTGTGATGCACCGCGTCCGGTCATCCCGCCCGCGCCCTGTGTCGAGTCGAAGTTCAGCCTCGGGCGCCTGGTCGACACGTGGGTCACGCGCTTCGACGCGCTCGGCCGCCCGATGGACGTCGGACCCCCGCCGGACGCGAGTGTTCCGGCGCCCTCCGGGCTCGCGCTGGGCTTCTGGCGCCAGTATCGCGATTCGCTCGGCCGAGTGACGACGCGCGATGACACCCGCATCGGCTACCCGGCGCGGGGACCGGGACGGGTCGTGATCGAGCGCGTCCCGCTCTTCGAAGCGGTCGGGTTCGCGGTCGGGTTCCACCCGTACTTCGCCGGTGATGGGGCGCCCGGTGACCCCGATCGCCCGAACATCGTTCATCACGTCGACGCCGCGGGGCGGGACGATGGTTGGGACGTCGACGCCGACCGGGACGGTGTCGTCGACGGACGCGCGTGGGTGACACACGGGGCGGACGGCACGGCCTGGCGCACGATCGACTTCGGCGGTGGTGTCTTTCGGACCACTCGGAAGCGCTTCGACGTCCTGGGGCGCCTGATCGAGGAGGCCGACGACCCGCGGGGCGACGGCAGCTTCGACGAGGTCACGCGGGTCGAATACGCGCCGGACGGCGGCGTGACGTACACCGGGCCTTGGGGGCGCTCGATCACGGATGGCCTCGGCCGCACGCTGCTGGCCGAGTCCGGCAGCGCCGACTTCGGGTATCACGTCGTCCTCGAGCAGGCGTTCGACGACGACGGCCGCCTCGTCCGGGCCGTGGGCGACGCGTTCTATGGCGAGCGGACCTTCGGATACGACTGCTGGGACTGTGACGCCGAAGGGTGCGCGCCCTGGTGATGCGGCCGGGTTTGCGGTAAGCAACCCGGCCATGTCACGTCGCGCCCTGCTCGCCTCGGTCCTCGCCCTCACCG
>CAINDO010000235.1 GCA_903847385.1 uncultured Myxococcales bacterium
ACCCGTGGGGCCGCCGCCGCCGCCGCCGTCGCGCTCGGCCGTCACGCCGCCGTCGCCGGAGGGTGTGCAGGCCGACAGACCGAGCAGGGCGAGTAGCGCGAGGCCGGGCGCCGCGGCGTGAAGGCGAGGGGAGCGGGGGGAGAGCTTCGCTGTTTTGGGCGCGCGCATGGGCGGCAGCCTATGCGTTGGGGTGGGTGCGTGACAAGCGCGGCGGCCTCTGGCAACGTCGCCGTGGCATGACCCGCCCGCACTCCGCTCCGAGGCGTCGCCGCTCCGCGCTGGCCGCGGCGACGCTGGTGGCCGGCTGCGGCGCCGCGCCGCTCACCGTCCCGCCGAGGCCGCCGACGCCGCCGGCCACCGCCGCCCACGTGACGTATCACCTGGCGCCCGCGGCGGACCTGCGGGCGCTGGATGAGACCCTGTGTTTCCCCGGCGCGGCCCCCGCGGCCCTCGTGCCGGGCACGGCGGACGGCTGGGCGGGTCTGCGGGGCGCGCGTGTCGTGGAGGGGCCGGAGATCCCGCTGCCCGACGCCCCGGGCCCCGAGGCCGCCCTGACGCTGCCGCCGCTGCCGTCCGGCGCCTGCGTCGCGCTGCGTCTGGCCCTGCCCGAGGCGCCCGGCGGGGCGGGCGTCCCCTATGCGATCCGCAGCGCCGCGTCCGTCGTCGTGCCCGTGGGGGACTGGCTCTGGCGGCCGTGGCGGCTCACGACGGACTTCCGGGCCACCGCGCGCCTGAGCCTGCCGCCGGGGGTCGTGGCCTCGGTGCCGTGGTCGCCCGATGCCTCCGGGCAGGGCTACACGCTGCCGCTCGGCGCGTTCCGCCGGCCGGGGCTCGCCGGGTTCGCCGCGGCGGACTCGGCGGCCATCGTGCGCCGCGACCTGGCCGCGGGCACGCTCGAGATCGTGGCGGGCCCGCCGGAGGCGCTGCCGGCGCTGCCCGTGCTGGTCGCGTGGGTCGAGACGGCGGCGCAGGAAATGACCAGTCTTTTCGGGCGTTTCCGCGACGGTCGGCTGCAGGTGATCGTGCGGGGCGTGCCCGCGCTGGAGGCCGTGCCGTTCGGACAGACCTTCCGCGGCGGCGGCGCGTCCGTGGCGCTGCTCGTGTCGCGGGCCCTGGACGCCGAGACGGCGCGGGCGGACTGGGTGGCCGTCCACGAGATGTTCCACACGGGGCTGCCGGCCATGCGGCCCGAGGACGCGTGGCTCTACGAGGGCCTGGCCTCGTACTACCAGAACGTGCTGCGCGTGCGGGGCGGCCGGGCGACGCCGGACGAGGCGTGGCGGGCGCTGGCGGACGGCTTCCGGCGGGGGCGCGGCGCGCAGACCGGGCGCACACTGGCCGAAGAGGCGCGGGACATGCGGCGGACGCACGCGTACTGGTCGGTCTACTGGGGCGGCGCGCTGTGGGCGCTGCGCATGGACCGGGTGCTCTCGGCGCGGCGGCCCGGCCGGGGCGGGCTGGACGAGGTGATGCGACTGTGGGCTACCTTCGAGGAGCGCGTCGAGCCCTGGGACGCCCCGGCGCTGCTGGCGGCGGCGGACGCGGCGCTGGGCCTCGACGGTCTGTTGAGCGCGGACGCCGCCGCGACGCTCGGCTCGGCGCGGTTCTTCGATTTTCCCGAGGTCGAGGCGCCCAAGTGGCCCGGCGGCGGGCCCGGCGGCGGACCCGTGACGACCGACTGAATTTCGTCGCGGGCGTCTGCGTCTCAAGCGCGGGGGGATGTCCGCCGAGGATCCATGCCCGGTTGTGATCGTCTCGCCAATTCAGTAGACCGTTGCACGCAAGACTCGAATACGTCGCTCGCGTCGGATGGCCCTCAAGGAAGGACTGGAATTCATGAAGATGCGCAGGAAATCGATCGACATGGCGCTGCTCGCGCTGCTGATGGGGGGCGGTGCCTCCCTCTCCGGCTGCGACGAGGTGCAGAACGCGCTCGCCCAGCTGGCGAAGCAGAACCAGACGGGGCCCCGCAAGCTCTCGGACGAGGACGCCTTCAAGCACCTCGCCCGTGACCGCTCCGCCGCCCCCAAGACGGACGTCAGCTCGATCAACAAGGTCATCGACGGCCAGGTCGAGAAGTCCTCGGGCCAGAAGCGGAACTTCAAGGCCAACGACCCCGGCGTCGTGAAGCTCATGAAGTCCGTGGCGCACTCGCGGCGCACGATCCAGACGGACAAGTTCGAGCAGACGATGGACGATCAGGTCCAGCAGTATCTGAAGAACAAGCGGGCCTTCAAGGCCGAGTGCACCGCCGACATCGACGTGAGCGATCCGGCGATCAAGGACGAGTGGACGATCCCGCAGATCGACAAGATCCCGGTGCGCGACCAGAAGTACCGCGGCACCTGCGCGGCCTTCACGGGCATCGGCGCCATCGAGTACGCGGCCGTGAACCCCGAGAAGGGCGACAACGGCGGCAACCCCTCGCTCGAGACGCTCGACCTCTCCGAGCAGCGGTTCTACTGGCAGTCCAAGCCCGAGTGCCAGGCCTCCGGCGCGTGCAAGCTGCCCGGCTCCGGCGAGGGCTCGTGGTACGGCGTGGGCTTCGACGCGTCTTCGACGTCGGCCACGACCAACATCCCGCTCGAGCAGAACTGCGCCTACCAGCCCATGCCCGGCGACACGGACACCTACAGCCCGCAGCCCGCGAGCTGTGAGACCGGTCACGTCGGCGTGAAGAAGACCGAGTACTGGTGCGGCGCCCGCGCGATCATCGACTGGCTGAACAAGGGCTACGCCGTGCCCTACGCCAGCCCGCTCACCAGCAACTGGGAGAACAACGACGGCCTGATCACCGCGAAGGACCTCGCCCCCGGCGAGTCCGGCCACGCCGGCGGTCACGCCTTCCTGATCGTGGGCTACAAGAAGCTCCCGGACAGCATGCCGGCCTCCGAGGGCGGCATCTGCTTCGTGATCAAGAACTCCTGGGGCACGGGCTGGGGCGCCGGTGGCTACTCCTGCATGACCCTGGGCTGGATGAAGCGCGTCGCGTTCGAGGGCTTCTTCCAGTACGAGCAGCCGGTGCCGACGGAGGTCCTGCTGGCCTCCGAGCTCCAGCAGATGAGCCTCCCGCCCGACGAGGGCACCATGGAGGACGCCGCCATCGACGAGTTCGAGGGCGATGAGGAGCTCCCGGTCGACGGCGAGACGCCCGAGCTCGACCCGCTGCCCCCGGATCTGGACCCCAACGGCGACATCACCATCGACGAGGAGACCGACGACGGCGGCGAGGTCCCCGTGGGCGGTGAGACGGGCGCCGGCGGCGAGACCGGCGCCGGTGGCGAGACGGGCGCCGGCGGCAGCGCCGGGACCGACACGCCGGACGTGCCGGGCACGGACGTGCCGGAGCCCCCGATGGACAAGTTCAGCGCCGCGCGCCTCATCGGCCCCGGCCGCGCGTACTACAAGGTGCTGACGGCCAAGGAAGGCAACGAGCTGCGCATCAAGGGCCAGCTCAAGGCCGGCGGCGAGACCAAGCAGGTCCGCGTCGTCGTCCAGGGCAACAAGCTCCTCTACAAGGGCGACGTGGTCGGCGAGCTCAACGGCACCGAGCTCACGCTCTGCACCGAGGACTACAGCGCGCTGTGCTCCCTGCGGTACCGCAAGAGCGCCAAGCTCATGTACATCCAGTTCCGCGACGAGGACCTCCGCACGGTCAAGTCCGACGAGACCGCGGACGACAAGGGCTCGTGGCAGGACGTCTCCCTGGGCAGCGACAGCTACGGCGTGTTCGTGCCCAACGACGCCCTGAACGTGGACTTCCTGCTCAACCCGAAGACCTTCGTCCGCATGGGCGGCGGTGAGGCCTCGCGCCTCGCCCTGCGCCAGAAGAAGGCCGGCAGCGGCCTGGGCTTCGACCTCGCGCTCTCGGGCCTCAAGGTCGGCGAGATCCCCTTCGACGACCTGGGCAGCACGTCCATCTGCAGCGGCAACTACGAGAAGACCTGCAGCTTCGTCGGCTCGGACAAGGTCGACGTCATCCCGTCGAACCTGCGCAACCTGCAGAAGTAAGGCCATCCCCCCCGGCCGCGCTCGCGACCGGGGCCTTCGCTCACCTCAGCCGCGCTTGCGCATCCGCCGCAGCACCAGCGGCAACCCCCCCAGCAACATCCACCACGCCGAACGGCTCGCCGGCGCCGGCGTCTGCGCACAGCCCTCGTCCGAGAGGGACTGCGGCGCGCCGCCCATGCCCGGGAAGGGCAGGCGGGGCTCCGGGAGCTGGCGGCGGTAGAAGTCGTCCGGCACGTCCTCGCTCGGGGCCTGGCAGGTGGCCACGAGCGTGTCGCCCTTCTGCTTCGCGACGGCGACGAAGCCGCGGTCGCAGAGACAGGTCTGCGCGCCGTTGAGCGCGAAACACTCGCCGTGGCCGCCACAGGGGTCGTCGCTGCAGGGATCGGCGAGGGGCGGGAGCTCGGGCAGCGTCGGGTCGATCGGCTGGGTCGCGTCGATGGGGTCGACGTTCATGCGGACATCGACGCAGGAGACGCGGACGCCGCCGACGTAGTCCTCGTCGACCACGGCCCGGGCGGCGGCGCCGTCCACGCAGGCGCAGGCGGGCACGGGCTCGCCGTTCTCGTCGGGCGTGAGCACGCAGAGGCCGCCCTGCCCGCAGGCCATGAAGTCGCAGGTCCGGCGGGTGCTGTAACAGAGTTCGGAGGCCGGCTGCTGGCGGATGCGCTCGACGTCCCCGCGGATGGGGGCCGCCTTGAAGGTCAGGTCGATGCCCATCTCCTCGGGGGAGTAGCGCCCGGAGAGGCGGGTCACGTACTGCACGCCGTCGAGCAGGGCGCCCACGGCGGCCCGCGCGGCGGCCTCGTCCTCGCCGGCGACGAAGCGGCCCTCGCCGGGGGTCTGCGCGCCGAGCTCGATGGGATCCGCAGCGCCGGCGTAGTCGACGACCATGCCCTCGCCGCCGTTGGCGTCGATGGTGCGGGCGACCAGCGCCGACCAGTTGCTCGTCTGCGACTGGCTGTCCCAGGCGAGCTGATTCAGGTCGGGCTCGAGCTCGGCGGTGTTGGCCGGCGTGATCCGGCCCTCGCCCAAATGGATGACCGTGAGGCCCATCTCGGGCACGGCCGCCAGCGAGGCCAGGCGCAGGGGCACCAGGGGCGTGCCGGCGGCATAGCGCAGGTGCAGCGGCTTGATGCCG
Source organism: uncultured Myxococcales bacterium (assembly GCA_903847385.1). Classification (GTDB taxonomy): domain Bacteria; phylum Myxococcota_A; class Bradymonadia; order UBA7976; family UBA1532; genus CAINDO01. The sequence continues at coordinate 5,150 of CAINDO010000235.1, forward strand.
TCGACCTTCGCGCCGGCCACGAGCTTGATCGCCATGAAGTCCAGGCCCTGCCCCAGGTAGAGCCCGATGAAGGGCACCATCTCGTCCGTGATGCGATAGCCGTTGTCGCGCAGCCACTCGGTCAGCGCCTTGGCGTCCTTGGCCGCCAGCGTGGCGATGTCATACTGGCCGACCACGCGGCGATCGAGGACCTCGACGGGCGGGATGTCGTCGACGTTCAACTCCGGCGGTCCGGCGTCCGACTCCCGGGGCGCCCCGGCGTCGCCGGAGCTGGCGCCGGCGAACTCGCAGCTCTGCTCGATGATGGGCGCCGTCAGCGAGTCGAGCAGCTCGAAGACCGAGAGGTCGACGATCTCGGTTTTCTGGGCGACCCCCGAGACGGGGATGACCCAGGCGAAACTGCGCGGGTCGCCCTGGTAACGGATGTCGAGCAGCGTCTCGAGGCCGCCGTCGGCGTGCTGCTTGAAGATGATCCGCTCGGCGGACTGGTCGACGACGGTCTCGCCGCGGAAGAAGCCGCCGCAAGCGAGGGCGGCGCCCGGGGTCAGGGCGGCCGTGAGGGCCAGGGTTCGGACGAGGGCGGGTCGACGCATCGGGGTCTCCTCGAGGGCAGTTCGGCGGGGAGACTAGCACGGGGCGTGCCATCTCCTGAAATGCGGGAAATCCGCGCACCGGGCCCGCCCGCGTGGAAGGCTGTGAACGGAAATTCACGACGCACCGTGAAAATCCGTGGACACCGGCCCGGCGGATCCGGCGATCCTGCGCCCACCTTGCGCGCCCGCCGACTCGCTCTCGCCGCCTTCCGGCTCGTCCCCGCGGCCGTGGCCCTCGCCGCCGCGACCGCCCGGGCCGAAGCCGGCGAGGGCGCCGAGCCGGTCGACGTCGCGGCGGTCATCAGCGGTGGGGTGAGCCTGGGGGCCTATCAGGCCGGGGGCACCTGGGCCGATCTCGAGGCCCTGCGCGCCCGGGGCGACGCCGCGCGCCTGGCCGTGGTCACGGGGGCCTCGGCCGGCAACATCAACGCGTTCCTGGCGGCCATCTACTGGTGCGACGCCGAGAGCCCGGCGGGGCGCGTGGACCGCAGCCTGTTCGCCAACCCCTTCTTCGACGTGTGGGTGAACATCGGCTGGGAGAAGCTCTCGCCGAAGTCCATGGACGGCCGCACCTATGCCGGCCTGTTCGCCGATCCGCTGGGCAGCACGACCTTCCGGAGCGTGTCCAACGGCATCGCCCGCGACGGCGGCGGGGCGGCCTGGTTCACCGCCGACACACCCTTCACCGCCGAGGACGGCCTGTTCACGCGCAGCGCCTTCGCGGCGGCGGAGGCCTACCTGGCGCGGCGGCTGGTCGAGGCGCGGGTGGCGCGCGGCACCTGCGAGGTGGCCGTGGGCGTGACGGTGACGCGCGAGGCCGCCGCCGACTACCCGGTGGAGACTGTGAGCGCGCAGATGCAGCCCGCCGAGGCCCGCCCCGCGGACGACCGGGGCCTGCGCGTGCCGACGCAGCGGTACGTGGTGCCCCTGCGCCTGGTGGTGGACACCGAGGGCGGGCACCTGCGCAACGCGCTGGGGCCGGACGGCAGCGCCTGGTGGTCGAACGCCTCGCACCGACGCATCGCCAAGGCCCTGCACCTGCCCGTGCCGGCCGGCGGCCCGCCGGACGTGCCCCCGGCGGACGTGCTGCAGCTCGTGAAGGCCTCGAGCGCCTTTCCGGTCGTCTTCGCGCCGATCCGCCTGCCGGTGTGTTTCGCCGGCGGTGAGCTGGGCGGGGCGGCGCCGGCCGAGCACGGCCTGTGTCCGCCGGGCACGAGCGGGGCCTCGGAGCGCTTCGCCGACGGCGGCTTCTTCGACAACGTGCCCCTCGGGCTGGCGCTGGAGCTCGTGGCCGACCGCCCCGCGGCCACCCGGGCCACCACCGTCGAGTACGTCTACGTGGACCCGGAGAACCGCCGCGTGCCGCCCTCGCTCGCGCCCCGGGCCGAGCGCCGGCAGGGGCTGGACCTGGCGGCGGCGACGCTGGGGGACGTGATCAGTGAGGCGCGCACCTTCGAGCTGCAGGGGCTCGCCCGCTACGCGCGCACCGAGATCGAGTGCCGGCCGCCCTCGCTGTGCCCGGACGGGCCGCGGCACTTCCGGGCGTCGTCCCGGTTCCACCGCATCGTGGGCGCCTACCTGGTGCACAACTTCGCGGCGTTCACGCATCAGGTTTTCCGCGTGCACGACTACCTGGTCGGCGTGTACGACGCGGTGCTCGTGGACGCCGGCGGGCAGCGCCTCGAGGACACGCCCGCGGGCGTCGTGGCGCTGACGGCCGGCTTCGCGGCGAGGCTCCACGCGCTGCGCCTGGACGCCGATCCGCAGCCCCTGGCCCCGCACGGCCTCCACCGGGCGGACGAGCTGCTCTGGCGCCTGTTCCGGGAGGAGGTCGCCGCCCGGACCCGCGCGAGCACCCGCGCCGCCGTGTGCGCCGCGCCGGGCGCGCCGGCCGAGGTCTGCG
>CAINDO010000236.1 GCA_903847385.1 uncultured Myxococcales bacterium
ACTTCGGCCCGGACCGCCCGCGGGCAGCCGAGCACGACCGGAGCGAGCGCGGCGAGCGCACGTCCGGCGGAGAACGGTGACATCTGTGATTCCTCGTTCGAGTCGAGTCTGCGCGCACGGCCGACCGGGGCCGGAAGCCCTGGCGGCGCGCGCGCGAAGTCAGCCCCGGGGCGACCGGCGCGACGGGCCGGCGCGGCGGGGCGCGAACCTCACCTCAAACGAGCGCGGGCGGGCCCCGCTTGGGCGCCACGAGCCAGAGCGGCGCGTGGGCGAAGTCGGCGGCATAGGGCGTCGCCGCAGGCCGCGTCGCGGCGAGCAGGCGCGGGGGGGAGACCTCGGGCGCGGCGTCGGGCGCGACCGCGTCCCGATCGCGCAGGCCGAAGACACAGTCCTCGTGGTTGTGATCCTCGATCTCACCCGTGGCGAGTCGGGTCAGCGGGTCGGCCTGCTCCTGGGCTGTGTGGGTGTGCCCGCCGTCCTCGACGTGCATCATCCCGCCGTGCTCGAGGCAGGGCGCGTGCTGCACCAAGGCCAGGTGCAGGAACCCGACGATCTGCGACAGCGCGAACGCCAGCGTCAGCAGCGAGGCGAAGAGCCTCGGCGGCCGCTGGGGTCCTGTCTTCACGCTGATCGGATCCGTCGACATTCGCGCGAATGGATGCACACGCGCCCCGGCCGCGTCAAGCGATGCCCTGCCCCGTGCCCCCGGCTCAGCGCCGCCGCGCCTTGCGCAGCAGCCGCAGCGCGGCGGTCGGCGTGCGCTCGATCCGCAGTTCCCGATAGGTCGCCGGCGTGTGACCGCCGAAGCCATTGTAAGTGATCACGCACGTGCCGATGGGCGCGTCGCGCAGCAGGCGCTCCACGGCGGCGCAGTCGTCGTCGAACCGAGCGCGGCTGAGCTCCACGTCCTCGTCGAGGCGGCCGCTCGGCCCGTACAGATTCTCGCCGAAGGGGTTGTAGAGGTAGTAGGCCTCGGCGGCGGGCAGCGGCACCTCGCCCAGCCGCCCGGACACGAACTCGACGCGGTCCTGCACGCCGAAGGCCGCCGCCAGGTCGCGCGCGGCGGTCACCAGGCGCGGGCGCTGCTCGATGCCCACGTACCGCCCCGTGCCGGCCAGCGCTGCCGCGACGCAGAGCTTGCCGACGCCGGAGCCGATGTCCACGACCGTGCCGAGCTCGAACTCCGTCACCCAGCGGGCCACCCGCACGGCCACGGCCAGCGGGGTCCAGTACTGCACCGACACGCCGCGCAGCTCCTCGGGCAGGTAGGCGTCGAAGACCTCGTCCGGCGGCAGGGCGCGCGTGCGCAGGGCCGCGGCGATGCGGGCGGTGGCAGGGTCGGGCGCGGCGTCGTCGGTCATGGGCCAGCGTGTGCCCCGGCGCGGGCCAAAAAGCCAGCGCCGTCGTCGGGGCCCGGTCCGAGGTGCATTTCGGTCCGGTGTCCCCCGAATTGCCCTGCAGGTCGGCCCGGCCCGATACACCAAGCGGCCGACCCGGGCGTCGGGCGCCGGCCGTTGGGACGCTCCCACGAGGAGCATCGAGGGCCGCCATGGAGAAGCTCCACATCCGTTTCCTGCGCTACTCGGCGTTCTACACGCCGCTGCTGCTCACGATGACCCCGGGCTACCTGGACGCCGAGGGGCTGGAGGCGACCTTCGACGTCGTCGCGCCCGGCCGGACCATCCCGGACGGCATCCGCGACGGCTCCGTCCAGGTGGCGCAGTCGGCGGTGGCCGTGAGCTTCGCGCCGTACCTCGCCGGGGCGCCGATGCCCTTCGTCCACTTCGCGCTCCTCAACGATCGCGACGGCTTCTTCCTGGCCGGCCGCGCCTCGACCCGCGCCGCTGCCGCCGCGCCCTTCGACTGGCGCGCCCTCGAGGACAGGGCCATCGTGGCCGACCACTTCTTCCAGCCGATGGCGATGCTGCGCCGGGCGCTCCACCTGCGGGGCGTGGACGCGGCGCGCATCCGCATGATCGACGCCGGCGATCCAGCGGCCATCGAGCGCGCCTGGCGGGCCGGAGGGGGCGACTTCGTCCACATGCAGGGGCCGCAGCCGCAGCAGTTCGAACAGGACGGTCTCGGGCCCGTGGTCGCCTCCGTGGGCGAGGTCGTGGGCCCCGTGGCCTTCAGCAGCCTGTGCGCGGCGCCGGCCTGGGTGGGCACCCCCGCGGCGGCGGCCTTCACCCGTGCGTTCCGCCGGGCCCGCAGCGATGCGTACTCACGGCCCGCCGAGCAGACGGCCGAGGCCGTCGCCGGTTTCCTGCCGGGCATCGACCCGCCCGCCCTGGTGCGCGCCATCGCGACTTACCAGGCGCTCGGCTGCTGGGCCGGCGGCATCGACATCACTCCGGCGCTCTACGAGGCCACGCTCGACGTCTTCGAGTTCAGCGGCGACATCGCGAGCCGCCCGCCCTTCACCGAGATCATCGCCCCGCCGCCCTGGATTTGACCCGGGTCAGGCATCGGGTACTCCCCGATTCCCAACGCTAAATCCTTCCGCAAACATGGAAAATTTGGCGCCTCATTGCGCCTGAATTATCGTGCCGGCGATTCTGATGATCCATCGGGGAGCCTGCATGCGTACAAAATCCACTCGTTCCCAAAGTGCCTTCACACTCTCGGTGAGCCTTTTGGGCGGTTTCTGGTGCGGAGCGGCGGCGACGCCCGCTCACGCCGAGGGCTCGGCCCAGCTCGGCATCAACGGCCGCGTCCAGGCGGACACTCAGCTCCGGCTGGATGTCCTCCGGCCGGACGTCGAGCGCATCGCGTGGCGGGGCGTGGGCACGCTCACCATCGTCGCGCCCGACGGCGTGACCGCCGTCGCCGTGCTGGCGAGCGGCGAGCGCACCGGCGACCTGACGGCCTTCGGCCCCGGCGCCTACGAGCTCACGCTCTCGGACGCCCAGGGCCCCAACGGGCTGCCCGCCGACTGGGACGTCGCCATCGTCGACCTGAACGGCGTGAATCTGCCGACGAACGGCGGCCGCCTGTATGCGACGCAGTGGAACATCACCACCGGCAACCGCTCCGCGGAGCGCGCGCTGGACACGAGCTTCTTCGCGCTCGTCCCTGGCGGCGCGCCGGACACGGACGCCGTGCTCGAGGTGCAGTTCAGCGGCGTGAACGGCAACTTCCACCGCCTGGGCATGAACGGCACCGGCATCGACGGCCGCGTGGACGGCCGCAGCGGACCGGAGAACACCGGCTATACGCCGGTCTTCCCGCTGTACCTGGCCTCGCCCGAGGTCCGCGTCGGCGGGGCCATCGACCCCACGCTGACCGGCTTCCGGTTCGGCAACGTGCTCGGCGGCGGCGGCGGCGGCGGCAACGCGGCGGCCTGCTCGGCGGCCGAGTTGGGCGCCGGCGGCCTGTTCCGCTTCGAGACGAACGCCGAGGCGCGCTACCGCATCGTCTGCGACACCGACCAGAACGGCACGCCCGACATCACCGATGCGGACGACCTGCTCCTCGTGGGCGACACCGTGCCCGGCGAGAACACCATCGCCTGGAACGGCAACCAGAACGGCGCCCCCGTGCCCGTCGGCCGCTACCTGTGCGAGGTCTTCATCGCCAACGGTGAGCTGCACTTCCTCGGCCAGGACATCGAGACCTCGTTCCCGGGCATCCGCCTCTACGAGGCCACCGAGGCCGGCCCCCGCCCGCTCAGCATGTTCTGGGACGACTCGCTGCTGCCCGACGCCGACGTGCCGATGCCCGACGGGCAGACCGGCCTGGTCAGCTCCGGCGCGGCCGGCATCCTGTCCGGCGCCCACGGCGCCCTGGCCCTGGCCAACCGCGACGCGCGCTCCTGGGGCAACTTCGCCGACGACGCCAAGCGCGGCGGCAACGAGGTCACGGACACCTACGGCTTCTCGCACGCCTCGGAGCGGCAGGGTTTCGTGCTCGACGTCGTCCGCCCCGGCGACGACCGTGACGCCGACGGCCTGACGGACATCTTCGAGAGCTGCACGCTCGGCACGGACGCCGAGGACGCGGACACCGACGACGACGGCGTGGCCGACGGCGCGGAGGCCGATCCCGGGCTGGACGCCGACGGCGACGGCCTGATCAACGCCCTGGACCCGGACAGCGACGACGATCGCCTCTTCGATGGCACCGAGACCGGCGTGACCGTGCCCGGCCTGGGCACGGACGTGGCCGCCGGCAGCTTCATCCCCGACGCCGATCCGGCCAGCACGACCAACCCCTACGACGCCGACACCGACGACGGCAGCGTCATCGACGGCACCGAGGACACCAACCACGACGGCGCCCTGGACCCCGGCGAGCGCGATCCCAACGACCCCGCCGACGACGTCCAGACGGATCGCGACGGCGACGGCCTCGACGACGACCAGGAAGACCAGATCGGCACCGATCCGGACGACGCCGACAGCGACGACGACGGCATCATCGACGGCGACGAGCAGCCCGTGGGCGGCGACCCCGACGGCGACGGCCTGATCAACCCCCTGGACGTGGACAGCGACGGCGACGGCCTGCTCGACGGCCTGGAGGCCGGCATCACCGTGCCCGGCCCGGACACGGACCTGGCCGCCGGCGGTTTCCTACCCGACGCCGATCCCGCCACGACGACGAATCCCTACGACCCCGACACCGACGACGGCACCGTCTTCGACGGCGTCGAGGACACCAACCGCAACGGCGCGGTGGACCCCGGCGAGCGCGACCCCAACGTGGGCGCGGACGACGTGCCCGTCGACGCGGACACGGACGACGACGGCATCCCGGACGTGGACGAGGGCCCCCTCGGCACGGACCCCAACGACGCCGACAGCGACGACGACGGCGTGCTCGACGGCCAGGATCTGCCCCTCGCGGGCGACACCGACGGCGACGGCCTGATCGCCCCGCTCGACCCCGACACGGACGGCGACGGCCTGCTCGACGGCACCGAGGTCGGCATCACGGTGCCCGGCCCGGACACGGACCTGGCGGCCGGCACCTTCCTGCCCGACGGCGACCCCGCCACCACCACGGACCCGAACGACGCCGACACGGACGACGGCACCGTCGACGACGGCGTCGAGGACGCCAATCGCAACGGCGCGGTGGATGCCGGCGAGCGCGACCCGAACGTGGGCGCGGACGACGTGGCCGTCGATCCGGACACGGACGACGACGGCCTCCCGGACGTGGACGAGGGCCCCCTCGGCACGGATCCGAACGACGCCGACAGCGACGACGACGGCATCCTGGACGGCAACGAGCCCGCGGCCGGCAACGACAACGACGGCGACGGCCTGATCAACGCCCTCGACCCCGACAGCGACGACGACGGCCTCCTCGATGGCACCGAGGCCGGCATCGTCGACCCGAGCCCGGACACGGACGTCGCCGCGGGCAACTTCGTGCCCGACGCGGATCCGAGCTCCATCACCGACCCCCTGACCCCGGACACGGACTTCGGCGGCATCCCCGACGGCGTCGAGGACGCGAACAAGAACGGCGCCATCGACGACGGCGAGGGCGATCCGAACGAGCCGAGCGACGACGACAGCGACGGCGACGGCCTGCGGGACAGCGCCGAGACCGGCGAGTACGGGACGGATCCCAATGACGCCGACAGCGACGACGACGGCGTGCGCGACGGCGACGAGCCCGGCCTCGAGACCGACGACGACGGCGACGGGTTCATCAACGCCCTCGACGACGACAGCGACGACGACGGCCTGAAGGACGGCACGGAGCTCGGCATCACCGAGCCCGGCCCGGACACGGACGTGCCCGCGGGCCACTTCGTGCCCGACGCCGATCCCAGCACGACGACCGATCCCCGCAACCTGGACACCGACTTCGGCGGCATCCCCGACGGCGTCGAGGACGCGAACCTGAACGGCGCCATCGACGCCGGCGAGGGCGACCCCAACGACGCCGCCGACGACGTGATCGTCGACGATGATCCGGATCGCGACGGCCTGACGAACGACGAAGAGGACGCGATCGGCACGGACCCGAACGACGCCGACAGCGACGACGACGGCCTGGCCGACGGCGTCGAGGGCGACGGCGACGGCGACGCCGACGACCTGATCGACGCCCTGGACCCGGACAGCGACGACGACGGCATCCTCGATGGCACCGAGCTCGGTGTCACCGAGCCCATCGACGGCACGGATCCCGGCTCGCCCAACTTCGTGCCCGACGCCGATCCCGAGACGATCACCGATCCGACCAACCCGGACACGGACGGCGGCACGGTCAGCGACGGCGCCGAGGACACGAACCACAACGGCCGCATCGACGCCGGTGAGCGCGACCCCAACGACGCCGCCGACGACCTGCCCGTCACGCCCGACGACGACACGGACGACGACGGCCTGACCGACGCCGCCGAGGGCGCCATCGGGTCGGACCCGAACGACGCCGACACCGACAACGACGGCCTGTTCGACGGCACCGAGGCCGGCGTGACCGAGCCCGCCGCCGGCACGGACGTGGACGCCGGCAACTTCGTGGCCGACGCGGACCCCGCGTCCACCACCAACCCCCTCGACGCCGACACGGACGACGGCAGCGTGCCCGACGGGACCGAGGACGCGAACCAGAACGGCCGCGTCGACGCCGACGAGCGCGATCCCAACGACCCGGCGGACGACGTGGCGGCGCCCCCCGCGGACTCCGACGACGACGGCCTGACCGACGACGACGAGGCGAACATCGGCACCAACCCGAACGACGCCGACTCCGACGACGACGGCGTGGGCGACGGCGACGAGGTCGACGGCGACCAGGACTCGGACGGCGACGGCGACATCAACGCCCTCGACCCGGACAGCGACGACGACGGCATCAACGACGGCACCGAGATCGGCCTGACCGAGCCCTCGGACGACACGGACGAGGCGGCCGGCAACTTCGTGCCCGACGCCGATCCCGACACGACCACGGACCCGACGGATCCCGACACGGACAACGGCTCCGTGAACGACGGCGACGAGGACACCAACCACGACGGCCGCGTGGACGAGGGCGAGCGCGACCCCAACGACGCCGACGACGACGTGCCCACGCCCGAGGGCCAGGACACGGACGGCGACGGCCTGCCCGACGATCTCGAGGACATGCACGGCCTCGACCCGAACGACTCGGACAGCGACGACGACGGCATCGACGACGGCACCGAGTTCGGCGACCGCAACGGCGGTGACCCCCGCGACAGCGACGGCGACGGCATCCCCGACGCCCTGGACCGCGACAGCGACAACGACACCATCACGGACAACGACGAGTCCGGCGACGACGATCCGACCACGCCCCCGGTCGACACGGACGGCGACGACACGCCCGACTACCTGGACCTGGACACGGACGGCGACGACCTGATCGACGCCGACGAGGCCGGCGACGCCGACCTGGACACGCCCCCGGTGGACACGGACGGCGACGGCGAGGGCGACTGGCGCGACACGGACGCGGACAACGACGAGCTCGACGACGCGACCGACCAGTGCCCCTTCGAGGCCGGCACCAGCGCCACGGGCTGCCCCGAGGAGCCGCTGACCCCGGACGACAACATCAGCCGCAAGCTCCTGGGCGGCGGCGGTTGCAGCGCGGTCCCCACGGGCCGCGGCCCCGGCGCGGCGGGC
>CAINDO010000237.1 GCA_903847385.1 uncultured Myxococcales bacterium
ACACGCTGGTGGCCACGCTGGAGCCCCGCGTGGGCGACGAGCGGAGTCATCGGGTGCGCTGCGGCTATCTGCGCGCGCTGGGCGACATCAACACCGAGACCTCGCGGTCGGTCATCCGCCGGCACCTGGACACACCCTCGCCGCGGGCCTGCGTCGCCGCCGCCGCCGTCACCGCGCTCGCCGCCCACGACGACGCCTCCGTGGCGGACGAGCTGCTCCAGCGTCTGAGCCCGCGGCAGCCCCGCGCCGTGCGCACCGCCGCGATCGCCGGCCTCGCCCGGGTGGCCGCGGCGCAGCGCAACGACGCCGGCCTGCTGCGCCGGGTGCGGCTGCGGCTCGAGGGTCTGCTCGGCGATGGCACCTTCGCCGTGCGCCTCGCGGCCATCGACGCGCTGAAGGACCTGGGCGAGGGCGCGGCCCGCGGGGCGCTGGAGCGGGCCCACGCCGCCGAGCCCTTCGCGCTCGTGCGCCGCATGATCCGCGAGGCACTGGGAGCACTCCACGCATGAGCGAAGGTCGCTTGCTGCTCGACATGAACCGGTATCAGTGGACCGTGCTCTTCGCCGCCTGGCTCGGCTGGGGCTTCGATGTGTTCGACGGTCTGCTCTTCAACTTCGTGGCGCCCAACTGCGTGCCCACGCTGCTCGGCATCCCGCTCGGCACCCCCGAGGCGCGCGCCGCCACGATGCACTGGACCGGGGTCATCTCCGCGGTGCTGCTCGTGGGCTGGGCGCTCGGGGGCATCATCTTCGGGCGCGTCGCCGACCGCATCGGGCGCACGCGCACGCTGCTGTTGACCATGGCCCTGTATTCCATCGGGACGGCCGCCTGTGCCGCGGTGCCCAACATCTGGGCCCTCATCGCCTGCCGCGCCGTGGCCAGCCTGGGCATCGGCGGCGAGTGGGCCGCCGGCGCCGCCATGGTGGCCGAGGTCGTGCCCGAGAAGCGCCGCGTCGAGGCCGGCGCGTTGCTCTACACGGCGGCGCCCCTGGGTCTGTTCCTGGCGGCGAGCGTGAACATGGCCGTGGCCGGGTCCTGGCTCGCCGACTCGCCCTCGACCTCGTGGCGATGGGTCTTCCTCACGGGTCTGGCGCCCGCGGCCGTGGCGTTCATCGTGCGACTGTTCGTCAAGGAGCCCGAGCGCTGGCACGCCGTGGCGCAGAAGCTCGCGCCGCCGCGCATCCGGGATCTGTTCACGCCGGCCTTCCGCCGCCTGACGATCAGCGGCGTCCTGATGGCCCTCACGGCGCTCATCATGTGGTGGAGCTGCAACGCGTTCATCCCCGTGGTGAGCGGCAATCTGGCCGTGCTGCACGCCAAGATGCAGGGCATCACCGGCCCCGACCTGCAGCACCTGGTCGAGTCCTGGAAGACGCGCGGCACCAACGTGTTCAACCTCGGCGGTCTCATCGGCACCCTGCTGACGATCCCGGCGGCGAAACACCTGGGCCGCCGTGTGATGTTCGGCCTGTATTTCGCCGGCGCAGCGGCGGCGATCATGTGCGCCTTCGGGCTGGATCTGGCGCCGGACGTGCGCTTGTGGATGTATTTCCCCATCGGCCTGACCGTTTTCGGTGTGTTCGGCAGCTTCACCTACTACCTGCCGGAGCTCTACCCCACGCGCCTGCGGGCCACGGGCGCGGGCTTCTGTTACAACGTCGGCCGACTGGTGGCCGCGGCGGGGCCGTTCCTGGTGGGCTCCATCGCGGCGCGGGGCGCGGACGCGCTCACGGCCTCACTGCAGGTGCTGTTCTGGGTGGGCCTGGTGCCGGCGTTCGGCCTGCTGCTCCTGCCCTGGGTCGTCGAGACGAAGGGCCGCCCGCTCGAGGACTGACCCGCGGCGTCTATTCGGCGACGCTGCGCGCCATCGCGTCCGCGTAGGCCGCCCGCACGGCCAGGGTCACGGCGCCCGGCGGGCCGTAGAGGTGCGCGTCGATGCGGTTCACCGGCAGCACGCCGCGCACGGTGCTGGTGATGAACGCCTCGGCGGCGCCGGGCAGGTCGGAGACCTGCAGATCGGCCTCGGCGAAGGGCATGCCCGTCTCGGCGAGGACCCGAAGGACCTGCGCGCGCGTGATGCCCGCCAGGATGCCGGCCCCGAGCGGCGGTGTGTGCACGACACCGTCCCGCACCCAGAAGAACGTGCTGCTCGCCCCTTCGAGCACCCGGCCGTCCGGCGCCACGCGCAGCCCCTCGTAGGCGCCCGCCTGCCGGGCCGCCGTCTCGGCCAGCACGCCCAGGCGCTTGTCGCCGGTCTTGGCGCGCGGATCCAGGCCGCTGGCGTCCGTGGCGGGCAGCCGGAACGTCTGCAGCGCGCAGCCCTCGCGGTACACGCTCTCGGGCAGGAGCGTCAGCGGCCGCGCGATGACCACCCACGTGGCCGGCCCGTGGGCGCCCGTGAGCGACAGGTCGCCCTCGCCGCGGGTCACGATCACCCGCAGGTACTTCTCCGCCGAGGGCACCGCGGCGAGCGTCTCGTCCACGCGCGCCCGCAGCAACTCCGGGCTGCCGCCGAGGTCGAGGCCCAGGTAACCGGCCGAGGCCTGCAGCCGCGCGACGTGTTCGGCCCAGAACAGCGGCCGGCCCTGCAGCGTCCGCAGGACCTCGTAGACCGAGTCGCCGAAGAGGAAGCCGCGGTCGAAGACGGAGATGCGCGCCTCGGGCCCGGGCACGAGGCGACCGTTCAGGTTCACGAGGGCGTCGTTCATGGCGCCCGTGCTCGCACGACGCGCGGCGCGGGTCAAGCGCGGGCGTGGGCCCCTGGCCTCACTGGCAGACGCCGCCCGCGCACGCCAGCCCCGAGCCGCAGGGCGTGCCGTCGTCGAAGTCCCGATAGCCGCACTGGCCCGTCGCCGGGTCGCACTCGCCCGTCTCGCAAGGGGTGCGAGGCGCGCACGCGTCCGGGGCCACGCCCACGCACAGGCCCGCACCGCCACAGCTCGCGTTGCCCCACACGTCCGTCGCGACCAGGTATCCGCGCGGCGCCCCGCTGGCCGCGGGCACGACGTAGCCGCTCATCACGAAGGCACCGTCGACCTGCTGCGTGAAGCCCATGGCGCGGGCCTCCAGGATGGGCACGGCGCCCCGGTAGTCGTTCGTCTCGATGACGACGCCCAGCGCGTTCGTCCGCACGATCCGCAGGTCGTCGAGCGCCACGGCGTAACCCTCGGGCGTGGGCAGCACCACCGCCGGGCGCCCCACGCCGAGGGCGGCCTCGGACTCGAAGGCGCCCCCCGGCCCGTAGAAGCGCAGCCAGGACACGTCCGGGCCGGCCTGGTCGTACCCCAGGACCACGAAGCCGCCGTCGGGGCGCAGGAGCGCGTCCCCGGCCATGCGGTTCACGTTCGGCGTCAGCGCCAGGTCCGAGGCGACGACGCTCCCCGCCGCGTCGAACACGTACACCGTGGCGCGCGTCTCCGGCTCGAGCTCCGTCGCGCCCACGAGCAGGAACCCGCCGCCCGGCAGGGGTCGGAAGGTCTGCACGAAGCCCTCGACGGGCAGCGTGATCGGCAGGTCGTCCAGGATGTTCCCGGCGTCGTCGACGGTCACGAGGGCGTGGGTCGGCCCCGGGAACGGGATGCCCTCGGTGCGCGTCAGGATGCCGTGGAGCCCGGGCCCGAGCGCGCGGACCTCGCGCACGAGTCGCCCGAGCAGCGCGGGCGGCGTCACGTCCGTCACGACCTCGCCGGCCGTGTTCAAGCGCACGATGCGCACGGCCGTGACCCCAGCGATGTCCGTGTCGAAGGCGCCGACCAGCCCGTCGGCGTCCACCGAGAGGCCCATCACCTCGTGCTCGCCGGGCGTCGGATTCAGGAGCGTCTGCGAGAAGCGGCGGTAGCCCTGGGCGTCGAAGCCGGCGATCCAGCCATCGAAGCCGTTCGGGCCGCTGACCATGCCGCCGGCGTAAATGCCACCGGCGGGATCGGGCTCGACGACGAACGCCGCGGCGATGCCGAGACCCTCGATGGTGTGGGCGCCGAGCGCGACGTCCCCGCCCGGGCACGGCGCGGCCGGGTCGACGGGGGCGGCGGTGCCCAGGCCATCGCCCGAGGCGCCGCGCGACCAGGCCGGCGCCAGACCGCTCAGGTACGAGGTCTGACGCAGGAGGACGGCCCCCGGCTCGACGGAGACGAGCGCCGCGGTGACGAGGCCGTCGGACTCCACCACGGGGCTGCCGAGGCAGGCGCCGGCCGGGCCCGGGCCCTGGGCGAAGGCCTCGACCTCGACCTGCCCGGCGTTCGCGCGCAGGACCTCGAGGGTGTAATCCTCGGCCCCGGGGAGCCAGTGGCTGCCGCCGTTCATGATGCGGCCGTCGCGGGTCAGGGCGAGGCCCGTGACGCGCATGGCCGGCGGGTCGTAGGTCACGACCTCCGTGCCGTCGTCGAAGCGGTGGCCGCGCAGCCAGCCGTCACCGCCCGTGACCACCACGCCGCCCGGGCAGTACCAGTGCGAGCCGCCGTTGGCGATGGGCGAGGCGCAATCGCCGCCACCCACGGGCGAGGCCAGGGCGCCCCCGGGGAGCAACAACGGCGCCCCGAGATCCACCAGCGTCGCCCGGTCGACGTCCACCGCGACCCGGAGCAGCGCGTCACCGAGCCCCTCGACGGCCGGGTCCGTGCGCCCGAGGACCGCCAGCGAGTGGGCGTCCAGGAGCGTCAACGTCGCCGGCCACACGCCCGGGAGCGGCAGCGTGGCGGCCAGCGTGGCCGGCTCGCCCGTGGTGTCCACGAGCAGCAGCGACGTCTCCGTGGCCGCGATCAGCGCCTGGTGACCGGCGCGGACCGGGGCCGCGCCCCAGCGCCCGGCCACCGGGAGCTCGGGTCGGGCTGCGCCATCGTCCGCCGCGAAGACCAGCAGCGCCGACGCCGCCGGGCGATCGGCCGCGATGTACAGATGGTCGTCCATCAGCAACGGCCGATGGCAGGTCGTGTCGGCGAGCGTCCGGGTCCACGAGACCTCGCCGCCCAGCGCGCGCGCCTCGAGCAGACAGTCCGGCCCGCGCTGCACCGCCAGGAAAAACGCCGGGCCGCCGAAGGCCAGGGGCCGCGCCGCGAGGCCGAGGGGGGCGTCACCGGCCTCGAACGCGCTCAGGGGCTCCACCACTGCGGGCGCGGCGGGCGCCGAGAACTCCAGGTAGAACCCGGCGGGGCCGGCGAAGGCCGTGCGCCCGAACACGGACACGGCCTCGCCGCCGCGACAGGGCGCACGGACCTCGGCGACGGGGCCCTCGGGGGGCGGCAGCGCGTCGGGCAGGAGCGCGTCGGGCTCGGGCGGCGCCGCGTCGGGCTCGGGCGACGCCGCGTCGGGCGTCGGGGGCAAAACCGCCGCATCGGGCGTCGGGGGCAAAACCGCCGCGTCCGGCGTCGGGGGCTGTACCGCCGCATCGGGCGTCGGGGGCAAAACCGCCGCATCAGGCGTCGGGGGCAAAACCGCCGCGTCCGGCGTCGGGGGCTGTACCGCCGAATCGGGCGTCGGGGGCAAAACCGCCGCGTCCGGCGTCGTGGGCACGGCATCCGCCGCCGGGAGCGCGGCGTCGGGGGTCGGCGAGTCGGCCGCGTCATGCCGCCCGCCCCCGCTGCCGGCGTCGCGCCGTGCGTCGGGGTCCTCACCGCTGGCGCGCGCGTCCACCACGGTGTCCACCGCGGAGCGGCGTTCGCTGGGCCCGCAGGCGGCGAGCGCCAGCGCCGCGAGGAGCGCCGCGGCCCGCCTGAGTTCAGTCTTCCCAGTCATCGACCATCTGTCCGACATAGATCGTCACTCGTTTCAGCGTACCCGAGGCGTGTTTCTGCCCCTCGAGCGCCCGGGCCCGCGTCAGCCAGTCTTCGAGCCGCAGGCGGTTCTCCCGCAGGTAGCCGCTCACCTCGCCCCACAGCGGGTCGTCCACGGGCACGTAGAACGTGAACGTCGCGCCGCCCGTGAGATCCTTCAGCGAGGCGTTGTGCTGCCGCGTCCGCAGCTTCTTGCACAGCGCCGCCACCACGGCGGACAGGTGGTCGTAGATGGCCGCCTCGTAGCCCTCCACCGTGTCCATGGGGATGTGATAGGTCCGGGTCACGTACTGCGTCACGCCCTCCGCGTCGGGCCGCTCCTCGAGCTCGCCGCGCTCGCGAATGCGCGAAAGCAGGGGCTCGCAGAGCGTCTCGGCGACCTCGAGCCGTTGGGCCAGCCGCTCCAGCGTGAATGGCCCCTCGCGGTACAGGATGACCTGCACGTCGTGCTCGGTCAGCGTCTCGCCCACGGCGCGCGAGGCCACGCGGTAGGCCCGGCTGCCGCCGCGCCCACGCGCCTCGACGAGGCCCGAACGCTGCAGAAAACTCACGACGCCCTGCAGCGTGTCCGTCTTCGTGCCACGGAAGTGGTCGGTCAGCTCGTCCGAGGGGGTCCATCCGTCGGGCCCGGCGAGCTCCTCGATGGCGCCGTGCACGCGCTCGAGCAGCGTGCGGTGACCGTTGTCCACCGCCGCGCCGGCCCGATGGGCGTCCTGCAGCTTGCGCATGCGGTCGCGAAAGCCGTTCATCGTCAGGCCGAACGACGCGGCGATGGCCTCCTGCGACACCCCCTCCTGCCGGAGCACCTGCACGACGTCGAGCAGCGTCTTGCCGGCGATGTCCGCGAAATACATGCGCAGCGGGTTCTTGGACGCCAGCGTGGCGAAGAGCTCCGCGACGAGCGGGACCATTCGGGCCTGCAAGCCCGCGAAGTTCATCTGTGGTGTCGGTCGGTCGGCCACGTGCTCTCCCCCGAGACAGGTGCGGGGGCCAGGATACTGCGGACGAGCATCGCGCTTCGCCCCAATGGGACGCCCCCCCTGAATTTCGGGGGTTTTCCGGGGGCCGTCCCCGCGACTTGGGCTGCGATTTTCCGCGCCGTTCGGGTAGAAAGCCGCCGGAAACCGCTCGAACCGAGGTCCCCCATGCCTGGCACCCGCCTCCGCCCCGCGCTCGCCTCCGCCCTGCTGTTCGCCCTGGCCGCCTGCGGTGGGCCTCCGACGACCGTGGACTCGGGCGACGCCCTGGGGCAGGCCTTCGACCGCGCCCGCGCCGGCGCGGCGGACGACGAGATCCTGGTGGTGACCTGGCCGACCAGCACCCGCAAGCTGCTCGAATCGGAGCTGACGCGGGCGCCCCTGGCCGCGCGCATCACGCCGGAGGGCGGCCTCGTGCTGATGACCGACTGCACGCTCGAGGGCGGCTACGGCTACCGGGGCGTCACCGCGGCCGAGAGCGCCATCCGCATCGCGGGCACGCAGGGGGCCGGCGCCGGGCTCCCGCTGGTGGCCGGCGTGCGGGTCGGCGCCTCCACGAGCGCCGAGGGCGAGGGTCAGCTCCACCGCATCCAGGTGGGCCGCTACGTGCTCACGAACCCCGCCGGCCTGTCCCTGCCGGGCACGGCGGGCTGCGCGGGCGTCACCCACGTCGTCGCCTCGGCGGACGTCGGCGCCTTCACCCTCGCGCGCCTCGACGCGTCGTCCAGCTCCGGCGGCGTGTCGGTGTCGGCCGTGCAGGCCGAGGCCGGACAGTCGGGCTCGGCGCAGGAGCTCATGCGCGACGGCGATCCCGAACGCTGCGCCCCGGCGTCGACGGCGGACACCGCGCCCCCCGCCGGCTGCGGCGCCATCCTGTCGATCCGGCTGCGGCCCTTCGCCGAGGGCGCTGCGCCCGGGCCCAATGACGCGAACGCCGCCGCCGATCCCGTCCCCGAGCTGCTGGTCGGCCGCTGGCACTCCGTGATCGAGACCACCGAGACGAGCGAAGGGGCCGTGGTCACCACCCGCACCGAGGGCGACACGGTCTTCCTGCCCGACGGCTCCATGAACTACGAGGGCACGCTCGAGGTGCACAGCGCGGGCAAGCCGGACCTTCGCGTCCGCCACGCCTACATGTCCGCCGGGCAATGGACCTGGAACGGGCAGCTCACCGAGAAGCTGCTCGACCTGAAGACACGCCGCACCGAGGTCTGGCTCGACGGCGAGGTCGTGGACCCGTCGCAGTTCGAGGCCATGGGCGTGCGTGGCCTCGAGGGGCTCATCCCGCTCGGCCTGGCCAACCTGGCCGCCGTCCGCTTCGTGGACGCCGACCACCTGGAGATCAAACGCGAAGAGGGCGTCGAGCAGTACACCCGGCGCTGACCGCGTCGGCGCTCAGGGCGGCGGCGGGACGTCCTGCCGCCACAGGGCCGCGCCGACCACGCCGGCCACGAGCCCGGCGGCCATCATCAGCGGGAACATGCCCGCGCTGCCCCGGGGGTCGACGCAAGCGCCGTGAGCGTCCCGCGTGGCGCAGTAGGGGCTGAGCAGCGTGCCGGCGAAGCCGCCGACGAGCAGCACGCCGCCGCCGAGCAGGAACCCCTTGGCGACCCACCGGGGCGGCTCCGGGGGCGGATCCAGGCTGTGATCCACGGGATCGACGACGATGAGCGACGCCGGCGCCGACGGGGCCCCTGGATGGGCAGCCGACGGCGGCTCTCCGGCGCACACCGGGCTGGCGGCCAGGAGCGACACCCAGCCCGCGACGGCCCTCACGCCGGGCGCTCCACCGTGCCCATGGAGTCCTCGGGCAGCGCGACCCGACGGGCCACGTCCAGGGGCCAGATTCGGGCCGGAAAACGCGGCTGGACGGCCTCCAGGGCCAGGATGCGGGCCTCGCGCCGCGTCTGGGCGTCCAGGGGCGCCGTGCTGACGATCAGCGCATCCGGGAAGAAGGCGTAGGCGGACACCAGCTCGACCTCGGCGGGCGCGGCGCCCTCGTCGTGCACGACCTCGAGCGCGCCCTTGAGCCGGGCGGGCTCCAGCACGAGCGACCCGGCCTCGAAGCCGACGAGCAGCGTCACCCGGGTGTCGCGAATGGTGACCGTCCGCGCGTCCACCAGGACCATGTGCGCGCGCTCCTGCCCCTCGGCCCAGGCGGCCTCGAGCGCGGGCAGCGTCCGGCCGGGACCCGTCTGCACGGGCGTGGAGTGCACGGGGCACTCCTGCGTGTAGTACAGGAAGTGCTCGCCGACGTCCGCGCCGACCAGGGAGCCGCGGTCCAGGCCGAGCAGCCCCGTGGGCCGCAGCACCTTGCCCACGCGCGCGGGCTCGCCGCACAGAGGGCAGCGGTCCAGCGCCACCCGCAGCGGCCGGAAGACGTGCCGTTCGCGGTCGTACCCCAGCAGGTTCATCAGCGCGGCGACGCCGTCCTGGCTGCGGAAGGCCAGCCGCCCGGCGATGGTCATCAGGTTCCAGCGACCGACCTCGCGGCCCTCGCCGTCCCGGATGCGCAGCAGGGTGCCGTCCACGACGTCGATGGGGTGGTCCTTCACCTCCTGCTGCACGATCTCCAGGATGTCCGCGGCGTCCTCCAGCGCGGTCACGATGGGGGCGTAGAGCAGGCGGGCACCCGCGTGGAACGTGCGGCCCGTGTGCAGCGTCCGCAGGAACGGGTAGGCGAAGGCCGCCTCGACCCGCAGCGCCGACAGGTGGAACGCGACGCGCAGGTCCGTGTCCGGCTCGATCCACTCCACGGCCACGCCGCGGTGGGCGCAGAAGTCCTCGATGCAGGCCAGGAACTCCGAAGAGTCGGCCAGCACGAAGATCTCCAGCGTGCCGGCGGCGACCTCGGGGGCCGCGTCGGCCGACCACTCGTCGAAGAGCTCGCCGTGGAACGGGGTGTTGGCCGGGTCCGTGCGCCCGAGGAACTCCAGCGTGTCGTAGGTGCGCCGCTCGTAGCGGCTGAAGTGCTCCTCGAGCGAGGGGTCGTGCCGCTCCTCGGGGGCGGGGTCGCCGGGCACCCCCACGCGCACGCCGATCAGGTAGCCGGACTGCACCTCGGCCAGCACGGTCTCACCGCCGCGCTTCGCCGAGTGTTTGCGCCAGGTGGCGATGAGCGAGCGCCAGCCCGCGCGCAGGTCGAAGAACGTGCCGGTCTGGTCGCGCACGTCCAGCTCGGAGCGCGGCGGCGGGATGCGCGTCACGCGGCCCCGGGCGTCCATGCGCCAGCAGCGGGTGATGGCCGCCGTCGGCAGGTCGTCGATTTCGACCTCGACCTCGGCGAGCACGGGCCCCGTCGGCTCGATTTCGAAGGCGAGGTCGAAGCCGACCTCGGGCAGGTAGTGCGCGTAGAGCGCCCGGACGGCCGGGAGTGCCCCTGCGGTGCCGCACTTCTTGCAGCCCTCGGTGCGCAGGCTCGCCCGCGCCGCGAACCAGCGGTGGGCGAGCTCACCCATGAACGACTCGACGGGCCCCTCGGGCTCGCGGCCGTAGAAGGCGTCGCGGACCACGGTGGCCGCGCGGCAGCTCGGGCAGCGATACAAAACCTCGCCTTGATCATAGGCTTCGACGCCATACTCCCGCGTCAAGGTCATGCGCTGCTGGTGGAACGACCGGCGGAACTCCTCGTCCGGCAGCGTCCGCTCGGTGGGTTTCCCGGTGGGCGTCGACATGAGGACGACTCTACCACGAGCGCGCGGATTCCGATTTCATGTCCCCCCGCGGACACGCCGATGGAGATGTCATGGCCGCCGAAGAACCCACGACCGTGTCCGTGTCGCGCGAACTCCGCGCGCCCCACGTGTACTTGCACGCGCTGATCGAGGACCCCTCGGTCGTCATCGACATGGTGAACTTCGTCAGCGAGACGCGCCGCACCGGTGTGCTCACCGTGGTCAGCGGCCCGCTGCGCAAGTCGATCTACTTCCATCAGGGCTCGGTGATCGCCGCGGCGAGCAATCAGCCCGAGGATCGCTTCGGCAACATCATGCTGCGGCTCGGGCTGATCTCCCGGGAGAACCTCGACCAGGCCCTGCGCGAGGTCGGCCCCCATCGGCGCATCGGCAACGTGCTGATGAGCCGCGGTCTGCTGTCGACGAAGGACCTGTGGCGGGTGGTCAAGGTCCAGATCGAGGAGATCCTGTTCACCGTGCTGCTCGTGTCCCACGGCGAGATCACCATCGCCCACTTCGACCCGGCCCAGGTCCCCAACCGCACGGCGCTCAACACCCAGCACGTGCTGCTCGACGGCCTGCGGCGCAAGGACGAGATGGAGCACATGCGGGGCGAGCTGCCGCCCCCGGACCGGGTGCTCATCCGCCACCGCCACGAGGCCGGCGTCACGCTCACGGACAACGAGCGCCGGGTCTACGACCTGGTCAACGGCCAGCGCACGGTCTCCGCCGTCTGCTACGACAGCGGCCTGGGCGAGTTCGAGTCCACGCGCCTGCTGCACCACCTGCTCAAGGTCGGCCTCGTCGCCGCGGCATCGCAGGAGGCCAGCCACGAGGTCACCATCGCGGCCGGGGGCATCTCCGTCAGCACCATCGTGGCCGCCTACAACGAGGCGATCCGCCTCATCGAGACGACCTTGCGCGAGGCC
Organism: uncultured Myxococcales bacterium; assembly: GCA_903847385.1. Lineage (GTDB taxonomy): Bacteria > Myxococcota_A > Bradymonadia > UBA7976 > UBA1532 > CAINDO01. The sequence goes on from CAINDO010000237.1 coordinate 11,349, forward strand.
GGGCACATCGGCCTCATCTCGCACGGCGTGGACACCTTCTTCGACGACCTGGACCTCGCGCTCGGCGAGCTCTTCGACGGCGTGGTCCCCTCGGCGGACGGCCGGCTGCCGCCCGAGCGCATCTTCACGAACCTGAAGATCTCCCAGTCCAAGGAGAAGATGCGCCTGCTGCGCCGCGGCCTGTCCGAGTACGTGCAGTTCCTGATGTTCCTGGCCCGGGAGACGGTCGACTTCGACGTCGTGGAGCGGCTCGACAAGCAGGTGCGCGCGCAGCTCATCGGATTTGACGCCTGACCCACCCCCGGCCACAGTGCGGCCGATGACCGTCAAAGGCGCCAACTCGGACATTCGCGAGCACGCCCGGCGCGCGGCGACGATCCTCGGGCTCGTGCTCGGCGGCGGTACCCTCGGCTATCACCTCATCGAGGACTGGCCGGTCTTCGACGCCCTGTACATGACGATCACCACCCTGGCCACGGTGGGCTATGGCGAGGTGCACCCGCTCTCCCCGGCCGGGCGCACGTTCACCATGGTCCTGATCCTGGCCGGGGTCGGCAACCTGGCCTACGCCTTCGCGGGGACGACGCAGTTCTTCGCGGCGGGCGGCGTGGGCGCGTTTCGGCGGAGGGCCAAGATGGAGCGCACGCTCGAGAAGCTGCACGGACACACGATCATCTGCGGCTGCGGCCGGCTGGGCACGGCCATCCTGCACGAGCTGCAGGCGCGCCACGCGCCCCTCGTGGTCGTCGAGCGGGACGAGGCCATCCTGCGGCGCCTGGACGAGGCCGGCGACGTGCCCTTCGTCCGCGGCGACGCCTCCGAGGACGAGGTCCTGGGGGCCGCGGGCATCCAGCGCGCGCATGCCCTGGTGGCGGCCCTGAACGACGACGCCAACAACGTGTTCCTGACCCTGACGGCCCGCGTGCTGAACCCGAAGCTGGTCATCTACGGCAAGGCGGACGACCCGGCCACGCTGACCAAACTCGAGCGCGCCGGCGCCAACCACACCTTCAGCCCGTCCTTCGTGGCCGGCCACCGCATCGCCCACCAGATCCTGCGGCCGGCGATCACCGAGCTGGTCGGCATCGCCACGGGCAAGAGCACCCTCGAGCTGGCCATCGAGGAGGTCGTCGCGGCGCGCCTCGGCATGTCTGCCGGGACACGCCTCTCGCAGACCCCGCTGTGGGGAAAGACCGAAATCCTGGTCCTGGCGATCAAGACCCACGAAGGCGCCGTCGTGTTCCCCCCGAAGGCGGATCACGTGCTGCACCGCGACGATCGCATCGTGGTCATGGGCTCGCCGACCACGCTCATGGAGATCCTGGAGCGCGTATAGGGTGACCCCCGGGGTCCGACTTGACCGGGATCAAGTCCCGTCGGTCAAGACCCCACCCCCCGTTCTCCGTTTCGGCAGTCACGCCACAAGGGGGAACCAGAGCATGGCCGCGAGTCCCATCGACGCCCAGCGCAAGCTGACGGGCAAAGAGTCCTTCTTCGACGAGAACGAGATCATCGTCTCGAAGTCGGATCTGACCGGTCGCATCACTTACTGCAACGACGTCTTCGTCCGCGTTTCCGGCTATTCGGAGTCCGAGCTCCTCGGGCAGCCGCACAGCATCCTGCGCCACCCGGACATGCCCCGCAGCGTGTTCAAGCTCATGTGGGACACCATCCAGAGCGGCGCCGAGTGTTTCGCCTACGTGCTCAATCGCACCAAGGCCGGGGATCACTACTGGGTCCTCGCCCACGTCACACCGTCCTATGACAAGTCGGGCCGCATGGTGGGTTTCCACTCGAGCCGCCGCTCGCCGGACGCCGCCGGCCTCGAGGCGATCCGCGCCATCTATCGCGACGTCCTCGCCGCGGAGAACCGCTACGAGAGCAAACGGGCCCAGGTCGAGGCCGGCGAGCAGACGCTCCGCGCGGCGCTCGATCGCCAGGGCATGCCCTACGACGAGTTCATCTTCTCGATCTGCGCCGCCTGAAGCACGCCGCCCGCAACGATTCTCCAGAAACGAGACTGTCGCCATGCAAGAAGACACCGAGACCACGGCGCCCACCGAAGGTGTGATCGCGACCCCCCGCCGCAAGGCGAAGACGAACGGGAACGGCCACCCCGTGGCGACCGCGAGCATCGACCGGGACCACTGGATCGGCCTGGCCGCGGAGATCTGCGAGCGCGCCGCCGAGGGCGACTTCGAGGCGCGGCTGTTGCACACCCACGCCGTGCCCGGTGAGCTCGGGCGCATGCTGCGGGCCATCAACCGCCTGCTGGACGTCTCGGACTCCTTCGTCCGCGAGTCGGCGGCGGCCCTGGACCACGCCGCCCGCGGCAAGTTCTACCGGCGCGTCCACCTGCGCGGCATGCCGGGCTTCTTCCGACAGGCCGCGGCGCACATCAACCGCGCCGAAGACGAGATGGCCCTGCAGGCCAAGGCGCTGAGCACCGCCGAGACCGAGCGCCTCGCCCTCGCCGACGAGTTCGAACGCTCCATGCAAGAGGTCGTGACGACCATCGCCTCCTCCGCGACGGAGCTGCGCTCCACGGCCGAGCACCTGGCCTCGACGGCCCGCCTCGCCACCGAGCGCGCCCACGCGGTCGCCGAGGCCTCCCACGAGACCTCGGGCAACGTGCAGAGCGTCGCCTCGGCCACCGAGCAGCTCAACTGCACCGCCAGCGAGATCGGCCGCCAGGTCGAGGCCTCGGTGCGCTACGCCAGCGAGGCCGCCACCGAGACCCACACCACGAACGGCACGATGGCCCAGCTCACGGACGCGTCGCAGCAGATCGGCCGCGTCGTGCGCCTCATCTCGCAGATCGCCTCGCAGACCAACCTGCTCGCGCTCAACGCCGCCATCGAGGCCGCCCGCGCCGGCGAAGCGGGCCGCGGCTTCGCGGTGGTCGCCAGCGAGGTCAAATCCCTGGCCCGGCAGACGGCCCAGTCCACCGAGGACATCTCGCTGCGCATCCAGGGCATCCAGCAGGCCTCCGAGGCCGCCGCCGCGGCCATCGCCGGCGTCGCCGGGCGCGTCGACCAGATGAACCAGATCTCGGCCACCATCGCCCGCAACATCGGCGAGCAGAAACAGGCCACCGAGGAGATCAGCCGCAGCGTGCAGCACGCCGCGACCGCGACCTCGGCCGTGGCCCGAAACATCGAGGGCGTGACGGAGGCCGCGCAGGCCACCAACGACGCGGCCACGGACATGGTCCTGGCCGCCGACGAGCTCTCGCGGCAGGCCGAGGCCCTCCAGGTCACGGCCCAGCGCTTCCTGAGCCACGTCCGGGCGGGGAAGTCCGAGCCCTACGAACACTGAGCGGCGCCGACCCGGAGGCCGGCGGCGTCACTCCGCTTCGACCTCGTCGAAGAGGGCGTCCAGGTCCGGGATCTTCACGTTGCGGCCGTCGAACATCGCCACGCCGTCCTGCGTGAGCGCACCCAGGGTGCGGGCGAGGGTCTCCGGGCGCGTGCCCACCATCGCAGCGAGCTGCTGCCGCGTCATCGGGAGCTTGAGATGCAGAACGCCCTCGTCATCGACCGTCGCGTGTTTGTGCCGGAGCTCCAGGAGCACCGACACCAGGCGCGCGCGGACGGAGAGGGTGACGTTCTGCAGCAGGCGCCGCTCCAGCTCCGTGATGATCTGGTGCTGACGGTCGATCACGCGCCGGGCGAGCGTCGGGTTGCGCTGCAGCAGGCCCTCCAGGGCCTCGCCCTCGACCGTGCAGCCGATCAGGGGCTCCGTGCATTCGACGCGCAGCCGCGAATCGACCTGGTGCGAGGGCAGCACGGCCAGCTCGCCGGGCTCCACGATGCGCACCAGCGCCGAGCGGCCGACGTCGTCCGTACGCCAGACCGCCGCCGTGCCGGCGCGGATGCACATCGCGCCGATCGTGGGGCCGGCGCGGTCGGCCACCACCTGACCCGCGGCACCCCGAAGGCCGGTCCGGTTCTTGTCCAGGACCTCGTGCCCCTGGGCATCGAGGGTGGTCCAGACGGACTCCGGGTACGCGGGACAATCACGACAACGGGCAGTGCGCGAAGGAGCCATGGCGTCAGTATGCCTCAAGTCGGTCGTTCTTGCTCATCCTCAAAAAAACACTTGATGCCCGTCAAGGCCAATCCGGTCGCTTCGGGCCCTCGACCTGCCGATGGCTAACCAATGAGCGCCCAAGCCGAGCCCGGAAACGGGAACATGATCGAGGCCGACGACGAGATGGCCGAGCTGGTCCGGGACTTCGTCCTGGAGTCCCAGGAGATGCTCGACCGCATGGACCTGGACCTGCTGGCCCTGGAGCAGCGGCCCGAGGACCTCGAGGCCGTCGACCGCATCTTCCGCGCGATGCACACGCTCAAGGGCACCTGCGGCTTCTTGGGCTTCGGCCTGCTCGAGAGCGCGACGCACGCCGGCGAGCACCTGCTGACCCTCATGCGCGAGGGCGCCCTGCGCCCCACGCCGGACATCGGGGCCGGGCTGATGGCCCTGGGCGACGTGGTGCGCACGCTGCTGCGCAACATCGAGTCCACCGGCGGCGAGGGGCACGTGGAGCTCGGGGCCCTGCGGAGCTGGCTGGGCAGCCTGGCCGCCGGTGAC
>CAINDO010000238.1 GCA_903847385.1 uncultured Myxococcales bacterium
ATCCTGTCAATGACGAATGGGTGCAAGTGCCCTGATCTCCACGCCGAGCGCGATGGACGGCGTCGGCATCGGCGGCGTCTACTTCTTCAACCAGAAGATGGCCGTCCGCGCGGGCCTCGGGTTCCTGAAGTCCTCGACGGAGAACGACCCGGCCGGCCCCGGCAACACCTCCGAGACGAGCGGGCTGGGCGTGGGCCTCGAGGGCGGCATCGAGTACGTGCTGATGTCCAACAAGTCCGTGAACATCTGGGGCGGCGGCCTGCAGCAGATCGGCTACCAGAGCAGCGAGGTCAAGGACGTCAAGGAGGAGAGCGCCACGAGCCTCGCCCTCGCCGGCGCCCTCGGCGCGGACTGGTTCTTCGCCGATCACATGAGCCTGGGCGCCGAGTACCGCCTCGGTGTGCAGTCCAACAGCTCCACGACCAAGCCCGAGGGTGGCAAGGAAGACAAGAGCTCGGCCCTGAACATCGGCGTCGGCTCCGCCGCGATGCGCCTCGGCTTCTGGTTCTGAGCCGGGCCGCTACTCCGCCGCCGCGAGCGTCTTGAACGGATTGCGGTCCGGGGCGGGCTCGGTTTCGACCCCGCAGACCAGCGCGCGGAGCAGCCAGTTCATCACCGGGACCCGGTGCTGCAGATGCACGCGGGTCTCCACGGGCAGCGCGCCCAGCCGGGCCTTGGGCTCGAGCGCGGTGCGCCCGAACGAGAGCCTGCGCGCGCCGAGCGCCAGCGCGTCCTCGATGGCGGCGTGGAGCAGCCGCAGATACAGCGGCGCCCGCCCGGCCTCGGTGCGGTCGAACCCGACGAAGTAGGCGGCGGCGTCCTCGCCGTCGCGCAGCGTCGTCACGAAGGCCACGGGTCGGCCGTCGCGGCGGATCACGGTGCAGCGCAGGTCCTCGCCCAACGCGGCCGAGAGCGCCGGGAAGTGCGACGCGGGCAGGCACACGAGCCGCACGTCCGCCGCTTGGGCGACCTGCAGATAGAGCGCGTGCAGCGCCTCGGCCTCGCCGGGGTCGATGGGCCCGCGGGTGATCGTCAGCCCCGCCTCCGCGACCTCTTTGAAGACCTTGCGGGCGGCGCCGCGGTACTTGGTCGTCAGGGCCTTGAGGTAGTCGTCGTGCGTGCGCCAGCCGGGCTCCAGCGTCAGGCACATCTGCGGCTCGGTCTCGATGGCCTTGAACGCCAGGCGCTCGAGCGGCGCGGCGGCGTCGTGGGCGCCGAAGTGGTCCTTGACCAGCACGAAGTCGTGGGACCGGTGCAGCCGCTCGGCCTTGCGCAGCCGGTGCAGCGCCTCGTGTACGGCCGGCCAGAGCGTCTCGGGGTCGACGTCGGCGGCCAGGGCGACGCCGTGCGGGCCGCAGGAGAGCAGGTTGCCGCAGACCAGCACGCGCTCCGCCCAGCGGTCGGCGACGCCCCGCAGCGCGCGCTTCGCCACCGGGCCCGTGCGCGCCTCGGCCTCCATGAGATCCGTGCCGCGCACGAGCACGCTCTGGGCGCAGATCGCGGCGACGGGCCGCCGGTCCAGGTGGACCAGCGCATACCGTGGCTTCAGGTTGGCCGGCCCGGCGGCCTCGACGACCCGCAGATAGCGCCGGTCCATGAACACCGTGCGACCCCCGACGAGCGCGTCCCACGCGGCGCCGTCCAGGAAGTCGATGCCCTCGCTGAGCGCGAAGCCGAAACCCGAGGGCAGCCGCGGGCGGCGGTCCAGCGGACAGAACCCGCGAAACAGACCATTCATGCTCGAAGACTCCTGCGCCTCACGGGCGCACACACGTGACGACGGCCGTGTCGCCGCTGTGCTCCACGGGGCCGAAGCCGCTGCTGAAGCCGCTCGCCGCGCAGAAGCGGTGAATCGCGGCGTTGCAGTCCGCGCCGATGTAGTTGCCCTGATTGCAGGGCCCGTGGAACCCGGAGAGCGCGCCGTAGGTCGTCTCGACGACCTGGGACACACCCGCCGGAACACAGGTCACCGTGACCGCGTCCGGGCCGGACTCGATGGGCCCGAAGCCGCTCTCGAAGCCCTCGCCGCGACAGTAGCGGTGAATGGCCGAGTTGCACTCGGGTCCGATGCGCTGCTGGTTCCCGTCGCACGCGGGCTGGATGCCGGCGAGCGCGGCGAAGGGCACCTGCCGGTCGGCGCCGCCGGCCACGCAGGTCACGCTGGCGGCGTCCCCGGAGTTCTCCACGGGGCCCCACCCGCTGGCAGTGCACCCCTGCGCCGCGCAGAAGCGGTGTATCGCGGCGTTGCACCCCGGGCCGATGCGCTGCGCGCCGCCGTCGCACGTGTCGTGGTGTGTCCGCAACACACCGTAGCTCGTGCCGTGCACCACCGCGCGGAAGCCGTTGTCCACGGTGCCGTCACAGTCGTCGTCGATGCCGTTGCAGGCTTCGGCCGCGGGTGCACCGGGGGTGCACGCGCCCTCGGCGCCGTCGACACAGTCGGCGCGGCGCTCGCACTGGCCCACGCCGCACGTCGTCGCGCCGGCCTGCTCGTCCACGGCGCCGTCGCAGTCGTCGTCGATGCCGTTGCAGGCTTCGGCCGCGGGCGCGCCGGGCACACAGGCCGCCGGTCGCCCCGCCACGCAGTTGGGCGCCACGACGCGGCAGGCGCCGACGCCGCACGTCGTCTCGTTCAAGCCCTCGTCCGTGTTGCCGTCGCAGTCCTCGTCCAGGCCGTTGCACGCCTCGAACGCGCCGGGGTGTACGGCGGCGTTCGTGTCGTCGCAGTCCGGTCCGGCGCAGCCCGGGCCGTCGCCGTAGCCGTCGCCGTCGGGATCACCCTCGCCGCACGGGGGCGGCGCCGGGGCGGCGTCGGGCGGGTCGAGCGCCACGGTCGCGTCGTCGCGGTACCCGGCCTCGAGTCGCGCGTCGTCCCGAGCGGCGGCCTCCGGCGAACCCGATCCATCGGTCCGGCCCCCGAGCGCGGCGTCCGCGTCCTCGCCGTCGGCGCCCGGCGCGGCGCAGGCCACGGCGAAGACACTCAGACCCAGGGCGAGCGCGCGCCTCACGCGAACAGTTCCCCGATCACGTCCGTCACGCGGCCGGCCTCGTAGCCGAACGCGTCCAGGGGCACGCCGGCGCCGCGCAGGGCCGTGAACGGCGCATGGCTGGCGTTCTGATTGCTGCCGCTGCGCCAGTGGTAGCCGCCCTTGAGCCGCCCGCCGCCCTTGCCGCAGATGAGCACGGGGAACTCGTCGTTGGTGTGCACCTTGCCCTCGGAGAGCTCGGTCGTGCACAGGATCGAACTGTTCGCCAGAAGGTTCGAGTCGCCCTCGGGTGTGTTGCGGAGCGTCTCCAGGAACGTCGCCAGCCGACCCATGATGAAGGTCACCGCGGCGTGCACCACGGGCTGCGGTGCGGCCTCGTCGTGACAGATCTGATGCATCGAGTTCTGCGCGCCCGCCGGCCACACGATGACACCGCTGCCGGCGCAGCTGAACATCACCGAGAACGCCCGGGTCAGGTCGCAGGAGAGCGCCAGCGCCATCAACTGGGACATGACCAGGTTCTTCTCCTCGAGTTGCTCGCGGCCTTCGACGTCCGGGAAGTCGCCGGGCCGGCCGGGGAACTGGCAGGCGTTGGCGCTCGTCGAGAGCCGCTGCTCGATGAGCCGCACGCTCTCGAAGTGCTGCTCCAGCCGCTGCCGGTCCGTCGCGCCCACGCTGCCCTGGAGCTTGCGGATCTGGCCGTGCACCAGGTCCAGCACGCTCTTGCGCGACCGCGCGAGCTGCGGCGCGCCAGGCCCCGCGCCGACCAGTCGGTCGAAGAACACGGCCGGGTTGTATTCGCTGGGGTTGGGGTTGTTCGGGCCGTTGTGGCTCAGGTGCTGAAACGTCGTGCCTTCGTCCGTCCCGCGGAACTGGGCGATGCCCACCTCGAGCGAGCGGAACGGCGTCTGCCCCTGGAAGTGTTGCGCGGCGATCTGATCCACGCTCGGGTAGGCGAACGTGGACACGATGGTGTCGCGCGTCACGCCCACCTGCGCATAGCGCGCCCCGGTCAGGATGCCGGTCATGCCCGAGTGGTGCGGGTGCGTGGCCGTCTTGATCTCCAGGCCGGTCACGGGGCTCACGTACTCGCGTACGCCTTGCAACGGCGCCATCTCCGCGCGCGCCTGCCACCCCGGGCCGGTGCCGTCGGGCAGCCAGTGTTCGCGCCGGATGCCATTGCCCCAGAACCACACGCCGAAGCGTGTGGGGAGCGGCGTGCCATCGGCGTGGGCCGTGCCGTTCGTGTTCAGCATGATCTCCAGCGCGGGCAGGGCCACGGCGGCGGTGAGACCGCCGACGGCGCCGCGCAGGAACGTGCGTCGATTCATCGCGCGCATGTCAGTTCGCCTCCCCGACGCGCCGGAATCCCGGGCTCGCGACCGTCTCCACGGCCAGGGCCTTCAACCGGTTGCCGCCCTCGGCCAGCCGCGCGACGAGCGCCCGCACCGCGGGCTCCTCGCCGGGGTTCTCCAGATGGCCCGTGGCGTGACGATACATGCGGCGCACCAGGCACGCGCCGAAGTCCGGCGTCTCGCGCAGGGCGCGTCCCAGCCCGGCCGCCCCCTGGAAGGTCTCGCCCATCAGCTCGCCCGTGGCGTCGATGGGCAGCCCCTGCTCGGTCGTGCGGTAGGCGCCCACGGCGTCGAAGTTCTCCAGCGCCAGCCCCAGCGGGTCCATGTATTGATGACAGCCGTTGCAGGTCGGATCGGAGCGGTGGCGCGAGACCTTGTCGCGCATCGTCTCGGGGGAGCCGTCGCCCTCGGGGAGCTGCGCCACGACACCGGCCGGGGGCGGCGGGATGTCCACGCACAACAGGTTGCCGACCACGAACTTGCCGCGCAGGGTGGGGCTCGTGATGGTGTTGTGGGCGTACAGCGCCAGGATGCCGGCCGTGGCCAACAGACCCCCGCGCGGGTGGCCGGCGGGCAGGTCGTAGGGCGCGTGCACGGCCGGATCCGGCGGCGCGGGCAGGCCGTAGAGCGCGGCCAGCTCGCCGTTCACGAACACGCGCCGGGCCGTCAGAATCTCGCCGAAGTCGGCGTCCCGCGTGAACGCCACGTCGTGGAAGAGCGCCTCGATCTCGGCCTTCATGCTGGCCGCCAGCGTCGCCGTGACCTGCGGGAACGTCGCGGGGTCCTTCTGCAAGCCCACGTCCAGGCGGTCCAGGTGCACATACTCGCCGAAGAAGCTCGTCAGCGCCGCCTCGGCGCGCGGGTCGGCCAGCATCCGCTCGGCCGCGGCGCGCACGCCGGCCTCCGTCGCCAGGTCGCCGCGCTCGCCCGCCGTCAGCAGGGCGTCGTCCGGCGGGCCGTTCCACAGGAAAAACGACAGCCGCGAGGCCATCTCCAGGCTCGTGTAGCGGCGCCGGGCGGGCTGCTCCGGGTCCGGCTCGCCCCGCTCCACGCGGAACAGGAAGTCCGGCGACTGCAGCAGCGCCGACAGCCCGTGCATCACGCCCTGCCAGGGGTCGCGCAGCTCCGCGGCGCTGGCGAGCGCGAGCTGCGTCAGGGCCTCGGTCTCGTCCGCGGCCAGGGGGCGGCGCCAGGCCAGCCGGCCGAGGCGCCCGAGGGCCGAGCGCAGGCAGTCCGCCCCGGCGGGGTCGCAGCCGAGCCACTCACCCCGGGTCTCGACGCGGCCGACGATCTGCCCGGCCAGGGCCAGGGCGGCCGTCTCGTACTGCTCCGCGGCCCGCGGCGAGATGGTCAGTTCGCTCGCGCCCACGGCGTTGAAGCCGTGCAGGGGCGTGTCCGCCTCCAGGTCCGTCGGCACGCTCACGTCCGCGCCGAGCAGCGCCCGCACGGCATTGCCGTACTGCGACACGGTCAGCCGGTGGAGCGTCGCGGCGGCGGGGGCGAAGCGCTCGTTGTCCTCGACCGGCGTCTCGGGGTCCGGCGGGGCCGGCGGGTCGTCGCCGCCCGTGGGGGCGTCCGGCGGGGCGACGCCACCGCCCCGGCCGGTCGGCTCGTCGGGCTGGGGCCCGCGGGCGGCGTCCGTGTCGACGCTGGGGTCGTTCGTCCCCACCGGCGCCGCGGCCGAGGACTCCAGTTGCCCTCCGGTGTCGCAGGCGGTCAGCGCGGCGAGCGCGGTCAACGCAGTCAGCGTGTGCAAGGACAACGCTGCGAGGGCTTCGCGGGGGCAAAGGCGCATGGGCGGCAGACCGGAGTGTGGGGGAGACACAACCCTATCATGCAATCGCCGTGCGGGGCAGCAGGCGGCGTCCGAGGCCGTCGCGGAGCGCATTCGCCAGCGCACGGTTGACTTTGGGTCGTCGGGTGCGCAAGATTCCGCGTCTTTTTTTCGAGGTACGTTGCATGAAGCCCTCCGACGCTTTCTTGTTCGACCGCCGTGTGGCCCACCGCCACGTTGAAAAGGGCCTGCTCTCGCAGGAAGCCTTCGACCAGTCGCTCGAGGCCCTGCCCGACGCGACCGCGAACTCCGCCACGACCTCGATCCCGATCGTGAAGGTCACGGCCCGCAAGGCCGCGGTGCCCAAGGTCTCCTCGGCCTCCGTGGTCGAGGACAACCTCTACGACATCGACGACGACGACGACGGGGACGACGATTGAGTTCGAAGGGCGGTTCCGTCGCGGCTCTCCTCGAGCTGCGGGAGCGGATGACGCAGCTCTTCGACGAGCTGGTCCACCCGCTGGAACCGAGCGCCACCCCGGTGGCGTGGTCTCCCACGGTCGACGTGGTCGAGACCCCCGAGGCCTTCGAAATCTGCCTGGAGCTGCCCGGGGTCGACCCGGCGACCGTCCAGGTCGAGTGCCAGGGGCGCACCGTGACGATTCGCGGCGCCCGCCCCTTTCCCAGCGAGAGCTGTGACGCCGTCCACCGCATGGAGCGGCGGTACGGCCCGTTTCTGCGCGCCATCGAGCTGCCCGCCGCGGCCGCCGCCGAGGGCGTGACCCGCCGGTCGGACGAAGGCGTCTTGCGTCTGTCCGTCCTTCGTGTTCGTGTTCCGGTCTGAATTTCCGGTGTGATTCCCGGGGAGTGCCTGCGCCATGTCCGAGAACCGCATTTTCCAGGCCACCGATGCCGGCCATGTCGAGGTCAAGCCCGCCCCCACCACCGAGGCGCGCCACCTGCCCGAGGTGATGACCTTCTCCACGCACATCCTGTCGCTCAACGCGGCGGCGCTGATGCACCTGGGGCTCATCCCCGATCCCGACGGCGGCGACCACAAGGACCTGGAGTCGGCGCGGCACATCGTGGACACCTTGGCGATGCTGCGCGAGAAGACACGCGGCAACCTGAACGCCGAGGAGTCGAGCCTGCTCGACACGGTGCTGCACGAGCTGCGCATCCGGTTCGTGCAGGCGCGATGACCAAACCGGCCCGCCTCGCGGGCGCGCTTTGCCTGTGCCTTTCGCTCCTCGCCTGCGGCTCCGATGGGGGGAGCGTCGGCGCCCCCGCCGGCGGTCCGTCGACTCCGTCGTCGACGCCCGCGGACACCGCCGATTCACCCGGCGGCGCGCCCCCGAGCGCCCAATCCGAGTCGGCGAGCGGCGCGCCCTTCGCCGGCGGGCCCGACTTCGCCGCGGCGTTCGCGCTGGTGTCGCCGAGCGTGGTGGGTGTGGTGGCGGGCCGCCGCGACGGCGACCGCCTGGTGGCGCAGCGGACGGGCTCGGGGTTCGTCTGGGACGCGCGGGGGCACATCGTGACCAACGACCACCTGGTCGGGGAGTCCAAGGCCGTGGCCGTGCGCCTCGAGGACGGCCGCGCCCTGGCCGCGCGGGTCATCGGCCGCGACCCGCCCACGGATCTCGCCGTGCTGCAGGTGCTCGCCGCGGGCCTGCTCCCGGCGCCCCGCGGGGACGCGGACGGCCTGGTGCCGGGCACCTGGGTGGCGGCCATCGGCAACCCGATGGGCATGGACCACTCCATCACGGTCGGCGTGGTCAGCGGCACGGGGCGACACAGCCTGCCCGGCACGACCTCGCGCTACCTGAACTTCATCCAGACGGACGTGAACCTGAACCCCGGCAACTCCGGCGGACCCCTGGTGGACGGCCGGGGCCGCGTGGTGGGCTTGAACACGGCGGTGCTGGCGCGTTCGCAGGGCATCGCCTTCGCCACGCCCATCGACCTGGTCGAGACGGTCGTCACGGACATCCTGGCCAACGGTCGTTTCATCCGGGGCTTCGCCGGCATCGTCGTCAAGCCCGTGCGCCTGCGGGACGCCTCGGCCGCGGCCTTGGGGCGGCAGGCCGGCGCCCGCGTGGACAAGATCGTCCCGGACGGTCCCGGGGACGCCGCGGGCCTGCAACCCGGCGACATCATTCTGAAATTCGGCGAGAAGAAGATCAGCGAGCCGGGCGTGCTGCCCTGGCTGATCGCCGCAACGCGACCGGGCACACCCGTGGAGTTGCGCGTGGCGCGCGGCGCGGAGCGATTGGTGCTCGTCCTCACCGTGGCACAGGCGCAGTGATGCCGACGTGGGCCGCGATTCTCCTGGGCCTGGTGGCGCTCGGCGCCGCGGCCTGGGCGCACCTGGTCTTCTGGACCCGCCACTACACCCGGCCGTTCACCCCGGACGAGTGGCTCTCCGTGGAGACGACGGACGGCGTCCGCCTGGCCGTCTCGCGGCTGCGACCCGCCCCCGGCGGCCCCGCAAAGGGCGCCCCGGTCGTCTGTTGGCACGGCGTGGCCTGCAATGGCCGCACCTTCGACTTCCAGCCCGACCGCAGCCTGGGCCGCGCCCTGGCGGCGCAGGGCTTCGACGTCTACATGGTCGACCTCCGCGGTGCCGGCCGGAGCGACCGCCCCCGCGGCTGGCGCTTCGGCTTCTTCGACTACGTGGACAAGGACGTCCCCGCCGTGCTGGCCGCCGTGCGCGCCCGCACCGGGGCCCGCCGCGTGCTCTGGGTGGGTCACTCGATGGGCGGCCTCATCGGTTACGAACACCTGGCGACCGAGGCCGGCGCGGACGATCTCGCCGCGCTGGTGGCCATCGGCAGCCCGCTCGCCCTGGGCCCCGGCCGCAAGGATCTGCGCGCGCTGGCTCGCCTCATGCCCCTGGTGCGCATGTGCACGTCGATGGTCCCGCTCGGCATCGTCACGCGGTTTCTCTCCCCCTGGGCGGCCCGCGTTCGCATCTACCCCGAGACGCTGTTCCTGAACCCGGCGCAGACGCCGCCCATCGCCCTGCGACACTTCATGGTCGAGGTCGTGCACGATGTCTCCCGCCGCGTGCTCGAGGAGCTCGGCGATCGCCTGCTCCACGACCGCTCGGCCAACGGTCGCGCGCTCGACGTGGTGCGCGCCGGCCTCGCCCGGTGTGCGGTGCCGACGCTGGTGATCTCCGGCGCCGCCGATCACATCGCCCCCGTACGGGCCTGCGATCTCACGCCCCACCGGACCGGCCAGCCCCACGAGAACCTGGAGCTCTCGGTCGCCGCCGGCGCCCCGTTCGATTTCGGCCACCTGGATCTGATCATCGGGGATGCGGCGCCGACGCATGTGTATGCCCCGGTCGTTTCGTTTTTGCTTGCCCGGGCTGCCGGGTGCGAGACTCCGCCGCCATGAGTGTCGAGCGTCCCTCCGAAGTGCGCCAACGCGCCGTCATCGCCAGCGTCCAGCTCCCCGGGGTGTCCGACGACGCCCTCTTCGCCTCGCGCCAGGAGCTGCGCCGGCTGCTCGAGACGCTCGGCTACGAGGTCGTGGGCCACGTGGTGCAGAAGCGCCCCGCGCTCGCCCCCGCGGCCGTGCTCGGCGAGGGCAAGCTGCTCGAGCTGGCGGCCTTCACCGGTGGCAGCGGCGAGGTGCCGGACGCCTCGTCCAACGTGAACCGCACCAAGGACAAGGCCCGCCGCCGTCGCGAGGCGCTGACGGGGGTGGGGGACGACGAGCCGACGCCGGTCTTCGAGGGCACGGCCGAGGAGCGCCGCCTGGCCCGCAAGGCGGACGTGATCGCCGTGGACCACGAGATCTCCCCCAGCCAGGCGCGCAACCTGGAGCTGGCCTGTGACGCCGAGGTCCTCGACCGCACGGGTGTCATCGTCGAGATCTTCCATCGCCACGCCCGCAGCCGCGAGGCCCGCCTGCAGGTGGAGATCGCCCGCCTGACCTACCAGGTGCCGCGCATCCGCATGTCGTCGAAGGCCTCGGAGCGCCAGGCCGGCAAGGGCGCCGGTGAGTCGCAGCTCGAGCTCGACCGCCGCAAGGTGCGCGACCGGATCGCCCAGTTGCGCCACGAGCTCGCCGAGATGGAGGCCTCGCAGGGTCAGCGACGCGCCCGCCGCGCCGAGGCCCGTCGTGTGGCGCTCGTCGGCTACACGAACGCCGGCAAGTCCTCGCTCATGCGCGCGCTCACCGGCCACGAGGTCTACGTGGCGGACAAACTCTTCGCCACGCTGGACACCACGGTCCGCGCCATCCCGGACACCCACCCGCGCCTGCTGGTGTCCGACACGGTCGGCTTCATCTCACAGCTCCCCCACGACCTCGTCGCCTCGTTCCGCTCCACGCTCGACGAGGCCCGGGAGTGTTCGCTGCTGCTCTATGTGAGCGACGCCAGCGACCCGACCTTCCGCGATCAGCTCCAGGTCACCCGAACGGTGCTCGGCGAGATCGGCGCGGACGACTCGCCCAGCCTGCTGCTGCTCAACAAGTGCGACCGGCTCAGCCGCCGCGAGATCGCCAACCTGCAAGCCGAGTTCCCCGGCGCCGTGTGTCTCTCGGCGCACCGGCCCGAGGACGTGATCGCCCTGCGTGATCGCCTGGTCGCGCACTTCGACCAGGATCTGCGCGAGGCCGAGGTGCTCGTGCCCTATCGTCGCAGTGCGCTCATCGGCGAGATCCGCATCAACGCCCGCGTCGTCTCCGAGACCCACGACGAGGAGGGCTTCCGCCTCGTGCTGCGGGGCGAGGCGGCCTACCTCGAAGACCTTCAGAACAGACTGGCCGCCCCATGACCACGCTCGCCGATGCGCTCCGCCAGGCCGTCGCTCACCACCAGCAGGGGCGCTTCGCCGAGGCGGAGTCCCTGTACCGCCGCATCCTGGCGAAGGACCGCTTCCACGACGAGGCCCTGCATCTGTTGGGCGTGCTGTGTCATCAGACGGCGCGGGATCCCGAGTCTCTGCAACTGATTCAGGCGGCCATCTCGCGGCGCAAGCGCGTGCCCGAGTATCACAGCCACCTGGGGCTCACACTCGAGGGCCTCGGCCGCTTCGAGGAGGCCGCGCAGGCGCACCAGCGAGCCATCTCGCTCGCCCCGGAGAACCCCTCGTTCGAGAACAACCTGGGTGTGCTGCTGCTCAACACGGGGCACTTCCGCGAGGCGGTCGCGCACTTCGAGCGGGCGTCCAAGCTCCGCGCGAACTACGCCGAGCCCTGGAACAACCTGGGCCTGGCCCGCGAGCGCATGGGCGACCGCGCCGGCGCCGTGAAGGCGTACGAGAAGGCGGTCGCGCTCTCGCCGGACCACCCGACGTTTCTGAACAACCTGGGCGCGCTGCTCCAGGTGCAGGGCGACTTCGAAACGGCGCACGCGCATCTGACGCGCGCGCTCGCCCTCAAGCCGAACTACCCGGAGTGCATGAGCAACCTGGGTCTGCTGTTGCAGCGCATGGGCCAGAGCGAGGAGGCCCTGGCGCTCTTCGAGCAGGCCCTGAAGCTGCGCCCCGCCTACGCGGACGCCATGCACAACCAGGCGCACACGCTGCACTCCATGGGCCGGCTGGACGCCGCGGTGGAGCGCTACGAGGCGGCCCTGAAGCTCGAGCCGAAACACATGCGCGCGCTGCTCGACCTGGCCTCGCTGCGGCAGCGTCGGGGCGAGGTGGACGCCGCGGTGCGCCTGGCCTGGCAGGTGCTCCAGCTCGTGCCGGACCAGCGCGAGGCGCGGCAGCAGTTCGTGGCGCTCATCGGTCTGGTGCGCGACAGGAGCTTCCTGGATGCCGGGGCGCTCGCCCGCGTCGAGGGCATGGTCACCGGCCTGCTCGAGACGGACGGCCTGGCCGGCGGTCTGTTGCGCCAGGCGGCCTCGAGCCTGCTGCGGCAACACACCCCCTGGGCATCGCTGCCGGCGGTGCTCGGCGAGGAGCACCTCGAACTCCTGCGCGGTGATCGTCTGTTGCTGGCGCTGCTCCCGCGGGCGCTGGCCACGGACTCGGGCTTCGAGTCGCGGGTGACCGCCATCCGCGCGGCGCTGCTGGGCATGGTGGATGCCGAGGGCGGCGACCGCTTCCTGCCGCTGGCCTGCGCCATCGCCGAGAACACGTTCCTGGCCGAGTACGTGCACGAGGAGACCATCGAGGAGACGCTGGCGCTGGCCACGATGGACGCCCAGCTCGCACACGGCCCGCGCAGCCCCATGGCCGTCGTGATGCACGCCGCCTGGCGCCCGATGGAGGAGACGCCCTGGGCGGACGCCCTGCTGGCCGAGCGGGACACGCTGCCGCCGCGCGTGGCAACGCTGGTCACGCTCATGGTCGAGGAGCCGCGCCGCGTGCGGGCGCTCGCCGAGGCGATGCCCGCCCTGACGACCATCGACGACGCGGTGTCGCAGATGGTGCGTGAACAGTACGAGGCCAACCCGTACCCGCGCTGGCGTGCGTCGCCGGCGATGGGCGCACGGCCCTGGAACGAGGGGTTCCGCAACCGCTTCCCCTGGCTCGCGGACGTGCCGCTGACGACGGGCAACCGCGCGCTGGTGGCCGGCTGCGGCACGGGGCAGCAGCCCCTGCGCCTGGCCATCTCGCACCCGGAGCTGTCCATCACCGCCATCGACCTGAGCCGGAACAGCCTGGGCTACGCGGCGATGCGCGGTTCGCAGTTCCCCGACAGGCAGCGCATCCGGTTCGGGCACGCCGATCTGTTGAAGCTGCCCGAGGCCGAGGAGCTCGGTCTGTTCGACCGCGCCTATGCCACGGGTGTATTGCACCACATGGCCGATCCCCTCGCCGGCCTGCGGGCGGTGGCCAGCCGGGTCGTGCCCGGCGGCATCATCCACCTGGGCCTGTACAGCCGCATCGCCCGCACCCGGCTCAACGCGGTGCGCGCGTGGGCCCGTAAAGAGGGCGTGAAGTCCGATCTCATGGGCATTCGCAGCATGCGCGCCCATCTGAAACTGGAGATCACCAACCCCGATGTGTTGGAGACGCTCCAGTTCCAGGACTTCTTCTCCACGAGCGAGTGCCGCGATCTGTTGCTCCACGTGCAGGAGCACCAGTTCGACACGGCCGGACTGCAGGCGCTGCTGGACGCGGCGGGGCTGCAGTTCCTGGCCTTCGAGTTCGACGACCCGCGCATCGAGCCGGCGTTCCGGCGCGAGCACGCCGACCACCCGGGCGGGCCCGAGGCGGCGCTGCGGTCGCTGGCCGCGTGGGGCGCCTATGAGGCGCGGCACCCCGAGACGTTCCGCAACATGTATCAGTGCTTCACGCTGAAGCCGGCGGTCGACGCGGGCTGATCACTTGGCGAAGACGGCGACGTCCCCGCAGGCCGGGCCGAACTCGAGCGTGACGGTGCCGTCGCCGCCGGCCTGATCCTCGATGGCCCGGCGCTGCTCGGCCGGGAGCTGGTCGATGAGCGGGCCGCTGACGTCCCAGTTGTACTCGATGGCGATGCTGCCCGCGACGGCGCAGCCCGCGGCGTCCGTGGTGAAGCCGGTGTACACGCCGTTGTAGCCGTACTTGACGTTGTACTGGGCGCTCGTGACCTCGTAGTTCATGTCGAACGTGCCGTCGATCTGGCGGCCGCCGTTCACCGCGGGCATGTCGAGCTCGACGACGTAGGAGAACTGCACGCCGGCCTGGTCGTAGACCAGGTTCGCCGACAGGTGGTCGGCGGTGTAGTTCACCGTGTTCTCGGCGGTCTGGGCGAGCTCGGCGGCGGAGAGGCCGCCGGCCTGGGCCTGCAGCTTGACGGCGCGGTACTGGGTGACGAGGCTGCTCATCGCGTTGCCGACCTGGGCCACGGGGCCCTGGGCCGCGGCGGAGTCGGCGCCGGGCATCAGGGTGGTGAGCTGGGACGACGCGGTGGCCGTCGCCTTGCCCTGCTCGACGACCTGGGGATTGTCGACCGTGTCGCCCTTGCCGCCGCCGCCACCGCCGTCGTCACCGCAGGCGGCGAGGGCGAGGGTCGAGAGGGTCAGGCAGGCGAGGGTGAGGCTGGAGAAACGACGCATGGAAATCTCCTGGGGTGAATGGGCCAACTGCGGCACGGGCTCTGGTAAAGCACGGGGCGTGCCAAGTTCATGATTGCAATGAAATCAGGCACTTGGGTGAATGGGCGGGCGCCCGGACGCATGGGCGCCCATGGGCCGCCCATTGGGCGCCCATGATTGGGTAGACTGCCGCCCCATGCGCAGCCCCGAACGAGCCCAACTCCACCCCATCGCTTTCGGGGCCGCCCTGGCCCTGCTCGCCGCCCTGAGCTTCGGGGCCACCACGCCGCTCGTGGAGCGTGCCGGCCGGGGCCTGGGCCCCCTGACCACCGCGGCGCTGCTCTATGCCGGTGCGGCGCTCTCCGCGGCCTTGCTGGGCCGCCTTTGGCCCGCCGAGGGGGCGCCCTTGCTCGCGACCCACCGGCGCCGCCTGCTCGCCGTGGCGTTCTTCGGCGCGGGCGTGGCCCCCACGCTGCTCGCGTGGGGCCTGCAACGCACGGGCGGCACCACGGGCTCGCTCCTGCTCAACCTCGAGGCCGTGTTCACGGTGCTGCTGGCCTGGGCGGTGTACCGCGAGCCCATCGGGTCGCGGGTGCGCTGGGCCCTGGGCGCGATGGCCCTGGGCGGCGTGGCGCTCGGCCTGGACGCCGCCGCCGAGGCGACCTTCAGCCTGTTGGGCACCCTGGCCGTGGCCGGCGCGACGCTCTCCTGGGGCCTGGACAACACGCTCACCCGCGGGCTCTCCGAGCAGAACCCCGTGGCCGTGGTGGCCGGCAAGGGCGCGCTCGGGGCGGTGCTCACGGGGGCGCTGGCGCTCGCGTTCGCCGAGCCGGCGCCCGGCCTGCCCGCGGCGGCGGCGCTGCTGGCCTGCGGGGCCACGGGCTACGGTCTGTCATTGCGGCTGTATCTGCGCGCGCAGCGACACATCGGCGCGGCGCGCACGGGCTCCATCTTCGCCCTGGCGCCCTTCGTGGGCGCGGCCCTGGGCTGGGCCCTGGGCGACCGCGCGCTCGGCTCGCTCACCCTCGGCGCCGCGGGTCTGTTCGGGCTCGGCGTGTATCTGCACGTGACGGAGCGGCACGCCCACCCGCACGTGCACCCGCCGCTCCTGCACGAGCACCCGCACCGTCACGACGACGGCCACCACGACCACGTGCACGAGCCGCCCGTCGAGGGGGAACACACGCACATGCACGCGCACGAGATGCTCGAACACACCCACGAGCACGCGCCGGACTTCCATCACGACCACGCGCACTGACGCGGGTGTCCACGGCGCGGGTCAGCCCTCGATGCCGTACTTCTTCAACAGACGCCGCAACACATAGCGGCTCTGCAGGCCCAGGCCGCGCCAGACCTTCTCCTGCACGCCGCCGTGTTCGGCGAGGGCCGCGCGGAGCGCCTCGGGGGTCACGTCCGCGGGGTCGGTGTACGTGCCCGGCGGCGCCGGCTCCACGGGCAGCGCCTCGGCCGGCGACAGATCGACCGTGTCGCCCAGGCTCTGCGCCAGCGCGCGCCACAAGAGTGCGTCGAGCTCGCGCACCTGAAGTGTCAGCGGGTGGCGCAGGATGGCCTCGATCAGATCCGCCGACACGCGCGGCTCCGGGCCGTCCGGCGTCGCGTCCATGAACCGGGCGAACAGACGCGGGTCGTCCTGCGTCGCTTTGCGCAACAGATGCCGCACGAGCAGCGGGAGATCCTCGCGGCGCTCCCGCAGGGGCGGGACCTCGATGACATGCCGGAACCGCGCCAGGAAGTCCGCCTTCAGGTGTTCGCGCGGCCGGTTGGTGGCGGCGATGATGCGCACGTCCGCCCGGCGGCTCCGGGGCTCGCCGAGGCGCTGATACTCGCCGGCGTCCATCAGGCGCAACAGATGCGCCTGCAGGGCCTCGGGCAGCTCGCCGATCTCGTCCAGGAACAGCGTGCCCGTGTCCGCCTCGCCCACGAGGCCCGCGCGCTCGGGCATGCCGGCGTTGGGGTAGTTGCGGGCGTGGCCGAAGAGCTCGGCGTCCATCAGCGTGTTGGGGATCGTCGCGGCGTTCCGGGCGACGAACGGGCGCGCGCTCCGCGTCGACAGGCGGTGCACGGCGCCGGCGACGAGCTCCTTGCCCGAGCCGCTCTGACCGAGCACCAGCACGTGCCCGGGGCGCGGCGCCACGAAGGCCAGCGTGCCGCGCAGCGTCCAGAGCGCGGGAGACTCGCCCACCAGGCCGCAGGCGTCCGGGGCCCCCCAGCGGGCGTCGAGGGCGAGCGCATCCAGCGGCGTGGGCAGGGGGCACGGGCGCTGGACGCACATCAGCAGCATCTGGCCTTCGATCTCGACGAGATCACCGGGACCGACCGTGCCCTGCGCCACGCGGTCGCCGTTGAGGCGCAGGGCCGCGCGGCCGGCGTTCTCCACGGACAGGCGGCCGCCGCTGAGCGCGCCGAGCAGCAGGTGGCGGCGCGAGATGTGCGGGCTCGTGAGCGCCGGGGCCGGGGCGTCCACACCCGGGCGCTGGCGCAGCAGGCGGCAGTCGGCGCTGCGGCCGAGCACACCCTGCGGGGCGGCGGGCACGAACGCGCCGAGCGCGGCGGGGTCCTGGGGCGCCCACACCACCACCAGCCCGGGGAAGAGCGCGGGCGCGTCCCGGCCGGCGCGGCGGCGGGCGGGGGCGGCGACTTCGGTGGTGTCGGGCTCGTTCACGGTGGCGTCTCGTCAGGGGGCGCCGAGGTGGCGCCGGGCCAGCACCCAGAGGTCCTGCACCCAGAGCCGAGGATACCCGAGACCGACGATCTTCGCCCACACCGCGCGCGCCTCGGCTTTGTGGCCGGCCGCGTCCAGGGCCTCGGCCTGCGCCGAGAGCGCCAGCACGTGCACGCCCAGGTCGCCCTCACCGCGGATCTCGGCCGTCTCGCTCACCAGGCGGGCGTGGCCCGCGAGGGCTTCATCTGTTTGACCGGCGAGGCGTGCCTCGCGGAGCGACAACAGACGCGCGGCCCGCAGCCAGCTCGACCGCTGCTGGGGCGTGGCTTTGGTGTCCAGGGCGGCGGTCTCGGCCTCGACGGCCAGGCGCTTCAGCGGGGCGGGGGACCGCGCCACGCGTGCCAGCACGGCCATCAGATCCCCGCGGGCGCTGCCGGGCAGGGACTTCTGCGCGAGGAGCGCGAGCACGTTGCGCTCGACCTTCTCCGGCGACACACCGGCGGCGAGGTCCACGCGCGGCCGCAGCAACATGACCTGCTCGCGGCCGGAGGCGCTGTGTTCCGACCAGCGGTCGAACAGACTGCGCGCCTGGTCCCATCGCTCTGCGCAGATGAGACCCTGTACGGCCAGGCTGTAGGTCCAGTCCAGGTTGGCGTTCTTGCCGGTGGTCTCGATGCGATCGATGCGATCGAGCGCGGCCACGGCGGCGCCGGGGCAGTCGCCCGAGAGCATCCGAGCGGCGAAGCCCATGTGTTCGGCGTACAGATCGTCCGGGGAGCGCGTGAGCGCCGCGCGGAACTTCTCCACGGCCGCGGCGTACCGACCGGCGTACAGATCCTGCTCGGCGAACACTTCGAGGAACGCCGGGTCGTCCGGCAGGAGACCCAGGCCGGCGAGCGCGGCGTCCGCGTCGGGCGCGCGGCCCCGCCACGACAGCGCGCGCACCAGACGCGAGGCGGCCTCTTCGCTGCGCGGGGCCAGCGCGAGCAGGTCGCGCGACAGGCGCTCGACCTCGTTGAAGTCGCGCAACTCCGCGTCGTGGAAGCGCAGCGCGAGCAACACATGCAGCGCGTCGACGTCCGTCGGGAAACGCTCCAGCACGCGGTGCAGGCGGCGCAGCGACTGCGCGGCGTCACCGCGCCCGAGGGCCTCCCAGGCGGCGGCCAGGTCCTTCAGGTGGTCCGGCTGCGTGCCGCCCTCGACGGCGGCGGCCAGGGCTTTGGATTCGGCCAGAAGCGGCCCGGCGTCCCGGTTGGCGCGGAGCATCTGCAGGCGGTCCAGCCGCGCCAGCGTGAAGCCGGGGTCCAGGCGCAGCGACCAGTCCAGGTTGCGCTCGAACGCTTCGAACTCGCCGGCGCGCATGGCTTTGCGGGCCAGGAGCCAGGCGCCCCAGGCGTTCGCGGAGCGGGTCGGCGGGTCCACGCCGTTCGGCAGGGCCACGCCGAACACATCGGCGAGCGCGGGCGCCAGTTGCCACGCGAGCGCGACGGGGTCGTCCGCGCCGGACACCGTGAAGGTGCGCAGGCCCGCGCCCCGCTCCGTATCGCGCACGTGGACCTCGACCTGCACTTTGCCGTCCGGCGTCTCGGTCAGGCGGCCGGTCACCGCGAAGTCGACGTGCCCCGGCCCCCCGTGCGGGCGGCGCAGGCGGGCGAGCGGCGTGGCCGGTCCCGGCGTCTCCGACGGTGGCAGGGTGCCATCGAGCACCGCGAGCGGCACGGACACCAGCTGCTCCGGGGCCGTGTCCAGCGCCAGGCGCAGCGCGTCCGCGAGCACGCCGGCGCGCGGGTCGTCGGGCTCGTCCGCGGGGGCTTCGAAGCCGAGCACGGCGACCACCGGACGGGGGGGCAGGGCGGTTCGCGCGGGCGTGCCGCCGGCGGGGCGAGCCTCGGGCGGCGGCGACGACACGGGGGCCGGCGCCGTGTTCAGGTGCGTCTCCGGCCGTGTCGCCAGGAACACACCGCCGACGAGCACCAGGCTGCCCAGGAGCCAGGGCGTGAGGCGGCGCGAGCCCAGGCCCGGCGCGGTCTTGGGCGGGGTGCCGGGCGAGGCCGGCGTGGCGGCCGGCAGCGAGGCGCGGGGCGGCGTGCCCCCGCCGGTGATGGTCTCCCCCGCGGCCGCGCTCTGGGCGCGCAGGGCGGCGAGCTGGTTGGCCAGGTCCGGGGCGTCGGCGTGCGCCCCGGACAATGCCCCCAGGGCGTCGGCCAGGGCGCCGGCGTCCGCAAACCGCGCGACGGGGTCCAGGGAGAGGCACCGGTCGACGAGCGCGGCGAGCGCCGGCGGAGCGTCCGGCAGCAGGTCCCGCAGCGGCGCGTGGGTGGCCGAGGCGAGCGCGACGGCCGTGGCGCTCGCGGACTCGCGCGCGAAGGGGTGCACGCCGGTCAGAAGGCGATAGAGCAGGATGCCCAGCGCGAACACATCGGCGGGCGGCCCCACGGCGGCGCCCGAGACCTGCTCCGGGGCCATGTAGGCCGGCGTGCCGAGCACCGCCCCCGTGGCCGTCACGCGGTCGTCGGCGCCCCCGAAGCCGCCCGATGGGTCGGCCTGCCGGGCGAGCCCGAAGTCGACGACGCGCAGGCGGCCGTCCGGCTGCAGGAGCAGGTTGGCCGGCTTCACGTCCCGGTGCACCAGGCCCGCGGCGTGGGCGGCGCCCAGAGCGGCGGCGGCCTGCCGAGCGAGCGACACGGCCAGCGGCGCGGGGAACCGGCGGTCGAGCAGGTTCGACAGCGGCTCGCCCTCGATGAGCTCCATCGCCAGGAACAGCTCGCCCTCGGTCGTCTCGCCGATCTCGTGCACGCGGACCACGCCGGGGTGCGTCAGCGCCGCGAGCGCCCGGGCCTCGCGCCAGAAGCGCGCGCGGGCGTCCGGCTGGGTGCGCCCGGCGCCGGACATGCGCTTCAGGGCGACGGGCCGGCGCAGGCGCTCGTCGAAACCGCGCAGGACCTCGCCCATGCCGCCCTGCCCGAGCACGGCGTCCACGCGGTACGCGCCGAGCCGCGCGGGGAGCGCGCTCGCGGGGGCCGGCGCCGGCGCGGGGTGCGCGGGGTCGAGGGTCTCGGCCTCTCGAGGGTCGTGGGTGGGCGGTGTGGACATGCGCGGGATCGCCGCGCGTTTTACCGTTTGTCCGCGACGAGATCCACGCCGAGGCGCCGCGCGGCCTCGGCCGCGAACTTCGGATCGTGCAGGGGCTGCTCCAGGTCGACGCCGCGGGAGAGCACCTCGAGCGCGATCTCGAGCACGCGCACCCGGGCGTGCCACTTGCGGTTGCCGCCCACCACGTGCCAGGGCGCGGCCTCCGTCGAGGTGCGGTCGAACATGTCCTCGATGGCCTCGACGTACTCGGGCCACCGCTCGCGGTTGCGCAGGTCCTCCTCGCCGAACTTCCAGTTCTTCGTGGGGTTCTGCAGGCGCTCCACGAAGCGGCGAAGCTGCTCGTCCTTCGAGATGTGCAGGAAGATCTTCCCGAAGAGCACGCCGTCGTCCATCAGCGTGTGTTCGAACTCGTTGATCTCGTCGTAGGCGCGCTTCCAGGCGGCCTTGTCGCAGAAGCCCTCGATGCGCTCCACCAGCACGCGGCCGTACCACGAGCGGTCGAAGATGGCGATGTGGCCCGGCGGCGGGAGCTTGTTCCAGAAACGGAACAGATAGTGGCGGCCCTGCTCGTCCGCCGTGGGCGCGGCGATGGAGTGCACGTGCACGCCGCGGGGGTCCAGGGCCTCCGTCAGCCGGCGGATGGCGCCGCCCTTGCCCGAGGCGTCCCAGCCCTCCAGCACCAGAATGCCGCGCTTCTTCTGGTGCCACACGGCCTGCTGCAGCCGCAGCATGCGCTCCTGGAGCTTCTCCAGGTGCTTCTCGTAGGCGGCCTTGTCGGCCAGCGCCTGGTCGACCGGGATGCGGTCCAGGCGGAGCTTGGTCTTGGATTGCTGGATTTCGAGTCGTGCCATGGCGTCTGTATCGGCCGGCGGGCGCGGCGGGTCAAGGGGCGTGGTGGCGCGGCCCCGCACTGAATCCCGCCCGCCCCATCCGCGTCCAACCACCCGACTCGCTTTGCCCCTTGACGACCACGACCCCTCGCGGGGAAGGTGACGCCGCTCCTCGAACCCCCCAAAGAAAGTCCCGTTCATGCTGAATCTGCGCAAGTCGCTCTCGGCCGCCGCCGTGGCCGTTGCCCTCTGCTCCTCGCCGGCGCTCGCCGGCAACGGTCGCGACCAGCTCAAGGCGCTCCCCAAGGACGCCGCCGGCGTGCTGGTGGTGAACGTGGAGCAGCTCGCCAAGTCGCCGCTGTTCCAGGACCTGTACAAGATGGCGACGGCCAATCCCCAGGCGCAGGCCGGGCTCGCCGAGTTCGGCAAGCTGATCGGCATGGAGCCCCTCGCGGCCGTCAAGACGCTCGCCGTGGGCCTGCCCAAGGGCTTCGCAGGCCAGGGTCTGGTGCTGGTGCAGACCTCCGCCGACCCCAAGAAGATCGAGGCCGCGGCCACCCAAGCCGGCATGAGCGCCAAGGAGACCTTCAATGGCGCCACGCTGCTCAAGGCCGGCGACGGCTCCACCCTCGGTTTGCTCGGCGCCCAGATCTTTCTGGGCAGCAACGAGCAGGTCAAGGGCGGCGTGGGCGCGGCCAAGGGCAAGGGCGCCTCGGTGGAGAAGAACGCCGACCTGATGAAGCTGGTCAACGCGGCCCCCCAGAGCCAGGACGCCTGGTTCGCCGCTCGCATCGAGAACCCTCCCCCGGGTGAGCTCGCCCACGCCAAGGCCCTGCGCGGCGGCGTGGACCTGGAGAAGGGCATCACGCTTCAGCTCGTGGTCACGATGGACTCGGACGCCGAGGCCAAGAAGCTCTCCGACGAGTCGAAGGCGCAGCTCGAGAAGGCCAAGAACGAGCCCCAGGCCAAGATGCTGGGCCTCGACGCCATCGCCGGCAAGGTGACCTTCACGGCGAAAGCGAAAGAGCTCGAGATCAAGATCCCCCTGGACGAGACCGACGTCGGCCGTCTCAAGGCCACCATCAGCATGATGATGATGATGGCCAACGGCGCGGCCGCCGGTGGCATGCAGGGCGGCGGCATGCCCGGCGGTGGGATGCCCATGCAGATGCCGGCCCCGCCGGTGCAGCGCTGAGCAGGGCTCACCCCGCGAGGAGCGGGATGTGTTCGCCGGCGTGGTAGCGCCATTTGACGCCGTCCGCGCCGAACACATACACACCGTCGTGCTGCCCCACCGAGGTGGCGCGTGGCACGGCGGGCTCGGCCAGGAGGAAACTCTCCTCGTTCAGGCCGACACACAAATGGCTCGAGAACCGGCGCGCCAGGTAGGCCAGGTTGTCCGGGTCGTCCGTGTGGATGCGGTCCATGCAGTGCGGGAGCACCTGCAGGCCACCGATGAGCCCCAGTCCCTTGTCGTGCAGGCGGAACTCGCGCCGCGCGGGGTCCGGGCTGAAGTTGTCGTAGATGATGATGCGCTCGCACATCACCAGCGTGCCGGCGGAGATCGAGACGAAGGTCGCGCCCCGGCGCAGGGCCTCGACCAGCGCGGGCTGCAGATCGAAGAACCGCAGGCTCGCCAGGAGCGCCGCCGGGTCGCCGCCGAACAGACAGACGACATCGGCCCGGAGGATGCGCTCGACGAGCAGGCGCTGCTGGTACAGCCAGTCGCCGTCGACGCGGAGGCCCGTTCGGGCGGCGAGCACGGCCTCTTCTTCTTCGAGCGCGTGCATCATGCGCCGGTCGTTCTGCACCAGATCGGCGAGATCGTGGCTCAGCTCGCGGGTCAGCGCGCGCCGCAACAGATCACGCCCGCCCAGGGTGGACTCGGGCCGGATGGAGTCGCGCACAGTGAGCGGCAGGTCCCCGATGCGGAAGTCGCCGAGCTTCTCGCGGGCGTAGCGGGCCGCCTGGCGGATGCGCTCGGCGTGGAAGCTCGTCTTCTCGACGTAGAAGCGCCGCGTGGCGTCCTGCACGGCGCGGAGTTCGGCGTCGATGGCGCCGACGCGGGGGTGGCGCGCCAGGTAGTCCTGCCACACGTGCCAACTGCACAGGTTGTAGATGGCGTGGTCGAAGCCGCCGTGCCAGTCCGAACGCACACCCACGGCGTTGAAGGCGTCCCGGGCGGCCTGTTCGCCGTACTCGCCTTTGCCCCAGGCGGCCGTCACCAGCAGGATGCGGGGCGAGCCGCCGTCGCGCGCCCGCAGAAACGGCGCGACGCGCTCCGCCAGGGCCGTGGGCGAGCCGATGTTGCCGTTGAAGAGGAGCCGACCGTCGGGCAATGGTTGCCTCAGCCCAGGTAGCGGATGGCTTCCATCACCTGGACCTCGTCCAGCTCGTGTTCGAAGCCCGTGGCCGCCCGGAACGCCGCGGCGTCGATGACGATGGGATACTTCACGTGGTTGATGGCCCCCTCGGGCAGCGAGGGGAAACCGAAGCGACCCGTGATGAAGTGATACAGGGGCTCGGGGATGGGGAAGTTCTTGCGGCCCGTGACCTCGCAGAGCACGGAGAGCGGCACGGGGGGCGGCCCGGCGACGTTGAACACACCGCGCAGGTTCTTCTCCAGCGCCAGCACGATGGCCGCGGCGGCGTCGTACTCGTGCATGAAGTGATACAGCGGGTCGAAGCCCATCACACTCGCCACGCGGTGCCCGCGCAGGAAGTTGTGCAGCGTGCCGCGCTGTGAGGGCCCGAGCGTATAGACCACGCGAAGCACCGACGTGGCGATCTCCGGCCAGCGCCAGAGGGCCGAGCCGGCGAACAGATCCGCCGCGACCAGATCGGACAGATCGGGGAACGTGCTCACGGCCAGGGGCGGCTCGGCCTCGGTGCGATACAGCGGCGTGTCCGACGCGGCGCCGTAGACGGTGTGTCGCCCCACGAACACGACGTTCTTCACGCCGTAGGTGTGGCAGTGTTCCAGGATCGACCGGGTGCCGACGAGGTTGGTGCGATAACGCTCTTCGCGCGAGGCGGAGAAGTGCGTGATCGTGGCCATGTGCACCAGGGCGTCCACGCTCTGCGTGCGGAAGACGTCCTCGGCGGGACGCTTGCGGATGTCCGCGCGGAACATCGTCACGCCGCGGGGCGCATCCGGCCAGGGGCGGCGGTCCACACCCAGGACCTCGTGGCCGTGCGAGACGAGCCGCTGCGCGACCATGCGGGCGAGCGCGCCGGTGATGCCGGTGATGGCGACCCTCATGCCCGTGCTCATCGCCAGCCCTCCCGGGCGTGCAGTTCGCGGCCCTTTTCGATCAGTGACTCGATGCGCTGGCGCACCTGCGACACATAACCCTCGACGATCTCGTCGCTCTCGGTGCCATCGCCCTCGAAGTGCATCGGCTCGGAGTAGTGGATCTCGCAGGGCAGGGGCATCGGCATGGGCAACAGATAGGGCGGGATGGGCACGTAGGGGGAGCCCACGAGCTTGGCCAGCGTCTTGGCGTGATAGACCGTGGGCAGGGCCTCCTCGCCGCCGATGAAGGCGAAGGGCACGATGGGCGAGCGCGTCTGCAGGGCGATGCGCATGAACCCGGTGCCGAACCGCACGAGCTGGTAGCGGTCCTTGAAGAGTTTGCCCGTGCCGCGCGCGCCCTCGGGGAACACCATGAGCAGGCGGTCGTTCTCGAGGAAACGCACGGCGTGCTCGGGCAGGCCCGGGAGCTGCCCGGCGCGGCTGAACAGCTCGCTGATGAACGGCCAGTTCTGCGCGAAGAGCTCGACCATGCCGTGCGCGTGGCGCGGCGGGTCCATCTCCAGGAACAGCGACGCGAGCACCATGCCGCCATCGACGGGCAGGCCGCCGCTGTGGTTGCCGATGATGAGCGCGCGGCCCTGCTTCGGCACGTGCTCGATGCCGTGGCACTGCACGCGGAAGTAGTTGCGGTACAGCGTCGACAGCAGCGAGTAGAACAGCGCCAGGTGGTCCCGCGAGATGCCGAAGGGATCCAGACCGTAGCGGTTGAACGGCAGCTCCAGGCGGCCCACGCGCTCGCGGACCTCCGGCGTGATCAGGGACGCGGGGATCTTCATCATCGGCGCCGAGACTATGCCAGCCGCGGCCGCTGCGCCAGCGTTCAGGCCCCGAGCAGCCAGTCGTAGGCGGCGGGGTCGGTGAGGTCGTCGAAGATCACGTCCGCCCGGGCGGCGCCCAGGGTGTCGCGGGTGTCTCCGCCGGTGAGTACGCCCAGGCACTCGGCCCCGTTGGCGTGGGCGGCGACGACGTCCAGCGGCGTGTCCCCCAGGATGACCACGCGGCAGTCGGACACGGGCAGGCCCAGGCGCTCGGCCCCGCGCGCGGCGCCGATGCCGATGAGCGCGCTGCGATCCCAGGCGTCGCTGCCGTAGCCGCCGAAGTCGAAGGCCGACCAGAGGTCGAAGTGGCCGACCTTCACGCGGGCGCCGGCCTCGATGTTGCCCGTGCCCAGGCCCACGGCGAAGCCGGGCACGGCGCGCACCCGGGCGAGCAGCTCGCGCACGCCGGGCAGCAGGGCCACGTGGGGGTCCGTCTTCATGCGGCCGGGCAGGATGTCCAGGTAGGCGGCGAAGACGGGCTCGAGCGCCTCCGCCGTGACCTCGAGGCCCAGGCGGCGCAGGCCGTCGCCGAAGATCAGGGGGTCCGTGCGGCCGGCGAAGTGCACGCCGTCCAGCGCGTCGGCGCGGCCGTGCACGACCCCGAAGGCGTCCTGGGCGGCCTTGCGGCTCACGCCCTTCTGCGTCATCAGCGTGCCATCGATGTCGAAGAGCAAGACAGTCGGGCGGGCGGGCGAGCGGCTCAATGGGCGCCTTTCGTCTCGGTGTCGTCCATGAGGTGCAGGAGCGCCGACCCCAGGGCATCCGTGATGGTGTCCAGGCGCGTCGCGACGTGCTGCTCCTCGAGGCAGGCCTGGCGGAGGGAGATGGGGTCGAGCACCTGCGCGGCGAGCAGGTTGCCCAGGTGGCTCGGCGAGCGCGCGCTGGCCAGGATGTTGCCCAGGATCTGGTGCGCACCCGGGACCGAATCGGAGATCTGCAGCGCCACACGGCGCAGGCGGTCCGCGGCGGCGTCGTCGTCCGGGCCGCGGAAGTCCGGGAGCGGCTCGGTGGCCACGCGGCGGAAGGGCTCGTCCGTGTGGAGCTCCTCGACGATGCGCAGGCGCTGGGTGCCGTAGAGCAGGATGTTCGAGCGGCCGTCCGCCAGGGTCTCGCTGGCGACGATCAGGCCGGCGCAGACGACCTCGTAGACCTGCGGGCGACCGAGATCGTCGGGCGGGTGGTCCACGGCGAGGAGCCCCATGGCCATGGCCCGGTGTTCGCGCTGACAGGCGTCCAGCAGGGCCCGGTAGCGCGGCTCGAAGATGTGCAGCGGCAGCACCACACCCGGCAGCAGCACCACGTTGGGCAGCGGGAAGATCGGCAGGCTGCCCAGGGCGGACTCGGGCAGCGTGGGGCCGTCGGCGGTGGTGGAGCTCGGGGCGGTCATCGTGGGTACGGTCGACACGGCCGAGGACACGGCCGCGATCATGATGCGCGCACGGGCCCGCGGGGTTCAAGCGTCGCGGGGATTCCCGCCGAACCAGAGCCCGGGACGTGGCGCGAAAGCGCGACCCGCTTTACCCTGGGCCTCGCCCCTCCGGAGAACCCCGATGCGCGTGCTGATCTATACCGAGGATACGACGGAGAGCGCCGCCCTGGCCCGCCTGGTGTCGTACGCCGGCCACGATCCCGTCGTGGTGCCGGACGCCGCGCGCGCGCGCCACGCCGTGGTCTCGGGGGTGGTGATGGTCGCCGTGCTCGACCTGGAGCGGCACGAGGACGAGACGATCGAGCTGGTGCGCCTGGCCAACACGGACGGCCGGTCCCTGGCGACGCTGCTCGTGAGCACCGCGCCCGAGGCCCGCCTGATCATCGAGTGCCACCGGCTGGGGGCCACGGACTTCATCCTGCGGCCGCTGTCGCGCGGCGAGTTCCGCGGCATCTTCGACCGCA
>CAINDO010000239.1 GCA_903847385.1 uncultured Myxococcales bacterium
CCCGGCGGCACGGGCGGCAGCGGCCCCGGCGGCGCGGGCGGCGGCGGCCCCGGCGGCCAAATCACCCCGGCCGACGCCGGGCTCACGGTCGACGCGGCCATCCCGGACGCCTTTGCGCCCCCCGGCGACCGCGACGACGACGGCATCGGCGACGCCGAGGACAACTGTCCGAACGCGCCGAACAACAACCAGCTCGACGCCGACGGGGACGGCTTCGGCGACCCCTGCGACGTGTGTCCCGAGGTGCCGGATCCGGCCCAGACGGACACCGACGGCGACGGCGTGGGCGACCCCTGCGACTTCGACGACAGCGACGGCGACGGCGTGATCGACCGGCAGGACATCTGCCCGAACGCCTTCGACCCCGGGCAGAGCGACGACGACGCCGACGGCGTCGGCACGGCCTGCGACAACTGCCCGAACGAGCCCAACTTCACGCAGACGGACGACGACGGCGACGGCGTGGGCAACGCCTGCGAGGTCGTGGGCGACGACGACGCCGACGGCGTGCTCGACGCGAACGACAACTGCCCGGCCGTCGCCAACCGCGACCAGGCCGACGTGGACGCCGACGGCCGCGGCAACGCCTGCGACAACTGCCCGCGGGTGCCCAACTTCTCGCAGACGGACGACGACGGCGACGGCGTGGGCAACGCCTGCGAGGGCCTGGACACGGACGGCGACGGCCTGCCCGACGCGGCGGACGTGTGCCCCGACATCGCCGATCCCGAGCAGCGGGACTCGGACGCCGACGGCGCCGGCGACGTGTGCGACACCTGCCAGTTCATCGCCGATCCGGTGCAGTCGGACGTGGACGGGGATCTGGTGGGCGACCTTTGCGACAACTGCGCCGCGCTGAGCAACGTGAACCAGTCGGACGCGGACGCCGACGCGTTCGGCGACGCCTGCGACAACTGCCCGTTCGACCAGAACGCGAATCAGGCGGACGCGGACGGCGACGGCACCGGTGACGCCTGCGAGGTGCCCATCGTCGATCTGCGCGTCGAGGCCACCTGGCAGGCCGGCGCCATCGACCTGGACCTGCACCTGATCGACCCCGAGGGCGTCTGGTACGACAATCTGCACGACCTGCACTTCAGCAACCGCGGCAGCGTGCCCTTCGCCGACCCGACCAACATCGTCGACGCCACGATGGGCCCCGGCCCCGAGACGCTGACCGCCGACAACATGGCCCCGGGTATCTACCACCTGGGCGTGTTCTTCTACGGCAACAACGCCGGCGTGGCGCCCAACGTGACCGTCTCCGTGGAGTGCGGCGGCCGGCCGGCGCAGGTCTTCGGCCCGCAGGCGCTGAACGACCCGAACGCAAACGGCTCGCCGGCGGACATGTGGCAGGTGGTGTCGATCTCGTTCCCGGACTGCACGCTGATCGCGGAGGCGCTGCCGGCCGTCGTGTCGCTCTCGAACTGCGGGAGCGCCCCCGCGTGCGGCCTCAACTGCCCGGACTGCGTGCGCGGCGCATGCGCGGGCGACCCCTGCGGCGCCAACGTCTGTGATCCGTTCACCGGCGCCTGCGTGGATCTGTGCGCGAACGTGCAGTGCGCGGACATCGAGCGGTGCGACCCGGCCAACGGCCTGTGCGTGCCGCGCGTGGGTTTCTGCGACACCTGCGCCGCCGACGCCGACTGCGTGTTCGCCGGGACCAACCGCTGCGGGACCAACCCTCTCAACCCGAACGAACGGTTCTGCACGCGGTCGTGCGAGAACCAGGCGTGCCCCAACGGCTACGTCTGCGCCGCGGACACGAACGGCAACGACGTGTGCATGCCCCAGCTCGGCACCTGCACGGACGCTTGCGAGGGCGTGGTCTGTGACAACTTCTTCGACGGGCAGTACTGCGAGCCGGTCGCCGGGCAGTGCGCCTTCAACCCCGTGTGTCACTTCAACGCCGACTGCCAGAACGCCTACTGCCGCATCGACGAGACGCGGTGTGTCGGCTACGGGGCCGGGGCGTCTCCGATCGGCGGACGCTGCGCCATGACGTCCGAGTGCGGCGCCGGCCTCGGCTGCCGCCTGGAGACGGGGACCTGCGTGCAGCCCTGCGATGCCGCGGCGAACTGCCCGGTCAACCAGCACTGCGCCATCGCGGCCAACGGCCAGATGCGCTACTGCGCGCCCAACTGAGGCCCGGGGCCGCGCATCAGGCGCGGCTGCGGAGGAGCCGGCCGGGGCGCGCGCCCGTCAGGCGGCCGCTCTCCGTGATGACCTCGCCGGCGACGACGGTCGCCCGGTACCCCGAGGCGTCCTGCAGCAGGCGCTGACCGCCCGCGGGCAGATCGTTCACCAAACGCGGCCGGTGCAGGCGCAGGTTCGTGTGATCGATCACGTTCAGGTCGGCGCGCAGGCCCTCGCGGACCACGCCGCGATCGGTCAGGCCCAGGAAACGGGCCGTGTCCGCGGCGAGGAACTGGATGGCCCGCTCGACCGAGATGCGGCCCGCCGCGCGGTCCCGCGCCCAGTGGGTCAGCAGGAAGGTCGAGAAGCTGGCGTCGCAGATGGTGCCGACGTGGGCGCCGCCATCGGAGAGGCCGGGCAGCGCCAGCGGGTGCTTCAGCATCTCGCCGACGGCCTCGAGGTTGAAGTCCAGGTAGTTGTAGACCGGGAAGTACAGGAGCTCGCGGCCGTCGTTGTCGAGCAGGGCATCGAGGATGGCCTCGAGCACGGGCACCCCGCGCCGGCGGGCCTCGGCGCCCAGGGACTCGGCGGCGGTGGGCTCGTAGTTGGGGTTCTCGCCCAGACGGAAGAACCGGAACGCCACGCGGTCGAGCATCGACAGCAGGAAGTCGGCCAGCGGCGGCAGCGACGAACCATCGCCGGCGACGCGGTCGCTCTTCTCCGAGAGCAGGCGCGCGCGGAACGCCGGGTCGCGCATCGCGGAGACGCGCTCGGCCAGGGGCAGGTGCGAGATGGCCTTGTAGCTGGGGAAACCCATGAAGGGGTGGAACGTGGCCTGGAGCCCCAGCATCACGCCGATGCCGCGGGGCGCGACCTGCACGCGCGTCGTCAGGCCGTCCGCCGTGGCGCGCTCGGCCCGGGAGAGGATGCGGCGCCACTGGCCGGGCTCCTGGTCGCGCTGCGAGAGCGAGATCGACAGCGGGCGGCCGGCCGCGCGGGCCATGCCCTCGATCAGGTCGTACTCGGCGTCGAAGCGGTCGGGGCCCTGGGCCATGTCGAAGTCCGACACGGCCTGCACCACGCCGTGCCCCAGGCCGGCGAAGGCCGCGCCCAGGCCGCTCAGCTCGCGGGCATCGGCTTCGGACGCCGGTGTGGGCGCGCCGCTGCGGTTGCGGTGGTTGTCGCTGCGGCCCGTGGAGAAGCCGATGGCGCCGGCCTGCAGGGCCGAACGCAGCGCGCCCCGCATCAACTCGACGTCGCCCTCCGTGGCCACGCCGCCGTGCAGGCCCCGCTCACCCATCGCGAACACGCGCAGGCAGTCGTGGGGCACCTGCAGCGCGAAGTCCAGCGTGTGGGGCATGGCCTCGAGGGCGTCCATGTACTCCTCGAAGGTCTCCCATCGCCACTTGATGCCTTCGGCCAGGGCCGAGCCGGGGATGTCCTCGACCCCCTCCATCAGCGCGATCAGGGCGTCGCGATCCGAGGCGCGGCAGGGGGCGAAGCCCACGCCGCAGCTCCCCAGCACGACCGTGGTCACGCCGTGGATGGACGACGGCATCAGGTCCGGATCCCAGGAGATCTGGCCGTCGTAGTGGGTGTGGAGGTCGACGAAGCCGGGCGTCACGAGGTGACCCTCGGCGTCGATCGTGCGGCGCGCGGCGTGACCGCCGAGCTCGCCGATCTCGACGACGAGGCCGTCGCGCACGCCGACGTCCGCCCGGCGCGCGGGGGCGCCGGTGCCGTCGACCAGGAGGCCGTTCTTCAGGAGCAGATCGTATGGCATGGCGGCATGCTGCGCACAGGCCGCCGCGCCGGTCAACGGGGCTCAGCGCGCGTCAGCGCACCGCGGCGCCGAGCGCCACGCCCTCGGGGGAGGGCACGCTGCCCACCTCGCGCAGGAGCGCGATGGCGTTGCGCTGGTCCTGCTGCGAGAGCGTCTCGTCCGTGCGCGCCTGGCTGAGCACGTGGGCGCCGACGGCCCGCGCCACGGGGTCGCCGGGCCGCAGCACCATCTTGTCCAGGCGCTCGACGCAGGCCTCGGCCTCGCCGTTGAGCAGCTCACCGAGGCCGGCGAGCACGTGCAGCCACAGCACCGGGGCCGGCACGGCGTTGCGCAGCGCGCGGAGGCGGTCCTGCAACTGCTCGCGGGCGGCGGGCAGTCCCGTGCGCTCCGGCGTGCGCCAGGCCTGGATCGCGCGCACGGCGGCCAGGCGGGCCTGCAGCAGCGAGACCTCGGCCGTGGCCTCGCGCCCGGTCAGGAACCGGTGGTAGGGCGGCCAGGCCTCGACGCGGCGCAGCGCGGCGGCGGTCACGCTCGGCTCCGAGGACAGGAACAGCAGGCGCACGCGCAGCAGCGCCGTCTCCAGGTTGGGCGCGGTGCAGGGGTCCGCCGGCCAGACCTGCTCGGCTTCGTTCAGGCGGCGCTCGGCGGCCTGCCACTCGCCGCTCTCCAGGTGCGTGCGCGCCATGAGCTGACAGATGCGCACCCAGGCCACCGGCTGGCCCTTGAGCCGCGTGTCCCCGTGCAGCGAGCGGATCTTCGCCCGGGCCACCTGCAGCTCGCCCAGGTTCAGCGCGACCTCGACGCGGGCGATGCGCAACCCCACGTGGGCGGGCTCCGGGCTCATCGGCGGCAGGCGGCCCAGGGCCTCGTCCAGCACGGCGCGGGCGTCGGCGATCTGGCCCTCGGCGCGCAGCAGCTCGGCGCGGGCCTGCACGGCCAGCAGCGAGTCGTGGGGGATCTGGCTGGCGTCCCGATAGAGTTTGCTGGCGCGGGTCATGGCGCGGGCCGGGGCATCGCCCTGCAGCGCCGCGACCATGCGCACCAGGTGGGCGTCCCCCGTCGCCAGGCCGCCCAGGAGCGACTCGGCGCGGGCCCAGTCGTAGGGCAGGGCCAGCTCGGCCAGGCGCACGCGCACGGGCCCGGCGGGGAGCTGGGCCTCGTCCTTGACGAACGCGCCGTAGTGGCCGGCGATCAGGCGCAGCTCCGCGCGCCGCACGTACCAAGGCTCGAGGGGCTGTGGGCGCAGCTCCACGACCAGCTTGTCCATCGCGGCGACGGCCTCGGCGTAGCGTCCGGCGCGGGCGAGCTCGTCCGAGAAGTCGGCCCAAAGCCGCACGGGATCGACGCCCGGGGGCGGCGTGCGGACGACGAGACTCAGCAGGTCCGCGGCGCGGGCGTGCTGGCCGGCGCGCTGGGCCTCCTCGGCGGCCTGGAGCGCGAAGGTCGGCGCGCGCTCGGCCTCGCCGGCCTCGCTCCAGTGGTGGGCGATGGCCGCGGCGGGGCCCCCGTGGGCCTCGTAGGCGCGGGCGAGCAGCACGTGGAGCGAGATGCGGTCGGCGTCCGGCGTATTGCGCCGCACCAGCTCCATCAGGCGGGCGTGCACGGGCGAGACGCTGACCTCGCCCCCGGCGTTGGCGAAGGACCGGACGAGATCCTGGGCGTCCAGGCGGTCCAGGGCCTCGTACATCACGTCCGTGGGCAGCTCGCAGGCGGCCTGGAGCACCGCGCCGGGCAGGGCGAAGCGGCTCACGCTGACCACGCGGAGCACGTGCTGCGCCTCGGCGGAGAGGGTCTCCAGCGTGCGGCGCACCAGGGCGTCCAGGTGGGGCACGCCCTGGCCGGGGTGGCGCACCATCTCGCGCAGAAGCTCCGTGACCAGCAGCGGGTCGCCGCCGGACTCGCCGTGGAGCTGCTCGGCCTGCTCGGGGGCCACCTCGGGCAGGTGCATGGCGGCCAGCCGCCGCGTCTCGTCCGGCAGGAACGGCAGCAGGGGCATGCGCGTGATCTGCGGGTGCGTCTCGAGCAACTCCAGGAAGCTGGCGAGCGGGCTGCCCGGCACCACCGCCTCGGGCCGCACGGTCAGCAGCATCAGCACGCCGGGCAGGCGCCCCTGGCTCTGCAGCGCGGTCAGCAGCTCCAGCGTCACGTCGTCCGCCAGGTGCAAATGCTCCAGCACGAGCACCAGCAGGCGCTTGCGGCCCAGCTCGGCGAAGAGGGTCGTCAGCGCGGTGCCGGCGCGGGGGCCCCCCGGGGGGCGCTCGTCCACCAGACCGTGCATGTTCTTGGGCAAAAGCTCGCCCAGGAACGGGAACGTGGTGATCAGCGCGCCGCGCTCGGCTGGCGACAGCGACCGGACGATCTCCGCCGTGCGCCGGCGCCAGGCCTCGGCCAGCCGCTCGACGATGGTGTCCAGCCCGCGGGCCGGCACGTGGTCGCGGTGCACGCAGACGCCGTTGATCTGCACGGCGTCGTAGATGCGGGCCTCGGCGCAGAAGGCGTTGACCAGGGCCGTCTTGCCACTGCCGCTCTGGCCTTCGAGCACGACCATGCGCCCCGTGCCCGTCCGCACCTGCTCCAGGGCCTCGTGCAGGGCCTTGCGCGCCTGGCGGCGGCCCACGAACTCGGCGGCCTCGTCCAGCTCGGCCTCGACGCGCTCGCCCAGCATCTCCAGCGCCTCGCGGGCGGAGGGGCGGTCGTTGGGGTCCTTCTCCAGCAGCGCCATGCAGACCAGCGCCAGGTCCGGGTTCACGCCCGGCACGCGCTGCACCAGCGACGGCGGCTTGATGCTGCGGTGGTGGTGCGCGACGATCTGCGACTCGCCGTCGAAGGGCGGCGTGCCGGCGATCAGCTCGTAGAGCACCACCCCGGCCGCGTACATGTCCGAGGCGGGCGTGACGCGCGAGCCCTGGGACTGCTCCGGGCTCATGTAGGTCGCCGTGCCGAAGACCTGCGACAGGCTCTGGCCCTCCGAGCCCGGCAGGAGCTCTTTGACGATCCCGAAGTCGAGCAGCTTGCAGCCGCCCTCGCGGTCGACCATCACGTTGGACGGCTTCAGGTCGCGGTGCACGCAGCCGGCGGTGTGCAGGTAGTTGAGGCCGCGGAGCAGTTGCACGAAGGCCTGCCGGATGCGGGCCTGCCGCTTCGGCGCGGTGAGCGTCTTCGGGTCGTCCACGATGGCGTTCGTCTCGTTGACGAACAGGTACAGATCGACGCCGTCGATCAGCTCCATCGTGAAGAAGTAGTGCCCGCCCTCGGCGTGGAGGTCGTACAGGGTGACCAGGTTGGGGTGGCGCAGACGCGCCGTGGCCCGGAACTCGCGCTTGAAGTAGTGCAGGGCCCGCGGGTAGGTGAACTTGAGCACCTTGAGGGCCAGGTCCCGCCGGCGGACGGGGTCCCACACGTGGAAGACGTCCCCCATGCCGCCGCCCCCGAGGGCGCGGCGGATCTCATAGCGGCCGGCGCGGGTGGCGCCCGGGGGCAACGGTCCATTCATGGGGCGCTTTTACAATTTTTTGGGGGGACAGTCATGGGGGGTGTGGCAGTAGATTTCCGCCGCCCAACCTTCGCCCGTGGAGCGTACATGGACATCACCGTCGATCACCGCGTGAACTTTCCCCGCACCCTGGTCTTCGAGACCATGCGCGACCACATGCCCGACCTGGCGCCCTACCTGCCCAACGTCGATGGCATCGAGGTCCGCGAGCGCAAGGAGCCGGCGGCCGGCGTCGTCGAGCTGGTGAACTTCTGGAAGGCCGCGAAGACGGAGATCCCCAACGTCGCCCGACCCTTCGTCGACCAGAGCAAGCTGAACTGGATCGACCGGGCCAAGTGGACGCAGGGCGACTGGAACTGCGCCTGGAAGCTCGAGGTCGGCTTCATGCCCGAGCGCGTGAAGTGCGCCGGGCAGACCCAGTACGTGGAGGAAGGCCCCGAGCGCACGCTCGTCCGCATGCGCGGCAAGCTGGAGCTCGACCTCAAGGGCCTGCTGCCCGGCCTCATCGCGCGGTCGGCCACGCCCAGCGTCGAGGCGTTCATCGTCAAGATGGTGCAGCCCAACTTCGAGAAGACCATCGACGCCCTGGTGAAGTACCTCGAGAGCAAGAAGGCGTGAGGCCCGCCGCAGCGGCCCTGTTGGCCCTGGGGGTCGCGGGCTGCGACGGCGTGCGCATCGGCGCCGGCGGCCCCATGGCCGGCTCGGACGAGCAGAAGGCGCTCGACACGCTGGCGAGCCGCTCGCTGGCGCTGCCGGACTGCCGCGGCGCCGCCGATCTGGCGGACCTGGGGTCCGTGTTCGTGTTCTCGCTGGACACACCCGCCGAGGTCTCGGGCAGCGTGCCCGGCACCCAGACGGAGCGCGTCGTGCGGCAGGGCGTGGCCGCCGTGTGCATGGACGGCCAGGGCGCGGTGGCGCAGCTGCTCACCTGCGCGCTCGTGCGCACGCCCGTCGAGGACGAGAGCGGCGACTGCGCGGCGCTGCTGCCCTCGGTGAAGCTGCTGGCCGGCCTGCCGCCCGCGCTGCTCACCGGTGGGCTCGACCCCGCCGAGCCCGAGAGCACGCTGGTCCTCGAGGGCTTCGACGAGCGCTGGGGCCTCGCGGGCGACGCGACGACCCTGCCCGACGAGCTGCCCGAGGACCCGGCGATGGCTGCGGGGGTGGTGGACGCCGACGACGACGGCGACCCCGGCGTGACCCTGAAGGGGGACGGCGAGGTGCCCACGACGATCTGGGCGGTGCGCCGCACGCAGGCCGACCTGGTGCTGCGCGACGCCGGCCGCGGGCGGCTGTCGGGCACCGCGCGGGCCGAGACGGAGGAGCGCGTGCTGGGCGGTCCGGCGGGCCGGGCGCTGTCCGGGCGCGTCTACGCCGGGGCGCGCGGGGACGTGGCCTTCGTGCGCGTGGACGGCCTGGCCGGCACGCCGAGAGCGGACGCCGACCGCAACGGCGTGGTCACCTGCGCCGAGGGCGCGCAGTACTTCGGGCGCCTGCCGAGCCTGCCGACGACGCGCTGCGACTGAGAGGGTCGGC
>CAINDO010000240.1 GCA_903847385.1 uncultured Myxococcales bacterium
CGATGGCGGAGCGTAACGCGTCGTCGCACCCGAGCGCGGCGACGAGGGGCAGAGAGCACAGCAGGATGCGCGGCCCGATGCCGCCGGCGGGGAGACGAGGGTGCACCGCTTTCTTTTGCCGATTGGCGGGGATCGGCGCAAGCCGAGCCTGCGAAAACGCAAGAAGTGCGCGGATTGTGCGGAACCGGTTATGTTCCGGCGTTCACTCCCGAAGTTTCCGACGATCTCCGAAGTTCTGCGAGAGATGAGGTGAGCCCGATGGCACTTGGACGCGGACGAGGCCCTGGCGCCTGGCTCGTGGCGTCGCTCCTGACCGCCTGTGGCGGCTCGGGCGGCACGGACTCCCTGGCGGACGCCGAGGCCCCGAGCTCCGATGCCGCGCGGCCCGACGCCGCGATCAGCGAGCCCGACGCGACCGTGCGCGACGCCGCGCCCCCGCCGGCGGACGCCGACCCCGCAACCGGAGACGCCACGCCGACGCCCGGCGACGCCGCCATCACCGACGCGCTCGCGCCGGACGCCGCGCCGGGCCCCGTGGACCTGCTCTGCCGGCCCTGCACCGCCGACGGCGCCTGCGAAGCCCCCGGCTCGATGTGCCTGACCAATCAGTCCACGGGCGAGCAGTTCTGCGGCGTCGACTGCAGCGAAACGGACGTGTGCCCGCGCGGCTCGCAGTGTTTCGATCTGGGCGACGGCAACAAGCAGTGCGCGCCGACGCAGGCCACGTGCGCCGGCTGGCCGCCGAGCGACCTGGGCGCCCCCTGCGAGGCGGACGCGGCCTGTCTTCGCGGCGCCGATCGCTGTGTCCTGGGCTTCTGCACGCTCGCCTGCGGCGCGGACACCGACTGCCCCAACGGCTTCCGGACCTGTCTCGGCGGCGTCTGCCAGCCCGACTGGATGGGCGGCCCCCAGGGCTGTGGCCTCGGCGCCACGGCCTGCGCCGACGAAGCCGCCGCCGGCGAGTGCTGGCAGGGGGACGCCGAGCACCCGCTCCCGGTCACCGTGCGGCCCTTCGGCACCAAGGCCTGCGCCCAGGACGCCGATTGCGCCGAGGGCGCCCACTGCGGCCGCGTCGGTGGCGCGGCGCGCTGCGTGCCCGCCCCCTGCGCCTGTCTGGACGAGTCCACCCGCGGCCCCGTCGACGACGCGCTGGCGCTCACGGGCCTGACCCGCTGCGACGCCATCTTCACCCGCGAGTCGATGGACCTCTTCCCCGAGAACCTGCGCGCCGACGGCTGGCGCCTGCCGTTCTACGACCGCATCCACCGCGAGTCGCCGCGCGCCGAGGCCTTCGGCCGCGAGCTGACGACCCGATGGGCCGCCGCCGAGGCCGAGGCCGGCTCGCCCGGCGTGCTCGGCGAGCTGGGCGCGACGCTGCTCGGCGCGCCGCTGCCCGCCCCCGAGGTCGTCGGCGAGCGAGACGCGGATCTGATCGAGTCCGCACGCGCCCTCTGGGCCGCGGGCGGCGACCTCGGGCGCTTCCGGCCCGAGTTCATCACGAACGCCTTCTCGGACGTGCCCGTCGAGGTCCAGAGCCGCGTGGCGATGCTGCTCGGCGCCGCCGCCCGCGTGGCCGTGGCCCGGGACGCCATGCTCACGGCCGCCGGCATCGACGCCGCGCAGGCCTCGGACCTCTTCGACCGCCTGCCGGGCGCGATGGTGGCCCTGCCCGGAGGCGTGAACTTCGCCGACGCGCGGGAGGTTCAGCGGCTGCAGCGCACCATGCCCCTCGGGGGCCTGATCGCCGCCTCCGCCGAGCTCGCCCGCGTGGTCGAGACGACGGACTGGGCGCCGATCCGCGGCCTGGAGGGCTTCCGCGTGGACCTGCCGACGCCGCTCGGGCGGCTGGTGATCCAGGACGCCGGCGTGCAGCGCCTCGCGGGCGAGGGCCACTTCCTGCTCGTGCTCGACCTGGGCGGCGACGACCGCTACGAGGCCGCCGTGGCCACCACGCGTGCCTTCTCCGAACCAGTGAGCGTCCTGGTCGATCTGGCCGGGAGCGACCGCTACGGCTACGCGCAGATGGACGATCCCCCGCAGGTGCCCGGCATCCCGCCCGCGGACGCGGCGGGGCGCGGCATCGGCGGCTTCCCGGCCTCGCGTTCGACCACGCCCCGGCAGGGCGCGGGCATCCTGGGCGCCGGCATGCTGTTCGACCTCGGCGGCGACGACGAGTACCTGTCGCTGCGGCTCTCGCAGGGGGCCGCCGTCGGCGGCGTGGGCCTGCTCGTGGACGCCGGCGGGACCGATCACTACGGCTGCGAGCAGGGCTGCCAGGCGGCCGCGGCCATCGGCGTCGCGGCCCTCATCGACCGCGGCGCGGACGACGACGTGTACGACGGCGTGCAGATGGTGCAGGGCTTCGCGGGCATCCGCGGCGTGGCCTACCTGCACGAGGCCGGTGGCGCCGAGCGCTACACGGCGCTGCCCGGCGACCCGTTGTTCGGCGGCACCATCCTCTACGGAAACCCCCAGAACCCGGCGGGCTCGAACAGCAGCTTCGGCCAGGGCGCGGGCTTCGGCCGCCGCGCGGACGCCGACGGCACCTACGCCTCCGGAGGCCTCGGCGTCTTGCAGGACCTCGGTGGCGACGACGTCTACACCGTCGACATCTTCGGTCAGGGCACGGGCTACTGGTTCGGCACGGGCATCCTGCGCGACGTCTCCGGGGCGGACGTCTACAACGGTCGCTGGTACGTGCAGGGGTCGTCGGCCCACTTCGCCATGTCGCTGTTCTACGAGGACGCCGGCGACGACCGCTACAACGAGGGCCTGCCCCTCGTGGACGGCGAGGGCATGCTCGGCCCGGTGATCCTGGCCACCGCCACGGGGCAGGGCCACGACTTCAGCGTGGGCGTGCTGGTCGACGCCGCGGGGAACGACCACTACGTCGCGCCGGGCCTCGGCCTCGGCGGCGGCAACGACAACGGCATCGGCTACTTCATCGACGCCGCTGGTGACGACCGCTACGACGTCCCGGATGGCACCACGTTCGGGCAGGCCAACATCGGCGACCGCGGCGCGCCCTTCGAGTCGGCGATGTGCTTAGGCATCTTCGTGGACGCCGGCGGCGCGGACACCTACCCCGGCGTGCCGGCCGAGTCCCTGGTCGGCGACGGCCGCACCTGGTCCATCGACGCCCGCAAGCCCGGCCACAAACCCGGCGAGCACGGCGCCGGCCTCGACCTGAACTGAGCCCCATGACCGAGCCCGCACAGACCGGCGCCGAGGGCGAACTGCTGCCCGGCACGAGTTATCGCCTGCTGAAACGTCTGGGGGGCGGCGGCATGGGCTCGGTCTACATCGCCGAGCACACCGCCCTGGGCCGGCGCGACGCCGTGAAGCTGCTCGCCCCGCACATCGCCGAGGACGAGCAGGCGATGAAGCGCCTGGAGCGCGAGGCCCGCGCCACGGCCGCCCTCGCCAACCCGCACATCATCGACATCTACACGCTCGGCCTGACCACCGACAAACGGCCCTACGTGGCCATGCGGCTCATCCAGGGCGAGAGCCTCAAGGGGCTCATCGACCGCGAGAAGCGCATCGACGTCGACCGCGCCTGGCACCTGCTGCGGCAGGTCTGCGTCGCGCTCCAGAGCGCCCACGAGGCGGGGATCATCCACCGCGACCTGAAGCCCGAGAACCTCATGGTCGAGGCCCGGGACACGGGCGAGTTCGTGACGATCCTGGACTTCGGCATCGCCAAGGTCGAGGCCGAGACGGAGCAGCGCCTCACGCAGGACGGCCAGGTCATCGGCACGCCGGGGTACATGGCGCCGGAGCAGGCGCTCGGCCGCGCCGTGGACGGCCGGGCCGACCAGTACAGCATCGGGGCCATCTTCTACGAGCTGGTCAGCGGCGGGTTCCCCTACGACCGCCTGGGCGCGCTCCAGACCATCACGCAACAGATCACGCAGCCGGCGCGGCCGCTCTCGGGTCTGGTGGACGACCGTGCGGTGCCCGCGGCGCTGCAGGCCCTGATCATGAAGGCGCTGTCGCGGGAGCCGTCGGATCGGCTGCACAGCCTGGAGGCCTTCGTCCAGCAGGCGGACGAGGCGCTCGGCTTCGTGCCGCCCGCGCCGGCGCGCACGCGGCTGACGCTCGAAGCGGCCGCTGCCGCCCCGCCGGTGTCGTCCAAGCCCGCCCGGAGCGGCGCCGGGCTCTGGCTGCCGGTGCTGGGCGCCGCCATCGCCATGGGGGCCGGCGTCGCCGCGTTCCTGGCCATGGGGGACAAACCCGCGCCGGTCACCCAGCCCGCGCCCGAGCCCGCGCCGGTCGCGATCCTGTCCGCCCCGGCCTCGAGCGCCCCGCCGATGGCGGAGCCGACGATGGC
>CAINDO010000241.1 GCA_903847385.1 uncultured Myxococcales bacterium
ACCCCGCAAGGCGCGGGGGTGCACAACCCATTGTGGCTGTACCCGGGGTACCGCCCAATGGGTTGGGGGTCCCCGCAACGAAGCGGGGCGGGATGCATCGAACGGCGCAGCAGGTGGACATTTCCGCCGACCCTCTCAGGGTGT
Organism: uncultured Myxococcales bacterium; assembly: GCA_903847385.1. Classification (GTDB taxonomy): domain Bacteria; phylum Myxococcota_A; class Bradymonadia; order UBA7976; family UBA1532; genus CAINDO01. The sequence continues at coordinate 145 of CAINDO010000241.1, forward strand.
GAAGACTTCGCGGCCCGAGGCGCCCGCGACGACGTCCGACACGTGGAACCGCAGCGGGAGCGTCTGGTTGCCGAGCCACAGGGCGGCCTGGTCGGCGAAGTGGTCGGAGTTGTTCAGCCCCGACTGACCGCCCGGGAGCACGGCGGTGCCCGACGCATGGTCCGGGGTGAGCTTCACGACCATGCGGAACACGGGCCCGTGCCGGTACTCGAACTGCGTGGCGCGCGCGCCGGGGTGGGCGGCGTCCACGGAGTAGCCATCCCCATCGCGGGGGAAGCCGGGCAGGTCCTTGCGCGGGTCGTCCGCGGCGAGATCCGGGGCGAGCGGCAGCGCGCTCGGTGTGATGCTGAAGCGATCGAACAGCGCCGCCAGACCCGGCTGGTCGCCCAGGAAGCCGATGAGCAGCGACTCCAGGCGCACCTGATGCCGCAGACCCCACAACCACTGCGTCATGTCGTCCGTGCCGAATCCGCCCTCGCCGGCGACCTCGGACGCAGACCGCAGAAACGCCAGCGCCCGCTCCAGGGCCCCCAACATCAGGACGTCGCTCGTCTCGACCTCGGGCGTGGTGGTGTCGTCGAAATACACGGACTCGCCCGTGCCACGGTCGGCGGCGAACGAGGCCAGGCCCTCGGGGTTGCCGGCGCCGCGGCCGCGCCAGACGCGGTCGAAGGCGGCGATGACCGTGTCGCGGTCCCCCACCCGGTCGACGTCCGCCAGGCCCTCGTCGTCGAACACACCGCGCACGGCGTGGCCGAACCATGCGTTGAAGATCATCGTGGCCACGGCGTCCGTCTTCTCGTCCGCGGTGGGCTGCGCGTAGAAGCTGTCCACGCCGGAGTGGGCGATGTAGCCGCGGTCCCGCCACGCGGAGAGGCGTGCGGCGACCTCGGCGAAGTCCGCTGCGGAGGCGCCGAAGCGTGCGACCAGCGCGGGGTCCTGCGCGGCGCGCTCCAGCAGCTCCAGGAAACTCGGAACGAGCCGCTCGGCGAGCGGAGCGAAGTGGTCGTTCTGCAACGCGCTCATCTCTTCGGGCGTCGCCGTCTTCGCGGCGGTCAGCGACGCCAGGCGGTCGTGGATCGTCTGGCCGCGGAAGCCCGGGTCCCAGGAGGCGCCGATGTATTCCGGGTCGTTGGCCAGGTTGCCATCGAAGGAGTACCCGGCGGGGTCGTTGTTGGCGGTGAACACGAAGCCGCGCTCCGGATCGATCACGGCGGGGAAGCGGTCGAACGACACGACACAGGCGCTCGGGTCCTGCACGCCGGCGCCCTCGTCCACGGTGCCATCGACGGCGAAGGGGATGCGGAAGCCGCCGTAGGTCGTGCCATCGAGCAGGCGCGTGGGATCGGCGCCGGGGGCCCAGTGGCCGTCCGGCGTGCGGGCGAGGGCCTCGCGACAGGGCACGGCGTGGTAGCCGGTGTCCAGGATGTGTCCGTCCGCGTCGGCCACGTTGAAGTGGCTGCCGAAGACGGCCAGCCGCTTGTGCAGCGTGCGGAACTCTTCGACCCCCTGTGCCTTGGAGAAGGACTCGTAGGCGTCGAGCGCCTGCGCCGCGTCCAGGCCGGTGTAGTCGGCGCTCACGCCCGACACCACGCCGTCGCCGTCCGCGTCGCCGGGCACCCAGGGGCCGTCGCCCAGGTTCACGACCGCCTCACCCGCGGCCGGGGACTCGCCCTCGGCCAGGGCGCGGCCCTCGATGGCCATCAGGCGGCGGCCGTCGAAGAGCTCGAAGCGCGCCTCTTCCTGCGTGCGGCCGACGCTCATCAGCGCCGGCACGTTGGCGACCTGATAGCTCTCCTGAATCCGCGAGAGCGCTTGGTACTCGCCCTGGAACAGACTGGCCTCGGGCAGTCCGTCCGCGCCGAGGCGGATGTCTTCGGCGTACCAGTCGACCTGGTCGGCGTAGAAGTACGTGAAGCTCCAGGCGACGCGGCCGTTCGTGCCCACGCCGAGCGGGGGCAGGCCGGGCACCACCAGGCCCATCACATGGGTGTCACCGCCGCCGAAGACCTGCGTGTCCAGGCCGGTCTGGTAGAACAGACCCGGCACGGAGAGCGCCAGGTGGCCGTCCCCGGCCAAGAGCGCGCTGCCATCGGGGGTGCCGGCGCCGCCGACCGCCCAGGCGTTCGACCCGAAGGGCTCGCCGGCGATGTGTCCGTAGAGTTGGTCCACGCCGCGCAGGCGCTTCAACAGACCGGAGACCGCCGCCATGGCCGGTCGCCGCGTCGGGCGAGCCGGCGCGCCCCCGCCCATGCCCGCCGCGCCGCCTTCGGGGGGCGTCGTGTCGATGTCCGGCCAGCCCTCGATCGAGGGCACGTTCACCATGGGGCCCACCCGCTCGAACACATCGCCGTAGAGGCCGGCGCGGCGCGTCTCGGCGTCCGGCAGCGAGGCGATGGCCGCCTCGGCCTCGGCGAGGCCCATCTCGCGCTCCAGGTCCACGCGCTCGAAGCCCGACTGGAACAGGACCGTGGTGGCGAAGGCGGCGATGTCCTCGACCGTGAAGTCGGACATGGCCTCGGCCGCGCTGCGGAAGCCGATCAGCGGCGCGGCGAGGCGCAGCTCCGAGGGCGGCTGCTCCGTGCCCGCCTTGACCGCGGCCACGTAGGCGTTGATGCCGTCGGCGTAGGCCTGCCAGTTCTCGCGCTGCCGCGGCGTGAGGTTCGCCGCGAACCGCCCGGCCACCTGCGTCATGCCCTGCGTGCGCGAGGTGATGTCCGTGGGCAGGCCGGCGTCTCCCAGCAGGGCCGAGATGCGCCCCTGGGCGAGTCGGCGGGCCAGATCCATCATGAAGTAGCGGTCGCGGGCCGTGATGTAGCCTTGAACCCGCGAGAGATCCGCTTCGTTGCGGGCGTAGACGTGCGGGATGTCCGCCTCGGTGCGCAGCACGTGCACCGGCGCCGAGAGGCCCGGCAGCGCGAGCCGCGTCGTCTCCGGCACCCCCACGATCGCCGCCTGGTCCGGCGTCACCGGGCCGGCGTCCGGCGTCTGCGCGTCGGGCGTCTGCGCGTCCGGCGTGCTGCCGCCGACCGGGCCGCCCGCGCCGCCAGAGCCGCCCGCGCCACCAGTCCCTACGCATCAGACA
>CAINDO010000242.1 GCA_903847385.1 uncultured Myxococcales bacterium
AGCTCGAGTCCGCACTCTCCGGGATCGCCAGCGGCACCGCCGTCGGCGGCGCGGAACCCAAGAGCATCGAAACCGGCAGCATCCTCAAGGGCAAGGTCGTCGGCATGTCCGGCGACTTCGTCATCGTCGACGTGGGCCTCAAGAGCGAGGGCCAGGTCGCCAAGACCGAGTTCGAGGACACCGGCGTCGCCATCGGCGACGAGGTCGAGGTCCTCCTCGAGCAGATGGAGGACGCCGAGGGCGCGGTCGTGCTCTCCAAGCGCAAGGCCGACCGCATCCGCGGCTGGGAGCAGATCCTCGTCACCCGCAAGGAAGGCGACGTGGTCGAGGGCAAGGTCGTCCGCAAGATCAAGGGCGGCCTGCTCGTCGACATCGGCGTGCCGGTCTTCCTGCCCGCCTCGCAGGTCGACGTGCGCCGCCCCGGCGACATCGGCGACTACGTGGGCCGCAGCATCCGCGCGTCGATCCTCAAGATCGACGAGGAGCGCAAGAACATCGTCATCAGCCGGCGCAAGCTCATCGAGGAGGAGCGCGAGGCCGCCAAGAGCAAGCTGCTCGGCGCGGTGAAGGAAGGCGACATCGTCCGCGGCACCGTCACGAACATCGCCGACTTCGGCGCGTTCATCGACCTGGGCGGCCTGGACGGCCTGCTCCACATCACCGACATGAGCTGGGGCCGGGTCAACCACCCGTCCGAGATGGTTCAGGTCGGCGACGAGATCGACGTCAAGGTCCTCAAGTACAATCCCGAGACGGAGCGCGTCTCGCTGGGCCTCAAGCAGATCAGCGAAGATCCGTGGGGCCACGCCGAGGAGAAGTACAAGGTCGGCGACCGCGTCAGCGGCAAGGTCGTCAGCCTGACGGACTACGGCGCCTTCGTGGAGCTCGAGGAAGGCATCGAGGGCCTCATCCACATCTCCGAGATGAGCTGGACCAAGCGGGTCAAGCATCCCTCGAAGATGGTCGCCATCGGCGACACGGTCGAAGCCATCGTTCTGGACATCGACTCCAAGAACAAGCGCATCAGCCTGGGCATGAAGCAGATCGAGCCCAACCCGTGGACCCTGCTCCACGAGCGGTACCCGATCGGCACGCGCATCCTCGGCAAGATCCGCAACATCACGGACTTCGGCATCTTCATCGGCATCGAGGAAGGCATCGACGGTCTCGTCCACATCAGCGATCTTTCGTGGACGCAGAAGGTCAAGCACCCCTCGGAGCTGTACAAGAAGGGCGACGAGGTCGAGGCGGTCGTTCTCAACATCGACGTCGAGAACGAGCGTTTCAGCCTCGGCATCAAGCAGCTGACGCCGGACCTCTGGGAGGAGGACATCCCCCAGAAGTTCACCATCGGCCGCGTGGTGAAGGGCAAGATCACCAAGATCCACGACTTCGGCGCCTTCATGGAGCTGGAGCCCGGTGTCGAAGGCCTCATTCACGTCAGCGAGATGTCGACCACGCGCGTCGACAACCCCCGCGACGTCGTGAGCGAAGGCCAGGAAGTCCTCGCCGAGATCATCTCGGTCGACCGCGAGGACCGCAAGATCGGCCTGTCCTTGAAGAACGTCGGCGACGAGTCCGACCCCGACCTGCGCTCGTACCTCGAGAAGCAGGGCAAGAGCACGGCGTCCTTCGGCGACGTGTTCGGTGACCGCCTGAACCGCAAGTGAGTCGCCCCGGCGGCTCACGCCCTCCTTCCGTCTTCAGTTCCCCCTCCCAGCGCCGATGAAGTGAGCGGAGACCGAAACCTGGGTCTCCGCAAGCCCATCCATTCACTGTCTTCCGACATCCGTCGTAAGCATGTCAGTGGCTTCAACCGCTGACGGCGCGCCGCTTTCAGCGCACCGTTGGCGGGTTGACACCCGGAAAACCCGGGTGTTACTGTCGTTGTGAGACTTCTCCGGAAATGGGAATGACCAATCGCACCTTCCACCTCCGTTGCTCCTTCTGGGGGAAGGAAGCGATCGAGGTTCGCAAGCTCATCACCGGCCCCCAGGTCCACATCTGTGATGAGTGCGTCACGCTGTGCAACGAGATCCTGGCGCAGGACGGACGCGGTGAGGTCCAGACGACGACGGATCGTCGCGAACTGAAGCCCAAGGACATCAAGGCCTACCTCGACGAGCACATCGTCGGGCAGGAGATCGGCAAGAAAGCCATCTCCGTCGCCGTCTACAATCACTACAAGCGCATCGACGCTCCGCCCGAAGACGACGTTCAGCTCTTCAAGGGCAACATCCTGATGATCGGGCCCACGGGCTCGGGCAAGACCGCCATCGCCCAGGCGCTGGCCCGACTGCTCGACGTGCCGTTCATCGTCGCGGACGCAACCTGCCTGACCGAGGCCGGCTATGTCGGCGAGGATGTCGAGAGCATCATCAAGAGCCTCTGGATCGCCTCGGACCGGGATGTCGAGCGCGCGGCGCGCGGCATTGTCGTCATCGATGAGATCGACAAGATCGCCCGCAAAGGGGACGGCCCGTCGAGCACGCGTGACGTCGGCGGAGAGGGCGTTCAGCAGGCGCTGCTCAAGATGATCGAGAGCAGCAAGGTCACGATCTACCCCGACGGGGCCCGCACCCGGCCGCAAAAGGAGATCATCCAGGTCGACACCACGCACATCCTCTTCATCCTGTGCGGGGCCTTCGTCGGCATGGAGAAGATCATCCAGAGGCGGCTCTCGAGCTCGTCGATCGGCTTCGGGGCGGATGTCCACCCCAAGCAGAACGACGCCGACTACAACCGCTTGGTGCCGCTCGTCACGCCCGAGGACTTCATCAAGTTCGGCCTGATCCCCGAATTCATGGGGCGCCTGCCGGTGCTCGTGCCATTCGAGTCGCTCGACGAGGATGCGCTCTACGAGATCCTGTGGAAGCCGCGGAACTCGCTGATCAAGCAGTACAAGAAGCTGTTCGAACTCGAGAAGGTCAACCTCCGGTTCACGCCGGAGGCCATGCGCGCCATCGTGCGAGAAGCGGTCGTCCGGAAGAGCGGCGCCCGCGGCCTGCGCGCCATCATGGAAGAGATCATGCTCGACATCATGTACGAGCTGCCCGACATGACGGACGTTCGCGAGTGCGTCATCCACGAGGGCGTGGTGCTTCACCGCGAGCCTCCGCAGCTGGTCCTGGCGCGCAAGTCGGCCTGAGCGGCTGCCGACTCACCCGTAAAGGCAGCGAAGCCTCACTCCGAGTTTCAGGGGTGGAGGATTCGCATGACCTGGGATCGACGCTGGCTGTGGGCGCTCTTCGCCGGAGGGGTGGCCCTTTGGGGATGCCACCCTCCGGAGCGCCGCGCTGAGCCGCTGGCGTTGCCGCCGGCCATGCAGTTCCTGGCGCTCGTCGAGGTCGACCCGGTCGCGGCGGCCCCGCTCGCGCGCGAGATCCTGCGGTCTCCGCTGACGGACGACGCGACGCGCGGCCGGGTCGTGGCGGCCTGGACACGGGCGGTCGCGCCGCTGGAAGCCCTGCGGGACGCGCGCCTGGCCGACGCCGAGGCCCTGCTCGCTCAGGGCGCCGTGGGGGCCGCCACCGAGGCCGTGAACGAGGCGTCGGAGCTCGAGAGTGCCGTCGGGCTCGTGGGCACACCCCGAAGCGCCTCGGAGCTTGCGCGCGAGGTCGAGTGGGCCCGGTCGGCGGCGGAACGCACCGCGCGCGAAGCCGGCGAGCGCGCCCGCGGCGCGTGGCGGGTTCAAGACTGGGTCACGGCCTCGGCCGCCGCCGCCGAGGCACGCCAACTGCGAAACAGGGCTGGTCTGACCGCGGACGTGCACCTGGCGGTCATCGAGGGCCTCTCACGCCGCGCGGTCCCCGAGCCCGCATCGGCGCCGGACCCCGAGCCCACGGCCCTGGCCGCCGAGCGGGGCCGCAACGACCGGCCCGCCAGCCGGCAGACCGTCCGGCGCAAGACGCCCGAGGCGCCGAGTCGACCCACGCCAGCGCTGGCCGCCGATCCGCTGGCCGATGCGCGCCATGCCTGGCGCAACGGCGATGTTCCCGCGGCCGAAGGGGCCCTGGCCCGCGCGCGCGCCGAGGGGGCCGGTGGCGGCGCCGTGGACGCGCTCGAGCAGGAGGTCGACGCCCGACGCGCCGTGCTCGTGGCACAGGCGCTGGCGGCCGCCGAGGCGGCCTATGCCCGGGAAGACCTGGAGGCGGCGCGCGCCTTTTGGGAGCGGGTGATCGAGCTCTCGCCGGACAACCCGCGGGCGGCCGAGGGCCTCAGCCTGTACCGCCGGTTTCTTGCCCTACAAGGCCGATGACGGGCTCATAGGCGTCGAGGATGGCGTGTAGGCGGGCCGTCGCGTTTCGCACATCGTCGGCCGTCACGAGCGCATCGCCTCGCAAGAGCGCGCGGTGGACAAACGCCTCCGTGAAGACGCCCCGCAGGTACACACGCAGTTCGGCCACGTCGGCGTGCGGATCCGCCTCGAGTGACAGGACCTCGTAAGGCACGACGGGGCGGTCGAAGCCCTTCAAGTCCACGGCCGGCCGAGGCGCCACCACACCGCCGGGGCCGAGGTTGCGGCGTGTGTGGGAGTCGATGAGCACCTCGCCCTTGCGGCTCTGGCTCTCGAGCCGCGCGGCGAGGTTCACGATGTTGCCGACGACGGAGTAGTCTTTCTTTTTCTCGCCGCCGAGGTTGCCCGCCGTCGCGTGGCCGCTGGCGATTCCGCAGCCGAAGACCTCGGGTGTGAGCGCAGCGCCCGTCGCCGACGTCTCGATGTACCGGTTCACGACCCGCACGGCGTCGCGCGCCCGCAACATGGCTCGCACCGCCTGCTGAGAGTACGGCACCGGCAGGTTGTCCGAAAGCCGCCGGTGGAGGTCGGGCAGGGGGCTGTCGAAGAGACCGAAGACGGCCATCATCGCGTCGCCCATGTACTTGTCGATATGGCCGCCATGGTCGAGAACGATGCGTTCGAAGAGGTGGAAGTAGAGGTTCACCTGGCGCAGGACGTCCGCCGGGGGCCGGCTCGCGCTCATCCGCGTGAAGCCGCGCATGTCGCTGAAGACCACGGTCACGTGCCGCAGCACGCCGCCCGGGCCGGCGAGGTCGGGGTCCTGGATCAGCGCACGGATCAGCGCCGGGTTGGTGTACTGGCCGAAGAGCTCCAGGCGTCGTGACATCTCATTGAACGCGACGGCCAAGTGGCGGAGTTCATGCGCACCCGTCTCGGGGACACGCACGCTGAAGTCGGCCTGCCGGACCTGCTCGATGGCTCGGGACAAAGCTGGCACGGCGCTCAGGCTTCGGCGGGAGACGAAGAGCACCAGCAGGCCGCCGAGTACGGAGACGAGGAGACCCAGCCGAAGGTTGGCCTCGCCGAGCCGCGGCTTCAGGCGCAGGGCGAGGTCGTCGCGTGTCTCGAGTGTGATGGCGCCGACGGCGCGACCGCCAAAGAGCACAGGGCCTGCCCAACGTCGCGCGCCCTCGGGCGCCGTGGCCTCGACGAGCGCCGACGGGAGCTGTGTGAGCGGCGGCAGCGCCGCAGCGTCCTCGGCGTGTGCCTCGACGACGACGGCTCCGGTGGCGTCGTGGAAAGCCAGCGCCCGAACGCCCGTGGTGGCGTCCGTGACGAGACGCTGCGCCGCGCGCCGCATCTCGGCGACGTCTTCACCACGCAGACCCCGCAGCTCTCCGGCGTGGCTGACGGAGAGCGTGGAGAACGTGCCCTGGGCGCCGCGGTCACGCTGCTCGGCGAGCGTGTCCACGGCGACGCGGTGGCTGACGGAGAGCGTCAGGGAGATCGTCACCACGAGCAGCGCGACGACGGTCAGGGTCAACCGGACGGGGAGGGAGAGCCACACGTCGCGGGAATCTACCCGAGGCGCGACCGCCTGGGGCAACGGAAATTCGGCGAATCAGAACGACTGGCTGACGCTGATGCCGTACTTCGTGCGTTCGTGGGTGTCCGTCTCCCAGTCGAAGATCGGAACGGTCTTCTCGGTGCCCCGCTTGTTGTACAGGGGCTGACGCGTCGACATGCTGACGCTCAGTGAGGTCTTCTCGAGGGCCTTCCAACGCAGGCCGAAGGAGAAGCCGTGGCTGACCATGCCCCACTGGTCGCCGGTGTCGGCGTAGGGCGACGTGTACGCGTCTTCCTTGCCGCTGGTGGCGAGCAGGTTGTGACTGACGGAGTAGCTGGTGCTGAAGCTGAGCGCGTCGAGGATCTTCACGCCGAGGTCGAAGGACTCGCTGAGATCCCAGAGACCCAGCGGATCGCCGGTGTCCGAGCCCGACTGCGCCACGTTGCGGGCCGCGCTGTCACCCTCGATGTGGTAAGTGCGGTACTTCGCGAAGGTGTACCCCGCCTCGAAGCCGGCGCCGAGGCTGAGGCGCTTCCACTCCCAACCGAGCGATAGACTCGGGGCGACGGTCGTGTAGATCTTGGCCGCCTGGCTGGCCTTGCTGGTCGGGATGGTGCCGCTGAGGCCGGCGCTGATCGAGATGTCCACGACGGGAATCGTGTAGATGTCGGCGCTGAGCGAGACGGAGCTGTCGCTGAAGTCCGTGCTCTTGATGCTCGTCTGCGAGGAGTTGGCGCCGTAGTAGCTGTCCGCGAGCTCCTTGCTCGCCGACAGGTTCACGTCGAGGGCGAAGCGCTCGAGGAAGCCGTAGTGCGCCTTCACCGACAGGCTGCCCTGCTGTGTCCCGAACGCGGCCTTGTCCGACTCCGTCGGCGTGAAGTTCGCGTGGTTGAAGCGGTAGGACATGCCCACGCTCCCGGAGACGGGGAACGCCTCTTCGGCGTCCTCCTCGGCCTTGGGGGCCTCCTCCGGGGCCGCTTCGGCGGTCGCGGTGGCCTCGGGCGCGGCGGTGGCCGTCGTCTCCTCGGCCAGGGCACACATCGGAGAGAGGACGCTGCCCGCGAGTGCGAGCCGAAGCAGATTGGCCTTGGTCACGACGGATTTCCCTTCCCAGAGGCGCCCCGCACAGTCGGGGTCGCCGGTGTGCAGAACAATACGCCTGCACGGGTACAGAATGTCAGCGGGCGGCAGCTAGCAAATTTCGGGCCGGTTCGTTTTCTGACGGTCGGCCCGGGAATCGCGCAGCGTATACGCTGGCGGAGGCTCGGCGTAAACCCCCTCGCGCAGTCGTTCGCGAAACGATCAGGTCTCGGGATCGGAGACGGAGACCGGTCGACGGGCCCGCCCCGCTCCCCGGCGGGAAGGCGAGGCGGGTCGCTCGGCACCCAGGCGTGCAAGCTCGATGAGACGCTCCCGGACCCGTGCGTTGAAGCTGTTGGGCGGGAACCGACCCTGGGCGTCGAGCGCGCCGGCGGGCTGGCCGGTCAGGCGCTCGAGCGCCTCGTCCAGGCTGCTGATCGCCCAGATGTGGAACCGACCCTCCCGGACGGCGTCCACGACCTCGTCGTCGAGCTGCAGGTTCCGCCGGTTGTCCGACGGGATCAGGATGCCCTGCCGCCCGGTGAGCCCGCGGAACTTGCAGAGGCGGAAGAAGCCCTCGATCTTCTCGTTGACCCCGCCGATGGCCAGGATGCGGCCACGCTGGTCGATGGCGCCCGTGATGGCCATGCCCTGCGGGATGGGCACCTCGGCGAGCGAGGACATGAGCGCGAGCGCCTCGGCAGCGGAGGCGCTGTCGCCGTCGATGTCGTCGTGGAGTTGCTCGAAGGTGAGCGTGGCCGTCAGCGACATCGTCTGCATGGGCAGGTAGCGCGAGCGCAGCCAACCCGACAAGATCAGCGTGCCCTTGTCGTGCAGGCGGCCGCTGAGCTCGACCTCGCGTTCGATGCTGATGAGGCCCTCGGAGCCCGGAGCGACGCTGGCCGTCACGCGGCAGGGCTGGCCGAACGTGTGGTCGGCGAGGTCCAGGACCGTCAATGCGTTGATCTGGCCGATGTCCGCGCCGTCCGTGGCGATGTCGATGACGCCGCTGTGGACGAGCTCGTGGAGCTTCTCCTCGGCGAGGCCGTGGCGGCGGCGGCGCTCGTCGAGCGCGTGGCGGACGTGCTCGCCGCCGAGCTCGATGGCGCCGGCGACGCGGGCGTAGTGGCTCGACTCGCGCAGCAGGTCGGTGATGTCCGAGAAGCGCGCGGACAGGCGGTCCTGGCGGTCCGCGAGCCGGACCCCGAACTCGATGAGGCGCGCGAGGCCGGTGCCGCCGAGCGGGACCAGGTTCTCCTCGCGGACCACGCGGCGGGCGTGTTGGGCATAGAGCGCCAGGTGCTCGCCGTCGCGGGGCATCTCGTCGTCGAAGTCCGCCTTGATCTTGAAGACGCGGCGGAACTCGTCCGTGCCGGTGTAGAGCAGGCGGTAGAGGTCGTCGTCGCCGACGGCGATGACCTTCACGTCCACCCGGATGGACTCGGGCTTGAGCGCGCAGGCAGCGCCGGGCGACATGAACTGCTCCGGCGACTGGATCTCCAGCTCGCGCGTCTTGAGGACGCGGTAGAGCGCGCGCCAGACCCCCGGCTCCTGGACGGCGTCGTTGGCGTTCACGATCAGGAAGCCGCCGTCGGCGCGGAGCAGAGAGCCGGCCTTGATGTGCGTGAAGTCCACCGTGCCGCGGGTGTCCTCGGAGGAGCGCTCCACGGTGCCGAGCAGGTTGGTGAAGGTCGGGAAGTTCTCGAAGACCACCGGCGTGGGCTCGGCGCCGTCGTTGTCGAGGACGATGTTCATCCGCAGGCGGCGCAGGAGCTCCTCGACGCGGCCCGACTCGTCGGCGTGGCCATCCTCGTCGTCGTCTCCGCCATCCTCGTCGAAGAGATCGAGGTTCTCGATGATGGCGCCGGTGACCTCCTCGAGCCACGGCCGTGCGCCGTCGAAGGGGAACTGGTCGAGCAGGTCGTTGAAGGCGTCGTCGAGCGCCGTGCGCACGGACGAGCTCTCCAGCTCCTTGATCTCCTCCTGCATGCGCCGCGCCTCTTTGCGCAGGTTGCCGAGGATGGTGCGGAGTTCGGCCTTCAGCTTGTCGTGGGTCGCCTGGAGCTCGTCCAGGTTGCTCACGCGCGCCTTGCCCGTCGCGACGAGCTCCTTGAGCTCCTCGATGTCGATGGGCTTCTTGCGGTGGACGGGGTAGATCTCGAGGTGCTGGCTTTCGCCGACCTGGACCTGCGCGAGCTGGAACTGGTGCTTGTCACACGTCCGCTCGAACTCGCTGATCAAGCCCCGTTCGAGCGACTTGTACGATTCGGCGGCCTTCTCGCGCTTGCGCTCGAGCGTGTCCGCCTCGAGCAGCCGGTACAGCGTCTCGGGCAGGTCGACGACGATCTTCTCGAACTCCTTGCGGAACTTGCGGGCGGTCCCCGCCGGCATGCGGAGCAGCCGGGGCCGGTCCGAGTCCGAGAAGTTGTGCACGTAGGCGTAGTCGAAGAGCGGGCGGTCGCGCATCGGGCGTCGCTTGAGCAGCGCCCGGACCGTCGACATCTTGCCCGTGCCGCTCGGGCCGCAGACGAAGATGTTGTGTCCCGGGGACTCGATCGTGAACCCCAGGCGCAGCGCGTCGAGCGCGCGCGACTGGCCGATGAGCGTGCCGGCGTCCTCGAGGGGGCCGTCGACGGTGGGGACCTGATCGGGATCGCAGCGCCACGCGAGCTCCTCCGGCGAGAGGGCGGAGACATCAGCGGGGCGGCGGGTGCGCGTGTTTCTGGCCAACGGTTCGGTCCTGGGCTGAGCGCCGTGGGAAAAAGCGCCCCTCCATAACCGAACCTCGCCCGCGCGGGAAACGAAATGTGCTCACTTGTCCGCGAAGGCGATCATCCCGGGCTCGTAGGCCTCGGTCACGGCGAACGGGTGGCTCTCGACGCCGGAGAAGGCGACGGAGCGGCCGTTGGTGAGCAGGACGACGCCGGAGATCATCGGTCCGGACTTGTCGATCAGGACCATGATGACCTCGTCCCGCGAGACGGAGGCGGGGACGAATCCGAACGCGACGTCGCCCGGTTCGGCCGTGAAGCCGACCTGAACCCGATCTTCGGCCTGGGCGGCGCCGAGCGCGCCGAAGAGGCAGAGGCCGGCGAAGAGGGTGCTGATCTTGGTCTGGATGCTCATTTTCATGTCTCCTTCGGTAGCTGAGCCGTCCGCGGGGGACCTCTGGCTTTGCGTCCCACCCTCGCGAGTGGTTTGCCATTTCGGGAGACGCCCCATGCGTCTCGCCCCCCATGTGTCGGTAGAGGATTCAGAAGACTTTTGCGTGCGGGGTCAGGGATGACTCGCCGCGCGGCGTTCCGGGGCGACGCGCCGATCCAATGACTTGCAGCCGGGAGAGCTCGTGCCGAAGACCAGCCATCGCAATGTCGTGCTGATCGTCCCCGAGGGGGCCGCGGTGGAGGCGCTGATCGAACGCGCCGACGCGAGCGGCGCCGGGCGGCGGGCGCTGAAGGCCGTCGAGGGCGCGGCCGGAAAGGACGCCATCCGCAAGCTCGTGGCCGCCGTCTTTCTTCAGGGCATGCGTGAGGGCGTCGACCGGGCGTTGGCCACGGCACGCGTCTCCACCCCGTTGCCCTCGGACGTCCCGATCACCGAGCCAGAGGAGGTCGTGCCCGCGCACATCACCGGCCTCGCCGCCGAGATGGGGCGCCCGCGCTCGCCCGTGCAGATGGTCGTCGAGCGCTTCCGTACAGAGGAGCTGCGCCTGCCAGCGATGCCCGAGGTGACGCAGCAGCTCAATCGCCTCCTGTCCAATCCGGATCACGACCTCTCGGCGGTGATCGAGCTGATTCGTTGCGACATCGCGCTGACCGCGCGGGTGATGAAGCTCGGCGCCTCGCCGGCCTTCACCTTGGGCGGCCGCGCGCCGCGGAGCCTGCAGGAGGCGATCGTGCGCCTCGGCGCTCGTGAACTGGGCAAGCAGCTCCTCGCGTTCTCCAACCGGCGCCTCTTCGCATTCCGGTGCCGCACCCGCGAGAACGCGCTGCGCGACCTCTGGCATCACGGGTTGGCGACGGCGGTCATCGCCGAGTTCCTGGCGCTGGAGATCCCCGGACTCCATGCCCCGACCTGTTTCCTGCACGGCCTGCTTCACGACATCGGCCGAGCGCTGCTGCTGCAGATCTTCGACGAGATCGAGGAGAGCGGGACCCGCTTCGGACCCGACGAGGTCGAGCGCACGATCGACAGCCTGCACGGTCAGTTCGGGTCGGCGCTGCTGCAGCGGTGGCGCTTCGAGGAGTCCTTCGGCGAGGTGGCCATGTTCCACCACCAGCCGCAGAAGTCCTTCACGAACATGAAGATGGTGGCCTGCGTCGCCCTGGCCGGGTCGCTCGCCGTCCGCTTCGGCTTCGGCAAGGAGGAGGACCCCTACGCCCACGTCGAGCCGGTGCACCATCCGGCCTCGGTCTTCCTGGGCATGAAGGCCGAGCATCTCGGCGGGGTCGACGCCTACGTGAAACGGCAGTTCGAGGCGCTCGGCGACCTCACCTGACGCCCGCGTCCGCCGCGGGGTCCCTGCAGAATCCCATGCCCCGGTCGGCGATCTCGCCGGTGCACACCTGCGGCGCCGGGCAGAGGGCGTCCTCACCGAGGCGGCACATGGCGCGGCACAGGACGCCGTCGTCGGCGCTGAGGCAGGCCAGCGCGCGGCCACAGCGCGTCTCCGTGCAATCGTCGCCCTGGCGGGCGGCGCCGAGGCCGACGCAGATCGGGAATGGCGCAGCGAGGACCGGGGCGCATGCACCTTCGGGGCAGTCCTCGACGCCGTCGTCCGGGAAAGGTCGGCACGGCGCCACGCAGACGCCGAACTCGGCGTCGAGGGCGTGACTGCAGGTGGTGGGCGCCGGGCAGTCGGGCGAGTCGAGGCGGCAGACGGGCCGGCACATCAGGTACCCCTCGACGTCGGCGCAGGCCTCGCCGGGCGGGCACGAGCCGACGCTGCAACGGACCGGCGAGGGGGCCTCCGGGGCGAGGCACAGGGTCCGTGCGTCTTCACCGAGCCGACAGTGTTCACCGCTCGGGCAGCCGGTGTCGGCGACGGGGTCGCAGGGGGTGACCGGCACGGTATCGACCCCGCCGCACGCCCCCATGCAGGCGCCGAGCGCGAGCGCACGGGCAGACCCGACGGCGTCAGGCCACGAATTCGCCATCGACGACCTCCAGGAGGGCCCGCTGCCAGAGGCCCGGCGGGGGCAAGTCACGGCCATTCAGGGAACACAACGGCGCCAGCGGGAGCAAGGCGTTCGTGGCGAAGACCTCCGAGGCGCGCCAGACGGCGTCGAGGGGCAGGGGGCCGACGACCGGGTCGAGCCCGAGCCCGACCGCTGCTTCGAGGACCGCGGCGCGGACGGTCCCCCCGAGCACCTGCGGGCCCGTCGGCGGTGTTCTGAGACGACCGTCGACCACCGCGAACAGGTTCCAGGTCGCGCCCTCCAGGACGCACCCGTCGAGGTCGACCAGGAGCGTCTCCGCGGGAGAGACGGCGTCGACCAGTCGCTGGAGGGCGTCGCGCCGGGAAGTGAGCTTCTCGGCCGGCGCGGCGAGGGCATCCGCTCGGGGGACCGGTCGCGTCACCGCGGCGATGCCCGCCCGGCGCGCGGCGAAGGTCTCCGGGAGGGGGGTGACCTCGCACGTGCAATGGGGCTGCCCGGGCGATTGGAACGGGACCGCGACCCGGACGCGGGCCTCGACGACGTCGGCGGCGCGGGTCTCGACGACGCGGAGAATCTCCGCCCAGTCCGGTGACGGCAGGTGGCGGGCGGCGAGCGTCGCGTCGAGGCGCGCCCGGTGCGCCGCCAGGCGCGGGAGTCGACCGCGGATCCAGCGCAGCGTCTCGAAGGCGCCATCGGAGCCCGGTGCGCCGGGGTCGGAAACCCGGGTCGGTGTCACGCTTTCACCACAGAAATGCCATCGGATCGGAACCCCTGGAATCGGCATCCCGCGCCTGCGCCCGAGGATGCGCCGGACCGCATCCGGAGCGCCCAAGCGTCTTGTGCGCCGCGGTCCGGGTTTGTACCATCCGCCGCCGTTCACGTGTCCCGATTTTCGCCCCGAGCCGCGGCGGGGCGGCCCCCCATTCGTTCCGAGAAGCGCACATCCATGGACAACGAGCTCGAGACCTACCGCCACTTGCTGCAGAACAACCCCGACGACGCCGAGGCCCTCCAGCGTCTCGAGGAGGCCCTCCTGCGCAACCGCGACTTCGGCGGCATCGTGGCCCTCTACGGTGAGCGCTGGGCCGGTCTGCCGGCCGATGAGGCACAGGTCGAGTGGACACGCCTGGCCGAGAACCTGGAGGCGCAGGCACCCGGGCTCGAGGACCCCGCCGCGGAGTCGGACCTCTGCCTCGCCGTGGGCCAGATCCACGAGCAGGTCCTGGGACAGCTCGAGCAGGCCATGATGCGCTATCAGCGCGCGTTCAAGCTGAACCCCCAGCAGGTCCAGGCGCTTCGCGCGGCGCGCTCGATCTACTGGCAGCAGGAGAACTGGCGGCTGGTGCTGCAGCTCTACAGCCTGGAGCTTCAGGTCACGGGGGAGCCCGAGGCCCAGGCGGATCTGTACTTCGAGATGGCCGAGATCTGCCAGACCCAGCTCGGCGAGTCGGGCGATGCCGCGCTCTGCGTCCGCTCCGCGCTCCGGTTGGTGCCCGAGCACCCGCGCGCCGGCGAGTTCGCCGCGCTGCTCGAGTCCGTGCGCGGCGACGCGCGGGCCCGGTACGACGCCCTGGTCGCCCAGGCCGAGTCCACGCGTGACCCGCGCCAGCGCGCGGCGCTGCAACTGCAGGCCGCGGAGCTGTGGCTGAAGGAGCAGCCGGACGACGCCGGCATCGAGACCCTGCTGAAGCTCGTGCTGGACGCCGATCCGCGCAACGACCACGCGCGCATCCTGCTCGAGCAGTACTACGAGCTCAACGGCCTCTGGGACCGTCTGATCAAACACCTCGAGGCCCGCGTCGAGCACGCGAGCCGCAAGGCGGACCGCCTGGCCATCGTGCAGCGCCTCGCCCAGATCGCCCGCCAGGAACTCCAGGACGCCGAAGCCGCCACGCGCTGGTACCGCGAGGTCCTGGCGCTCGAGCCCGTCGACCAGGAGGCCCTGGGCTTCTGCGTCGACCACTACAGCGATGGCGAGCGCTGGACCGATCTCGTCGCGATCTACGAGGCCGCGCTGCGCTCCCGGGCGCGGGCCGGCAACGAGAGCGCGATGCTGGTCCAGATCGCGATGATCCTGTGGAAGAAGGTCGCGGACCTGGAGCAGGCCGAGAACTACTTCAAGCGCATCAAGCTGAACGACCCGCGCAACCTGCTGATGCTCCAGTTCTACGCCGAATATTACGCGGCGCAGCAGGACTGGAAGAAGCTCCTCGCCACGCTGGCCTCGCGCCAGGCCATCGAGACGACGAACGAAGCCCGCATCGAGATCGGCCTGCAGATGGCCCGGGTGGCCGAGCGCGAGATCGACAACTCCGAGAAGGCGATCGACATCTGGAAGTCGATCCTCAAGCTCAAGGCCGATCACGAGGTCGCCCGCGACGCCCTGCGCCGCCTGTTCTTCCAGACCGGCAAGTGGAACGCGCTCCTCGAGTTCCTCAAGGAGGACCTCAACCTCGTGCAGGGGGACGGCGCCGAGGCGGTGCAGGCCCGCGTCGACATCTATCGTCGGATGATCGAGATCTACCGCGACCAGCTCAACCTCGAGGTCATGGTCGTCAACACCTACAACCAGATGTTGCAGGTGGATCCGGCGAACACCGAGGCCCTGGACGCCCTGCAGACGCGCTACATCGAGAGCGCGCGCTGGAACGACCTCATCGGCATCTACAAGCGTCGTGTGGACGCCGCCCAGGCCGCCGGCGACGAAGAGACGCTCGTCGGCCTGCAGCGCCAGATCGCGCAGCTCTGGATCGACAAGTTCTCCAACCCGAACCAGGCGATCGCCCATCTCGAGGCGATCCTCGAGCTGCGGCCCAAGGACGAGGCGGCGATCAGCCAGCTCGTCGAGATCTACCGGCATCGCAAGGATTGGCGGGCCCTCTTCCAGATTTACCGCAAGCAGCTCGACCTGCTCGAGGGCGCGGCCCGCGTCGAGCGGCTGATCGAGATGGCACGCATCGCCGCGGAGCGGCTCGAGGAGCGGGACGAGGCGATCGAGCTGTGGCGTGCCGTCCTCGAGGCGGACGACCAGGTCGTCAAGGCCTGGCAGGCGCTCGAGCAGCTCTACGTGAAGACGGAGCGGCACCTCGACCTGGCGCAGCTCTATGCGCAGCAGGCCGGGCGCGCCGAGGACGACGCCGGCCGCGTGGCCTGGCTCAAGAAGCTGGGCAACATCTACGCCGAGCGGCTTTCGGACGAGGACCGCGCCGCGGAGACCTGGCGGGCGGTGCTGCGCCTGGCGCCGGGTGACCTGCACGCCGAGAACTACCTGCGGGAACTCTACCTTCGCCGGGGCGACTGGAACGCGCTCGAGGGCCTGTATGGCGAGCGCGGGGACTGGGAGGGCTTCATCCGCCTGCTCTCGGGCAGCGCGGCCCAGGCCGCGGACGTCCCGCTGCGCGTCGAGCTCTACAAGCGCATGGCGCGCGTCTGCCGGGTCAACCTGCACAACGAGTCGGCCGCGGTCGAGTGCTGGGAGCGCGTGCTCTCCGAGGATCCCGACCACATCGAGTCGGCGCGCACGCTCGCGCCCCACTACGCGCACGTCGGCGCGTGGGACTCGCTGGTGGCCGTGCTCGAGGTCCTGCTGCGCAATCAGCCCGAGGACCCCGTCGCCCTGATGATCGACCTGGCGCAGGTCCACGAGCAGAAGCGCCACGACGTCTCGCACGCGTTCGCCTACTTCGCTCGCGCGCTCCAGGCGGCGCCGGCCCGGGCCGACCTGCTGGACGAGGCGCGCCGGACGGCTGCCCTGATCGGCAACTGGGAGGGCCTGGTCGAGCTCCTCGGGACGCTCTGCGACGAGGTGCACGACGCGGAGATCGAGGTGCGGATGCGCCACGTGCTCGCGGTGGCCTGCGCCGAGGAACTCGGTCGCTTCGCCGACGCAGCGGCCCACCTGGAGCGCGTGCGTACGCTCGCCGGCGACACGGCGGACGTCCTCGCGGCCCTCGTGGCGCTCTATCAGCGCCTCAGCGAGTGGGACGATCTGCTCGCGGTCTACACCCGACAGCTCGATCTCGCCGAGGACGACGCCACGCAGTCGGCCATCCTGTGCGCCATCGGGCAGCTCCACGAGAGCGTGCGCGACGACGCCCCCGCGGCGCAGGCCGCCTGGGAGCAGCTCCACGCGCTCGACCGCGCCAATCTGGACGCCATCCGCGGCCTGCAGCGCATCGCGGAGCGGTCTGGCGACTTCGAGAGCATCACGCGCTGGGTCGAGGCCGAGCTGGCCCTGACGTCGGCCGTCCCCGAGGTCGCGGCGCTGCTGTTCCGCCTGGGGCAGCTCGACGAGCGCCTCGACCAGCTCCCCAAGGCGCTCGGCCGATACGCCAGCGTGCTCGGGCAGGTGCCCGACCACCTCGGCGCCGTGACGGCGCTGGAGCGCTTCCTGGATACGGACCTGGGCGCCGAAGCGGCGCGCGTACTCGAGCCCCACATGCGGGCCACGTCGCAGTGGTCGTCGTTGCGGCGCGTGCTCGAACTCCAGGTCGAAGGGTCCGATGATCGTGCGTTCCGTTGCCGAGTGCTGCGCGAGGTGGCCGAGCTCCGCGAGCGCGAACTGTCGGACGTCCGCGGCGCGTTCCTCACGTGGCAGCGCCTCTTGGGCGAGGACCGCGGCGACGGGAGTGTGCGGACGCAGCTCGAGCGCCTGGCGGCCGAGCTCGGCGCCTGGGACGAGCTCGCCGTTCTCTACGGGAGCTTCGCCCTCGGCGGCGCCGAGGCCGGCGAGGACATTCCCCAGGCCGCGATGTACAGCCGTCGCGTCGCGACCGTGTACGAAGAGCGCCTGGCCCGCTTCGCGGACGGTCGCGAGACGCTGAACCTGGTGCTGAACGCCCTGGGTGACGACCTCGAGATCCTGGAGTCCGTCGATCGCCTGACGACGCGCCTCGAAGACTGGCCGGGCCTCGTCGGCGTCTGCGAGCGCAAGCTCGCCCTGCTGGACGACTCGGCCCAGCGTGTGGCGCTGCTCTTCCGCATCGGCGACCTGCTCGAGGAGGTCCTGGAGCAGCCCGAGGCCGCCGTCGATGCGTATCGACGCATCGTCGAGGAGGCGCCGGGCAACGCCCGGGCGCTGGCGGCCCTGGAGCGCATCTTCCGGAACACCGGTCGGTTCAGCGAACTGGCCGACCTCCTGACGGAGCGCCTGACGGACGCGACGCCCACGGAGCGCGTGCCGCTGACCTACCAGCTGGCCACCGTGCTCGAGCGGCAGCTCGGCCGCGTGGACGAGGCCGTCGAGCGATACGCCGAGGTCCTCGAGCTCGCGGCGGATCACGATCCCACGATCGAGGCGCTCGAGAGCGTTCTGGCAGCCCACCGCGCGCCGGACGCCTTCTCGGTCCGCGTGCGCACCTGCGACATCCTCGAGCCGGTGTACGTCGGCCGAGGCGACTGGCAGAGCGAGGTCTCGCTGTGCCGGGTGCGCCTGGGCGACGCGGCCACGCCGGCCGAACGCGTCGAGCTCCACACCCGCATCGCCCGCCTCTCCGAGACCAGCGGCCAGGACCAGCGGACGTCGTTCGCCGAGTACGGCTCGGCCTCCCGCGAGGCCTACGGCGAGCCGGCTCTGCTGAAGGAGCTCGTCCGCCTCGCCGAGGCCCTCGACGCCTGGGCCGCCCTCGGGGACGTCTTTTCCGAGGGCCTCAACGGCGACGCCGCGCTCGATCTGGAGCCGGCGCTGCGCCGGGAGATGCTCGGTCGCGTCGCGACGCTACAGGAGGAGCGCGTCGGCGACCTGACGCTGGCCATCGGCTACAACCGCCGCGTGCTCGAGGAGTGGCCCGAGGACGCCATCGCCCTCGAGAACCTCGACCGACTCTATGAGCGGGTGGGGGACGCCGACGCCCTCGTCGAGGTGGTGGAGATGCGCGCCCGTCTGGCCGGCTCGATGGAGGAGCGGGCGGCGATGAGCTTCCGCCTCGCCGACCTCTTCGAGACGCTTCTGGGCCGCGCCGACAAGGCCGTCGAGACCTACGTGCGCATTCGCACGGAGATCGACCCGACGGACCTGCGTGCCCACGCGGCCCTGGAGCGCTTGTACCCGGCCGCCGAGCAGTGGCTCGCCCTGGTCGAGGTCCTGCTCGATCACGCCGAACGCGCGACGTCCGTCGCCGACAAGAAGCCGCTGCTGTTCCGCGCGGCGGTCGTGGCCGAGGAGAACCTCGAGAACCTCGACGACGCCGTCGACCACTACCGACAGATCCTCGCGCTGGACGACGCCGACACGGAGGCGCTCGCGGCCCTGGACCGGCTGTTCGTCGGGCTGGAGCGGGGCGTCGACCTGCTCGAGACCCTCGACCGAGAGCGCGCCCTCGCCACGGACCCGGCCGCAAAGAGCGAGTTCGAGTTCCGGATGGGCGAGCTTCTCCGGCTCACGCTCGGCGATGCCGTGCGCGCCGTGGCCTGCTTCCAGGCCGTGCTGGCGCGGACGCCGGGCCACGCCGGGGCGCGCACCTCGCTGGAGGCGCTGCTGGAGACCGCCGAGGTCCGGTTGGAGTCGGCGCAGATCTTGATTCCGATTTACGAGCGGGCCGGAGAGTGGCGCCGCCTCCGGGATACGCTGCTCGGTACCCTCGTCGACCTGGACGTGCCGGCCCAGCGCGTCGAGGTCCTGACCCGCGTCGCCGACATCGAGGAGCGTCGCCTCGAGGAGCCCGCCTCTGCGCTGAACAGCCTCGCCGAGGCCTGGCGGCAGGGCGAGGCGCCCGCGCGCTTCGAGAACGAACTCCAGCGGCTCGCCTCCCTCGTAGGGGCCTGGGACTCGCTCGTCGAGCTCTTCGGAGAAGGCGTCGTCATCGCGCCGGACCGGGCCGTCGACCTTCGGCTCATGCGCGCCGGCATCCTCCGCGACCAGGTGGAGTCCGCCGAGCGGGCCATCGAGGAGTACCGCGAGGTCCTCATCCTCGAGAGCGACAACGGCGCGGCGCTCGACGCCCTCGAGGCCCTCTACGAGCAGACGCAGGACACACTCGCGCAGATCGAGATCGTCGACCGCAAGGTCACCATCGCGAGCGACGCCGACACGCGCAAGCTCCTGCTCTACCAGATCGCCAACCTGTACGAGAGCACGCTGGGCGACCCGTCGTCCGCGGTGGACACTCTCCGGCGGGTCCTGGCGGTCGACGAGTTCGACGCCCTCGCGCTGGACGAACTCGAGCGCCTGCTCTCCGCTTCGGAGCGCTGGCCCGAGGTCGCCGCGCTCTACGAGCACCGGCTCACCGGTCTCCGCGACCGCGCGGCGCAGGCCGAGGTCGAGTTCAAGCTCGCCACGACCTGCCGGGTCCATCTGAGCGAGGGCACCCGCGCCCTCGAAATCTACGCCGGCATCCTGGCCGATCTCCCCGCCCATGGTGCGACGCGGGCGGCCCTGCAGGCGCTGTTCGCGTCGGAGGACGCGGCCGCCGACGCCGGGGTCGAGCGTCTCGCGGTCGGCGCGATCCTGGAGCCCATCTACCGCGCCGACGGCGACTTCGCTCGCCTCGTCGAGGTCCTCGAGGTCCGTCAGGCCCAGCTGGCCGATCCGGTCGAGCGGGTCGAGATCCTGCGTGAGATTGCGCTGCTGCAGGAGACCCGCCTGCACCTTGCGAGCGCCGCCTTCGACACCTGCGGACGCGTCCTGAACCTGCAGCCCGACCACGAGGACAACCGGGCGTCGCTCCGCCGCCTCGCCCAGACCGCCGGGCGGTTCGACGACCTGGCTGGGCTGCTCCGCGGCGCCGTCGAGGCCGTGGACATGCTCGAGCTGAAGATCGCGCTGCTGCTCGAGCTCGGCCTGACCGAGGAGTTCCAGCGGGGTCAGGACGCCGCCGCGCGCGAAGCCTATCAGGCGGTGCTCGGGCTCCAGCCGGACAACCGCGCGGCCGCCGGGGCGCTGGTCGACCTCTACAGCCGCACGGCCGCTTGGGACGACCTCGTCGTGCTGTACCTCCGCCAGGCCGAGGACACGACCGAGCTCGAGGAGAAGAAGGCCCTGCTCTTCAAGGTCTGCCAGCTCCTCGAGGACGTCCTGGACGACGTGCCACGGGCCATCTCGACGTGGCGGCACGTCCTGGAGATCGAGAACGACAACGCCCAGGCGTTCCGCGCCCTGGAGCGCTTTTACAACGCGCGGGAGTCCTGGCCCGAGCTGGCCGACCTGCTGCGCGACGAGATCCGTTTCGCCGAGGCGCCCGAGACGCGCGCCAGCCTGCTTCACCGACTCGGCGAGATCCTCGAAGGCCGCCTCGGCGAGACCGAGAAGGCCGTCGAGGCCTGGCACGCCGTCCTCCAGGACGAGGTGCCGGCGCACGGCCCCTCATTGCTCGCCCTCGAGCGCGTGCTGCTCGAGCTCGCGGCGCAGGAGCCCACTTCGCCGCTGCGGCGTCACGTGGCCGGCGTGCTCGAGCCCATCTACGAGGGCCGCGCGCAGTGGCCGGAGTGGATCGGCATGCTCGAGGTCCAGCTCGGCTTCGAGGAGGACCGCTGGCGCCGCCTGGAGACGCTGACCCGCATCGCCGGTACGTATGAGCAGAAGCTGTCCTCACCGGCCGCCGCGTTCGCCGCTTACGCGCGCGCCTTCGCCGAGGACTACGGCAACGTCGACCTTCAGAAGGACCTCGATCGGCTCGCCGAGTCCCTTGGCACGTGGCAGGGGCTGGTGGAGGCCTACCTGGCCGGCATCGAGCACTACGATGACCTGGACGGCGCCACGCTGATTCTGCTCAAGGTCGCCCGGACCTACGACCACAAGCTGCGGGACGCCGAGCGCGCCATCGACTGCTACCGCCGCGTGCTGCTGATCGACGAGGCCAACGCCGAGTCGCTCAACGCGCTGGAGCGGCTCCTGGCCGCCGAGCGGCGCTTCCCGGACCTGGTGACCGTGCTGTCGCGCAAGGCGGACTTCGCCCGGGACGTCATGGAGAAGAAGGAGCTGCTCTACCGGATCTGCGAGATCTGGGAGGACGTCCTCGACCGCCCCGACCAGGCCATCCAGACCTACCGTCGGGTGCTCGAGGAAGATCCCGAAGACCAGAACGCGATCGAGGCCCTGATCCGCCTGTACGAGCGGACCGGGAACTGGACGCTGCTGGTCGAGGTCCTCCGGGAGAAGCTCGAAGTCGCCGCCGACGACGACGAGCGGAAGGAGATCCTCTTCCGCATCGCCCGGGTGTGCGAGGAGCAGCTCAACGACGCCAACGAGACGATCCTGACGTACCGCTCCGTCCTCGAGGCGGACGCCCGCGATCGGCGCGCGATGGAGGCGCTCGATCGCCTGTACAGCCGCGAGGGTCGCTGGGGCGAGCTCATCGACCTGCTCGAGACGGAGCGGGCCCTCATCAAGGAGGACTCGCGGCCGAGCGCTGCCCGGCGCGTGGACGGCCTCGATCTGCGCATCGCGGACGTCCTGGAGCACCACCTGGGCCAGGTCGAGCAGGCCGTAGAGCTGTACGGCGAGATCCTGAGCCGTAGCCCCGACTTCGCCGACGCACAGAAGTCGCTGGAGCGGCTCCTGGGCCACGAGCGCTACCGTCTCGGCGCCAGCCGGATGCTCGAGCCGCACTACGCTCAGCAGGGCATGCCCGAGCTCCTCGCCCGGGTCTACGAGCTGCAGTTGTTGGACATCGATGACCGGGTCGAGCGGCTCGAACTGCTCAAGCGCCTCGCCCAGCTGCGGTATGAGGTCCTCAAGCACCCGCGGAGCGCGTTCGAGAGCTACTTGCGGGCGTTCCAGGAGGACCCCGCGGACGAAGACATCGTCGGTGCCCTCCACGAGCTGTCCGATGAACTCGGCGCGCACGAGGCCCTCGCCGGGGCTTACGAAGAGCAGATCCCTGCGGCGCTCGATGCCGAGGTGGGGCGCGGTCTGAACCGCCGCCTCGCTCGTCTTTACGATGGCAAGCTCGGTCGGACGGACCGCGCCATCGAGTCCTGGCAGGCCGTGCTGCGCGGTGACGCTTATGACCGCGAGGCCCTGTCCGCCCTCGACCGGCTCTACCAGGCGCGACAGGACTGGGAGCTGTTGATCGATGTCCTCCGCCGGGAGATCGACCTCGGCGGCGAGGGTGACAACACGGACCTCCGCTTCCGCCTCGGCTACCTGCTCGAGGTCGTGCGCAACGAGGTCCCGTCCTCCATCGAACTGTACCGCTCGATCCTTTGGGAGCGCTCCGAGCACGCCTACGCGCTCGAGGCGATGGAGCGGCTCGCCGTCCACCTCGAGCACCGGCAGGTCATCGCCGAGGTCCTCGAGCCCATCTATCGGGAGAAGGCCGCCTGGGACAAGCTGGCCATCCTCAACGAGATGCGGATCGAGCTGACCTCGGACCTCGCCGAGCAGGCCCGCCTGTGGGTCGCGTCGGCGGAGCTCCGCGAAGTCCGGCTCCAGGATGCGGACGGCGCGCTGGAGTGCCTGCTGCAGGCGTTCGAGGCGATGCCCGAGGACGAGGACATCCGGAAGGCGCTCATCCGCGTGGCGACGGAACGGGGCGCGTGGGAGCGCCTCGCCGCCGCTTTCGACAACGCGCTGGCCCGGGTCCACGACCCGGAGCAGAAGGTCGAGGACCTCCTGCACATCGCCGAGTGGTGTCGGGGCCGCCTCCGGGACACCTACCGCGCGGCCGAACGCTACGTCTCCGTGCTGGCCATCGATTCGGCCAACACGAAGGCGCTCGACGCCCTCGAGGAGATCTACACGGACGCCGAGGTCTGGCCTCGGCTCGCCGAAATCCACCGTCGAAAGGCCGACCTGCTCTTCGATCTGGACGAGAAACGCGCGCGCCTGCACCTGCTCGGCGCGCTCTGCGCGGACAAGCTGAACGACGCGGCGGCCGCGGTGGCGGCCTATGAAGAGGCCCTCTCGCTGGACGAGGCGGACATCCCCACGCTGCAAGCGCTCGAGGACCTGCACGAGCTGACGGGGAACGCCCTCGCGCTCCACGGCATCCTGGCGCGTCGTACGGAGTGCACCTACGAGTCCGCAGAGTTGGCCAATCTCCACCGGCGCATGGCGGCCATTGCGCGCGACCAGCTCTCGGACCTGGCCCTCGCCGCCGAGTCCTTCGAGAAGGTCATCGAACTCGATCCGGACGACCTCGACACCGTGCGGCAGCTCCGGGCCGCCTATGAGGCCGCCGAGTCGTGGGACCGTCTCCAGGACGTCCTCGTCAAGGAGCTCACGCTGACGGAGGACGAGGCCGCGCGCCGGCCGCTGCTCATGGCGCTCGGACGCAACGCCGACGAGCGCCTGCAGCACCCGGAGAACGCGATCGAGTACTACCGTCAGGTGCACGCGGCCGACTCTGCGGACGCCCAGGCCGTCGGGCACCTGGAGCGGTTGTACGCGCAGACGAGCCGGTGGTTCGACCTCGCCGAGATGCTCCGGGAGTACGTCGAGGTGCTTCGTGCGGCGGGCGATACCGCGCAAGTGATCTCGAAGCTCGTGCAGATCGCCGACGTTGCACAGGCCCACCTCATGGACGCGGACCTGGCCGTGTCCGCGCTCAACAGCGTGCTCGAGTCGGATGCGAATCACCTCGGGGCGCTGACCGTGCTCGCGCGCCTTTACGAACAGAACGGTGACTGGGAGCAGTGCGCGTCGACGCTGTCGCGGGCGATCTCCCACGGACAGGCAGGCCCCGCCCGGGCCGAGGCCTGGCGGCGATTGGGTCTCTTGTATCTCGACCGCCTCGACCGTCCGGCGGATGCGCGGGACGCCCTGCGCCATGCCCTCGACGAGGGGAACGACGCCGAGGCCCTCACCGCGCTGCTCAAGCTGGCGGAGAGCGAGCACGACGACGCGACGGCGCTCGAACTGCTGCAGCGCCGCAAGGCCGGCGTCGACGGCGCCGCGCGGGTTCCCGTACTCCTCCAGATCGCCGCCGTGTCCCAGCGCGTCGGGAACGCCGCCGCGCGCATCCAGGCGCTGGAGGAGGCCGCGACACTCGCGCCCGCCGACAACAAGGTCGCCGACGCCCTGCTCGCGGGGTACTTCGCCGAGCAGCGTTACGCGGACGCGGAGCCGCTCCTGCAGCGGACCATCGAGCGCCTCAAGGGCGAACGCCGCTTCAAGGAGTTGTTCACGTACAACTTCCAGATGGGTCGTGTGGCCGAAGAGAAGGGCCAGGAAGACGCCGCGCTCCAGTACTACACGGAGTGCTTCGACTACGACGCCACCTACCTGCCCAACCTGTTCCGGCTCGGCAAGCTGCACTTCCGGAAGGAGAACTGGGACAAGGCGCTCAAGATCTTCCAGACGATGCTGCTGCACCAGATGCACATCGAGTCCAACGAGCAGCGCGTGGACATCTTCTATCACCTCGGTGTCCTGCGTCAGAAGCTCGGCGATCCGCGCAAGGCCAAGGACATGTTCAACCGGGCGCTCGGCTACGATCCGGAGCACGCGCCCAGCAAGGCGGCCCTCGCCAGCCTCGATTGATGGTCCGGCTCACGGCCGGCGGAGTCGACGTGAAAGACGCCCTCTACATCGGAGCCCTGAGGCTCCTGCCCAAGAACCTCTGGAGCCGCGCGGTGGGCGCGGCGGCCTATGCGCCGCTGCCCAAGGCCCTGGCCAACATGAGCGTTCGCGCGTTCGCGCGCCTGTACGACATCGAGGTCGAGGAGGCCGAGCGGCCCCTCGAGGACTACCCGACGCTCGGCGCGTTTTTCGTCCGGCGCCTGCGCCTCGGCGCGCGTCCGGTCGATCGCCGGCCCGGGGTCGGCGTTTCGCCGGCCGACGGCCGCATCCTGAACTTCGGGTACGTTCAGGACGCCACGCTGATCCAGGCCAAAGGCCGCCACTACCGCATCGAAGAGCTCCTCGCGGATACGGCCGACGCCGAGCGGTTTCGCAATGGCGCGTGGGTCACGGTCTATCTCAGCCCAAGGGACTACCACCGTGTCCACCACCCGGTCGAGGGTGAGGTCCATCGGGCGCGGCACGTGCCCGGGCACCTCTGGCCGGTGAACCGGGCCGCCGTCGAGAACGTGGACGACCTGTTCTGTGTCAACGAGCGCCTCATCACGTACGTGCGCGGCGTGGCCGGCGAGGTCGCGACGATCATGGTGGGCGCCACGTCCGTGGGACACATCACCGCCGCCTATGACGACGCGCTCGAGACGAACCGGGGCGGGGCAGGGAGCGTCCGTGACTATGAGCCCAGCATCCCTGTGTCCAGAGGGGACGAGCTCGGCACGTTCCACTTGGGGTCGACGGCCATCGTGCTCTTCGCCCGAGGCGACCTGGAATTCGAGGCGCTGACGCCCGGAATGCCCATTCGGATGGGTCAGGCAATCGTACGCCGGCGGTCACAAAAGTAGGGAACACCGCCGCCGCGTGTTACAGTCGTGTTCCTTGTTTACAACTGCCGCTTGTCGGCGGGGGCGGTTGCGCCCCGGAGACCCCGGACGAATCAGTGCTGCCGGACGAGCCAGACGACAAGCCCGGAACCAACCCCACCGAGTCGGACGACACCAAGCCGTCCGGGGGTGAGGCATCCGCACCGGAAGCGGCGAGCGAGCCGATTTTCGCGCTCGGCGAGACGGAGCAGGTGCCCCTGGCCGCCGTGTTCAAGCGACGGCGGGGAGGCGCGACCCCCGGGCCGCGTCGTTCGCCCCCCGTGGACTCCATCGGCGAGGCCGTCGACTCGGCCGTCACCGAAGCCCGGAGCGTCACGCCCGGCGCAGGGAGCGGGCAGGCCGAATACGATGTCGTCTTGACGGACGCGTTCCGCGTGCCCGAGCCCGGCCCCGCCAGCTCGGGTGAGATGCCGCCCGTCGCGTCCGAAGGGAGTGCGGAGCCGGGGCCCCCGCCCGCCGTGGCCGAGCCGGCGCCCAAG
>CAINDO010000243.1 GCA_903847385.1 uncultured Myxococcales bacterium
ATCTGGCACCGGCGGGCGCGCGAACGGTCCCGACGCGGCGATGGGCGGCACGGGCGGCACCCCGGACGCGGGCCCGCAGCGCCTGCGCGTGGCCATCGTCGGCGCCGGCACGGCGGGCGTCACGCTGGCCTGGCTGCTGGACGGCGAGGCCGACGTCACGCTGTTCGAGGCCGAGGCCGAGGTCGGCGGCAACGTGAAGGCCGTGCCGCTGCCCGGCCGGGATCCGCCGGCGCTGATCGACCTGGGCGCGCAGTACTTCAACCCGCGCACCCACGAGACCTTCGCGCGCCTGCTCACCCACCTGGATCTGTTCGATCCGATGGACGCGGCGCGCCAGGCCGCGCAGGGCGTGCGCCTGACGGCCTCGACGATGACCATCTTCGGCGCGGGCGAGGCCGACCCGCGGTTCGTCTCGCCGGCGCGGCCGGACCGGCTCTGGGCCTTGCAAGCGCCCTGGAACGGCGACGGCATCGGCGCCTTCGCGGCGCTGTCGACGGCCGGCGTGCAGATGGAGCGCGACGACGCGCCCTGGGACGTCACGGTGCAGACCTTCCTGGAGGGCCTGACCATCACCGAGGCGCAGCGCGAGCGCGTGCTGCTGCCCCTGGCGGCGGCCGTGAACAACGGGGACCTGGAGATCGCCCGCACGCTCTCCGCTCGCGCGGCCTTCACCTTCGTGAGCCGCAACGTGCCGGCCTCGCCGCTGGACCCGGTCACGAACTACGTGATGCTGGATGGCCTGGGCGCGGCGCACCGCAAGATGCTGGGCGAGTGCACGACCGTCACGGTGCGCACGGGCGCCCGCGTGGCGAGCGTGGGCTCCGCGGCCGGTGGCGACGGGCCCCTGCGCGTGGCGCTGGAAGGCGGCGAGTCGCTGCCCTTCGACCAGGTGGTGCTGGCGGTGGTGCCGCGCGATCCGGCGGCCTTCGTGGGCGGCGTCCAGGGCGCGGCCGAGGTCGTCGCGGCGCTGCAGGGCGTGGAGACCTACCCCACCACGATGATGCTGCACGCCGATCCGGCCTACGCCCCGGCGGACGCGATGCACCACTCGCTCCTCAACGCCCGCGTCGAGGGCGGCTTCTGCGAGGCGAGCATGTCCGTGGCCACCGTGCTGCCGCCGGGCCCGGACGGCGCGCCCGTGGACCTGTGGAAGAGCTGGACCACCCACCGCAGCACGCCGCCCGAGCAGATCCTGGCGCAGGCCGAGTTCCGCCACCTGCTCACCACGCCCCGCACCATCGCCGCCGCCGCGCGGATCAACACCCTCCAGGGCACGGCGGGGCTGTCCTTCTGCGGCACGTACACGGCCCCCGTGGACTCGCAGGACACGGCCGTCGAGTCGGCGCTGCTCGTCGCCGAGCGGATCGCCGCGCAGGCGGCGCACCTGCGGGCGTTCGTCCCGGCCTGACCGGGCGGGCCGAGGCGCCTCAGCCCGGGCTGACCGTGACGCGGTGGAGTTCGCCGTTGGCCAGGCCGACGACGAAGTCCCCGGGCCCGACCGACACGGCGGCCTTGATCTCGGCGGGGGCCAGCGCCCGGCCGACGAGCGCGCCCGTCGCCAGGTCGTACACGTCCGCGAGGCCGCCGGTGGTCGCCAGCAGGTGCCGCTCCGTCGCGTCCACGGCCAGCACGCCGTAGCTGTTCGAGACGTCGACCACGTAACGCCCTTCGAGCGTCGCGGGGTCGAGGGCGTGAATCGTGTGGTTCCAGTGGGCCAGGAACAGATGCCGCGGCCCCGCGGCGACGCCGTAGGTCCGCGAGTATCGGCCGTCGTCCTCGACGACCCGGTGGGCGCGGCGCACGACGACGCTCCGGGCCGAGGCGCTCCAGCGCGCGACGCCTGGGTCGTCGTAGCCGAGCGCCACGAAGGTGTCCGCGTCCACGGGGAGCAGGTGGGGCAGCCAACTGCTGGTCACACCCGCGGTCTCCGTGGCCAGGCGCTCGCCGGTCTGCGGGTCCACGAAGGCCAGGCGCGGCCCGTCGCCGGCGACGATCACCCCGCCGCAAAGGAGCACGGCCTCGCTGCGGCGCGCGGCCTGCCGGAAACGCTCCGGGCGGCTCGCCGGGGTGAGGCAGAGCGCGTCCATGCTGGAGACCACGAGCTCGCCCCCGGGGCCAACCACAAAGTCCTCGGCGGACGTGAGCGGCTCGGGCTGGGCCCACGGCGCGGTCGGTGTCCCGGTCTCGAGATCCCAGCGGAGCACTCGGCCGTTGTTGTCCAGGGCGTCCACGCGGGGGGCCCCCTCCAGGGCGGCCACGCGCAGCCGCATGATCGGCCCCGTGTGCAGGAGCCCGCCCGCGCCGCGCGCCGTGCCATCGGGGCCGAACCGGTGCACGCGGCCGGCCTTGCCCCCGGCCACCGCGCCGCCGTCCGCGGTCACGTCCAGGCCGAACAGACCCTCGGTGAGGATGTGTTCGCCCCCGGACTGCGCGTCGGTCAGGTCGAACCGCCAGAGACCGGCGGTCTCGCCCTCGTAACAGGTGGCCCAAAGCACGGCCCCGTCCGGGCTCCGGCGGGCGCGGGACACGCACTTCACGGGCAGCGTGCGGCGGGTCTTCAGCGTGTCCGGGTCGAGGAGGAGCAGGCCGCGCTTCTGGCTCCCCACGGCCAGCAGGTCGCCCAGGCGGCGCACCTCGGCGCCGCCGCCGACGTCCGTGCGCGCCGGCTCGCCGAAGCCCCCGGGGCCCCACGGCAGGCGCACCAGGTGATGGTCGGTCACGCACACGAGCGTGGCGTCGTCGAGCCAGTCCACGCCGTTGACGTCGTAGGGTTCGGCGTGGCGGCCGATCTCGGCCAGCGTCTTGGCGTCCAGCACGCGCAGGCTCTGATCGTCCGAGCCCGTGGCCAGGAATCGGCCGTCCGGCGACCAGCGCAGCGTGCGCACGCCGCTGGGCACGCCGCCGACCTGGGTGCGCGCGCGCAGTTCGCCCGTCGCGGCGTCGATCACGACCACGTGGCAGGCGTGGTAGCCCAGCGCCACGCGCCGCCCGTCCGGGTGCGCGTCGGCCACGTAGGCCCAGCCGCCGACCACGTCCGGGGGCAGCGGCGCGCCCCGGCCGTCGGCGTCGAACCGGGCGGAGCGCCCGTTGCCGGCGGCGACGACCCAGGGGCCGGCGACGGCGAGGCCGTGGACCGTCCCGCCGAGGGCGTCCGGGGGCGCGGCCACGGCGGAGATCGCGGCGGCGGGCGGGCGGCCGACCGCCGACGTCGGCGCCGGACCGTGGGCGTCCGCCCGGGCCCGGGCGTCTCGCTCGAAGGCGGCGCGCACGACCGGCGCCGGGTGGTGCACACCCCAGTGCGCGAAGGCGTCCACGTCGGGGCCGGGGATCTCGATCAAAGCGCCCGCCGCGTCGCACAAGTCGCTGTAACGACTGGAGAAATAGCCGTGCCCCGCGCGGATGACGTCGTACCGGGCGCGGATCGCGGCCGCGGCGTCGGCGGCGATCTCGGGGCCCAGGCCGGCGGCCACGGCGGCGCCGATCAGCGGGTGCAGGGGGCGGACGTGCGGGTCGGCGAGGGCCTCGCGCACGGCCCCGACGCCGCGCGCACAGAGCTCGG
>CAINDO010000244.1 GCA_903847385.1 uncultured Myxococcales bacterium
CAGGACCAGGCCGCCGCCCTGCTCGAGGACCTGCAGCGGGTCGACGTGACCGTGATCGAGGCCACCGTGCGCCACGGCCGGGGCACCAACGACCCTGCGCGGCTGTCGCTGGCCGTCCGGCCACGCCGCGGCGACGCCGAGGTCACGCCGCTCCACCTCTTCGACACACAGGGCGAGGCGCAGGTCGTGACCGTCCGGCCGGACGCGCAGGGCGCCCCCATCGACATCGCGGCGGACATCCAGTGGCTGGCCGTCGACCCCGGGCTGGAGACCTTCCGGCGCGTGAAGCCGCAGCCCGCCGAGGACGTGAACCTGACGGGGGTGGTGGACGGCATGGATCTGCTGGACGTGCTGGCGGCCGACGGCCGGCGCATCCCCGGCGCCGACTGGGACGACCGCCTGGACACCAACGCCGACGAGCGGATCGACACGCTCGACGCCCTCGGCATCGCCGACGCGTTCGGCCGGGGCTGGTAGCGGCGCCCCCTGGACGCCTCAGGGCGCGTCGCTGCGCGCCGGGGCGAAGCCGGCGTCCGTCTCGCTGACCGCGAGCAGGCGATAGCGTCCGAGCGGCAGGGTCTGCGGCAGTCGCAGACGCGCGTCGAAGCCGCCGTCCGCCCCCGTGCGCACGGGGGTGCCCACGGCGAGGGCCTCACCGCCGTCCACCGGCACGAGGAAGACCTGCACGCGCACCCCCGGTACGGCCTCGCCCTCGGCGGAGACCAAGCGCCCCCGTGCCTGGAACGGGAGTTCCTCGCCGCGATAGACCTCGCCGCTCCCGGACGAGAGGGTGATGCGCGTCGGGCGCAACGGGGCCGCCGTGGGCGCGGCGGGGCCGCTCAGGAACGAGCCCGGACCCGCGTCGCGGAGAGGTCCGCCGGCGCCGGGCAGGGCCACGCTCCCATCGCCGCCCGCACCGTGGCCGCCGGGGCCGGTCGGGCCCCCCGGCTCGAAGGAGCCCGGGATGGGGATCTCGCTGCGCGGCGCGTTGGGATCGGGCTTCGAGCGCGCGCCGGGGCCCATCGGCCGCAGGGCGCCGGGCTTGGGGCGGCCGGCGGCGTCCGTGGGGCTGCCCTGCCCGCGCAGCAACTGAGACGAGTAGCTGCTCAGGTAGCTCTCGGGTTTGGGGAACGCGTCCGGCGGCGGGGTGTGCAGACGGCCGCCCTCGGCGCTCTTGATGTCCAGGTTCGGCGCCTGTCCGCCGAGATCGACCCGCCGCCACGTGCCGTCGGGGACCTTGATCTCGACGAAGGCGTGCGCCTCGTTCTGGACGTAGCGCGTGGGCACGCCGGCGGCCCGCGCCGTGACGATGAACGCGAAGGCGCGATGTCGACACACGCCGACCCCGCCGAGCGCCAGGTCCGAGTACAGGTCCCCGGGGCCGTCGACCATCGGGCCGGCGACGAACGCGCGGAAGTAGGCGATCAGGCGCCCCACGCCCCGGTCGAAGGGCAGGTCCGGCGTGAGGCCGAGCTTGGTGAGCACCGGCGCCGCGGCGCGCCGGGCGGCCTCGGGCAGCCCCGCATCCGGATCGCGACCGAGGGCCCCGATGGGCACGTTGCCGGGGACCGAACCGGCGAAGTAGCGCCGGTCGGCGTCCACCAGGAAGACGACCCGCACCGACCCGCCGCCCGTCGCGCGCAGGTAGTAGTTGTCCCCGGAGTCGCGGAGGAAGACGGCATCTGTCTCCGGCTCCGTGCGCATCGCCAGCAGGCGCATGTCCGGCGCCACCGACGGCACCGGCGCGGGCACGCCCGGGGCCAGATCGAGCCGCAAGTCGCCCCAGAACGCCTCGCGCCCCGGCCCCGGCGCGCCGGGCGTGAGCGGCACCGGCACGAGGGCCGCGGGGCGGATTGCGAGCTCGTAGTCCGGGCCGGGGCCGACGTCGTTGAAGGCCACGTTGCGTCGCAGCGGCGCGACCTCGGGGTTGTAGACGGCGTGGTAGGTCAGGTCCGCGTCCACGCCCGTCTCGCGGTCCGGGCGCGTCCGGTCGGGGCGCAGGATGGCGTCCGCGGGTTTCGGCCCGGGCTGCGCGCCGTCGGCGACCTTCGGAGAGTCCGGCCGGCCCTCGGGGGGCGCGGGCAGGCGCTCGCCGTCGCGGGTCAGGGACTCGGGCAGCGCGCCGGGGCCGCCCGGCGACTCGATGGTCGTCGTCGTCGAGAGCGCCTCCGCCGCGCTCAGGAGCACCTCGGGGGGCACGTACTCGTGCCGGACACCGTCGCGCGGGGCCGCGGGCGCCACCGCGGGCCCGAGCGCCACACAGAGCGCGCAGGCCGCACCGAGGCGGGCCCCGGGGAGCGTCACGTGCGGACTTCCCAGCCGTCCGTGTCCAGGGCCTGACGAACGGCCTGCACCTGAGCGTCGCTGGCCTCGAAGCGGGCCTCGCCGCTGGCCAGATCGACACGCACGGCCCCCGCGCCCTGCTTCGTGATCACCTCGGTCACGCGCCGCACGCAGCCCTGGCAGGTCATGCCGCCCACACCCAGGGTCCGCTCGGTCGTGTCGGTCGTGTTCGTCTCGCTCATGGCTCGTTCACTCTCTCGCAGTTCTCGATCACTTCAATCGCCGGGATTGAACCGGAACTTCCCTTCAACGGGAAGAGGGACCGGTTACAATGACCCCGTGACCCCAGCCAAGTCGACCATCGTCGCGCGAGCGTGGGCCGCGGGGGCGCTGCCCCTCGCGCTGGCCGCCTGCTCGGGCGGCGCCCCGGGGGACGCCGCGCCCGCCCCGCCCCCCGATGGCCGGGCGCTCTACGACATGGCCTGCCGCCGCTGCCACGGCG
>CAINDO010000245.1 GCA_903847385.1 uncultured Myxococcales bacterium
CTTGGGCGAGTAAGGCGTCTCGCCACAGATATTCCGCGCGAGCTCGTTCAAGCCGCGAGCGACGCCTTAACTCTGCCACGGTTGCGTCGCCTGCAAATTGTGGCAGCGGAAGCTGGGCACCCGGTTCGGCGGTTCCCCCCCGCCACACGACCCCCTCTACCTTCGGCTCCCCAGCCACGTCCAACTCGAACTTCAGGTCAACGGTCGCGTCCTCATCGGCCTCAGGCTCGCCCCTGATCAACCGCAACGTCGCCCCCGCGTCCGTCTCCACGACGATCTCCCCGAACGGGATTCGCATCATGTCGCCGTACCGGCCGTCCCGCAGCGCGCTCAGCAGATCCATCGTGATGGTCTTGCCTGACCCGTTGCGCCCGTAAAGCACCGTCACCCGTTCCTCGAGCCGAAACGGGATGTCGATCGACGGCGAACCGGGGCCGAAGGGCGCCCGAATCGTGAATCGTTTCAAGCGCGTCGGGGCGGGCACGGGCGAACCTGGGCGAGTGGTGGACACGATGTTGCCTACCACATCGCCGGCCGACCGCGCCAGATCGGCACCCTACCGCCGCTCGACCCGAACCCCCGCCCCGGCGCCGCCGACCCCCGGCGCCCCCGCGGTCGAGGCGACGACGGCCACGCCCGCGCCTGCGCCCAGGCCGATGCCCGCCGCGCGGAGGACGTCGTTGACGGAGCGCGAGAGCGCGCTGCGGGCGCCGAGGACGTCGCCCTCGCCGATCCAGACGCGGAGCTGGGCGCGCATGGTGAGCTCGCCGAGGGCCTCGATCTGCACGAAGGGCGGCGGCTCGACGAGCACGACCTCGCACTGGCGCGCGGCGTTCATCAGGGCGGCCTGCAGGGCGTCGATGTCCGTGTCCAGGGGCACGTGCACGGCGACGTCCAGGCGGCGGATGCGGTAGCGGCTGAAGTTGTGGATGACCGCCTTGAGGAGCGTCTCGTTGGGGATGCGCACGAACACGTTCTGCACGGTGCGCAGCTTGGTGCTCAGGGGGTCCACGCTGAGGACCAGGCCCTCGTGCTCGCCCACTTTCACGTAGTCGCCGACCTTGAAGGGCTCGTCCGCGGCCAGGAACAGACCGCCGATGAGATTGCTCAGCGAGGTCTGGCTGGCGAAACCGACGGCGACGGACACGAGACCACCGGTCACGAGCAGCGGCCCGGGGTCGTAGCCGACGGACTCGAGCGCGATGAAGGCGCCCGTGAGCACCACGCCCCAATACAGGATGCCTCGCGCCAGATTCGTGCGCGGATTCACGGACTTGCGGGCCGTGAAAATGCGCACGAGCCGCGCGATGATGAACGTGGCCAACAGAATGAGGCAGGCCGTGGCGACCTTGGCCAACAGACCCTTGCCGAGCCATCCGGAGATGAGTTTCAGGAGCATCAGTCGGCTCCGCGCGCGAGCTGGGTGAGTGACCGCATCAGCGCCTTCAGGCTGAACTCACCGGTGTTCGAGGTGGGGCCGAACCGCAGCGACACATCGGCGCGCGGCACCTCGGCCAGGATGTGGACCTCGAGGGCGTCCGCCTCGCGCAGGTCGACCTCGACGGCCGCGGTGTAGAGGATCTTGCCGCCGGCCCAGAGCGACAGCCCCCCGGCGGGCAGCATCACCCGGTCCAGGGTGCGCAGGCCGGTCTCGGGCAGGCGCAGGCGCAGCGGCATCACGGCCAGGCCCTCGGGCACGGCCGACGGCGTGTCGTACAGGCACACGTCCACGGCGCGCGCGAGCTGCGGATCCTCGACCCGCCCCACGGCCAGGTGGCGGCGCAGGCCCGGCGAGACGACCTCGGCCAGGGTGGCCGGCTCGGCGCCCGGGGCGGGCAGGTGCTCCAGGCGCAGATTCACCGGCATCCCGGCGAACACGGCGGCGCGGCCCGGCCCCGGGGTGAGATCCAGCCGCGCGTCGAAGCGCAGCACCAGCGGCTCGGCGGGCAGCGTGGGCACCAGGCGCAGGTGCCCGCCCCCCAGGCGCACGAGGCGCGGGGACTCGGGGGGCTCGAACCGCCAGAGCGCAGCGTCCGTGGTGCCGGTGCGGCGCAGGCTCAGGCCCGGCTCCAGCGTCACGGCGTCGCCGCTCAGCGGCAGGGGCCAGGTGCGGTCCCAGTCAATCACGGCAGGCCTCGGTGGGGGTCGGTGGCATGGCGGCGGCGATTCTAGCAGGCTGCTGAAAAAGCAGCCTGCCCGGGCCAGGACGGCCCGGCGGAATCACCGCCGACAGAAGCCGTCGCGCGCGCAGAACGTGCCCCGCGGGCAGTCCGTGTTCTGGCGACAGGCCGTGGGGCGGGGCTGGTTGGGCTCGATGGGGCCCGTGGTCGGGTCCAGGCTGCCGTTGCCCGGGGCCGCGCTGGCGGGCGCGGGCGCAGGCGGGCACACGAGCGTGAAGGGCAGGTTGTTGAAGAAGGTCTTCTCGGCCGCCCCGGCGCACGTGTACTTGATCTCGAAGATGGCGCGGGCCGTGGGCTTCGCGCCCGCCGGGCAGGCGGCGACGATCGGCGCCAGCGCGGCCACGGGCGTCTCCAGCGACCACACGAACTTGTTCATGCCCTTGAAGTGCGCCGCGCTCTTGGACAGGAAGAAGGCTTCGGCGGCCGGGGCGTCGCCGATCTCGGCCTTCACCCGGAACGAGGACTTGTCGATGCCCGCGCCGCACGGCAGCGCGAACATCACGTTGCGGGTGACGTAGCCGTTCGAGGTGTCGCCGCCGGTCACCGCGGTGCCCCCGCCGGGCTTCACGGTCACGGTCAGCTCGAGCTGCGTGGCGCCCGCGAGGTTCTGCTGCGCCCCGGCGGTGCCGGTCAGGGCGACGAGGGCGCCGAGGGTGACGAGCGCGCCGAGGGCGGCGGTCGGCCAGGTCGATCTGCTCACGAGGGGTTCTCCGCTCCGTAGGTGGACGCAAACGACTACGGCACGCGCGGCCCTGCGCTGGAGTCGGGCGTGCGCCCGGTCAACGCGCGTCGCGACAGCAGCGAAAGCCGACGTCCGCGCTGGCGAAGCCCTCGCCCGCGATGCCCCGCGCGGTGCAGACCAGATCGGACTCGTGGTGGCGCTCGGCGACGATGCGCCAGCCCGCGCCCACGTAGCTCGTCGGCGC
>CAINDO010000246.1 GCA_903847385.1 uncultured Myxococcales bacterium
CGTGCCGCCCGTGCCGGCGCCGCCGGTGGTGCCGCCCTGGGGGGCCGTGCCGCCGGTGCCGCCGCTGCCGGCGTCGGCCGCCGTGGCGTCGTCCTCGGAGGCGCAAGCGAGGAGAAGACAAGAGACGGCGACGAGTCGCGCCGCGTTTCCGCGAACGAACATGAGAACTCCCGAGTTTCGAGGTGAGCCCGGAGTCCTAACACATTCGGCCGGATTCGCACCAAACGGTTCGTGTCGGTCGGCTCAGCGCCGCGCGGCGATCAGCCGGTAGCGGCCGCGGAACGAGCCCTTGGCCTGCGCCGCGTTGTTCACGCCGCCCACGAAGACGTAGACCGTCTCGTTGGCCACGAGATCCACGGAGAGGTCGCTCAGGAAGTTCTGCGGCGAGACGTCGTCGTTGCAGGCGAGCTCGGCGCCGAAGTCGCGGTAGCGGCAGAAGCTGCGCACGAAGATCGACGTGTCGGCCCCGACCTCGTCGGACTCGGTGCGGAAGCGGTAGGTGCCGGCGGCGGGGGCCGTGAAGGTGAAGATGTCCTGGGCGGACATGTTGGCGCAGGTCGCCGTGGTGCGGTTGGCGGCGTCGGCGAGCGAGCCGGAGGCGCGCCACTCGACGCCCACGGGGGCGTCGTTCAGGTCGGCCACGGGCCAGAACTCCGGGCAGGCGGCCACGGGGGCCTGGCACGTGCCGTCGCCCGCGCCGAAGAGGTCGCTGTGGCAAAGGTTGCCGGCGGAGCAGACGTCGCGCGCGCCGTTGAACAGGTCGCACACGGCGCCGCGGCCGACGGCGACGGGGTTGCCGAACTGCTCGACCGTGACCTGGTTCGAGGAGAGCTCCGAGGCGTCGAAGACGATGACGCCGAGCGCGACCATGGCGGCCTCGGCGGCGCTCAAGCGCAGGCGCACGTGCGCCGTGAAGGTGTCGCCGTTCCACGAGATGTCGTCGAAGGCGAAGGTCTGCGGCCCGGGCGGGTCGATGAGCATGCCCTGGGCGTCGAAGAAGCCGATCACGAACCCCTCGGTGTCGTGGTCGGGATCCGTGCCGATGAAGGTGGTGGCGATCGTCGCCGTGTTCACGTTGATCGTGGTGTCGGCGCTGTTCAGCGAGGGCGGCGTGGGCAGGCCGCAGCTGGCCGGGCCGGCGCCGGCCGCGCCGTCGCGGTCGATGCAGGCGTTGGGCGCGGCGCACTTGTTCAGCACGCGGCCGAGGTCACAGGGCTGCGCGGCGTTGACCACGGGCACCTGGGCCACCTGGGCCGTGCTGGACGCGCTCACGTTGCCGGCCACGTCCAGCACGCGGACGCGGACCGCCGTGGTGTTCGGCCAGGCGCCGGCGGCGAAGATGTTCAGCCGGGCCGTGCCGACGAAGTTCTGCGCGCCCAGGGGGTTCTCGCGGAAGTTCAGCGTGACCTCGGTGGCGCCCGTCTGGGCGTCGATGACCT
The DNA here is from genome assembly GCA_903847385.1 of uncultured Myxococcales bacterium. Lineage (GTDB taxonomy): Bacteria > Myxococcota_A > Bradymonadia > UBA7976 > UBA1532 > CAINDO01. Next base: position 1,440 of record CAINDO010000246.1, read on the forward strand.
GCGCGCGGTTGCCGGCGAGCAGCTCGAGGATGTACTGGCCCGACACGTCCGCCTCGCCGTCCGAGGCGTCGACGCTGACGCCCAGGACGTCGCCGTCGCGCAGGGCGGCCACGCGGTTGATGACCGGCGGGTTCTCCGCCGGCACGCAGACGCCCTCCTCGGCGGGGAGCTGGCCGGGGACGTTCAGCGCGAAGCAGTAGAGGTTGTCGTCGCAACCGTCGCGCTCCGAGAAGGCGTCGCAGACCTGTCGCTCGCCGAGGACGGGCAACTGCCCGACGTTCAAGCGGAAATTGCCGCCCGTGGGTCCGAAGGCGTCCACGACGAGGTACACGACCTCGCCGGCGCGCAGCGTCTTCAGGAAGCCGCTGGCCAGGGAGCCGACGTCGTCGCTGCAGCGCAGGTTCTGGCCGTCCGGCTGCGTGGGGCAGGGGTCGACCAGGTACAGGACGGTGTCGAAGTCCGTCTCCACGCCGAACGTGTCGAAGCGGTAGACGCCGTCGGCGGGCACCGTGAAGCCGTAGACCTTCTCGGGGCCGCCGCCGCCGCAGACGCCGGTCGTCTCGCTGGGGCCGTTGGGCAGGTTGCCCACCAGCGTCCAGTGCGTCGCGTCCACGGGCGTCAGGGCGTCGACGAGGTCCTCGACGGGCAGGTTGCCGCAGGCGTAGACCGGCGCCGGGGCGGCGTCGGGCTCGGGCGGGGCGGCGTCGGGCGTGACGACGACGGCCGCGTCGGGCGTGACCACGGCGGCGTCGGGCGTGACCACAGCGGCGTCGGGCGTGACCACGGCGGCGTCGGGCGTGACGACCACGGCCGCGTCGGGCGTGACCACACCGGCGTCGGCCTCGGTGCCGCCGACGGGCGTGCCGCCGGTGCCGCCGGTGCCGCCGACGGGCGTGCCGCCGGTGCCGCCTTCACCGCCGACGGGCGTGCCGCCGGTGCCGCCTTCGCC
>CAINDO010000247.1 GCA_903847385.1 uncultured Myxococcales bacterium
AGCGGTCCGGCCTCGGCCCCGGGCAGCGGTCCGGCGCCCGGCAGCGCGGTCGCGAGCGCCCCGGCGTCCAGCGCGCCGCCGCCCGCCTCCACGCCCCCGCCCGGGGCCGTGCCCGCCGCCGGCGAGGAGCCCGAGACGCTCGGCTCACCGGAGTGACAGGGCGGGCCTCGCCCGGTAGAATCCCCGCATGAGCAGCGCGCTGAAGCTCCCATCGTATGCGGACATCGAGGCCCTGCCCGAATGGCAGCGGGGCGAGATCCTGGCGGGCGAACTGGTCGTGAGTCCGCGGCCGGGCAAGCCCCATTTGCGAACGGCCACCGGGCTGGGCGGCCACCTGTTCAGGCCCTTCAACGACGACGGCGACGACGGCCCCGGCGGTTGGCACCTCTTCGACGAGCCCGAGCTCCACCTGGACGCCGACCCCGAGTTCCCCGTCGTCGTGCCCGATCTCGCGGGGTGGCGGCACGCGACGCTGCCCATCGTCGACGACGACGAGGCCGCCTTCCACCTCCGCCCCGACTGGGTCTGCGAGATCCTCTCACCGCGCACGGCCGTGCACGACCGCGTGCTCAAGATGCCGTTCTACGCCCGCGCCGGCGTGGGGCACGCCTGGCTGCTCGACCCCGTGCTGCGCACGCTCGAGGTCTACCGCAACGTCGGCGGGCAGTGGCTCGCGGTCGCCGCGTGGGAGGGCGAGGCGATCGTCCGCGCCGAGCCCTTCGACGCCATCGAGCTGCCCCTCAAGGCGCTCTGGCTGCCCAAACGCGCCGCGCCGGCCGAGGACAAAGCCTAGTTCGGATCGGCCTGGTCGGGCGTGCCGTCGCCGTCCGTGTCCACGCTGCTCGACTCGATCGCGTCGATGCGGCCGTCGGCGTCGGTGTCCGTCGCCCGGGCCAAGTCGTCCCCGACCTCGCCCCGATCGCGGTCGCCGTCGGCGTCCGTATCCGGGTTGATGGGGTTCGTGCCGAGGGTGCGCTCTTCGCCGTTCGTCAGGCCGTCCTGGTCCAGGTCGTTGTCGGCGCCGTAACACTGACCGCCGACGCAGATGCCATCGCCGCATTCCGCGGCGCTGATGCACGGCAGGCCCTCGTCCAGATCGGGCACGTCGTCCGTGGGGTCGCTCTGATCGTTCTCGCCGTCCAGATCGCGGTCGCCCAGGGCCGACTCGCGAAAGTCGGGGATGGTGTCGCCGTCGGAGTCCAGCGGCGACGACGAATCCGCGCCGATCTCCTCGCCGTCCGGGCGCCCGTCGCCGTCGGAGTCGGGGTTGAGCGGATCGCTGCCGGCCCGCAGCTCGTCGGCGTTGATCTCGCCGTCGCCGTCCGTGTCCAGGCTTTGCGAGAGGCAGGTCGCCTCGGCGCAGATGCCGCTGGCACAGTCGGTGTGCAGGATGCACGCGTCGCCCGTGCCCGCCAGGGACTCGTCGTTGCACGCCACGGCGGCCGCCGCGGCGGCCACGACGAACATCAGCAGGGCGGGCAGCGCGCGGTGTTTCAAGCGCCGGCCACCACGAAGCTGACGAGGCGGCCCTTCACGAAGACCGTCTTCTTGACCTCACCCTCGGCGAGGAACTTGGCGACGTTGGGGATCTCTCGCGCGGCCGCGATGGCGGCCTCCTGCGTCACGTCCGCGGGCAGGTCGAGCTGGCCGCGCAGCTTGCCGTTGACCTGGATGGCGTAGGTCACGGTGTCGTCCTTCACGCGCTCGGCATCCCAGACGGGCCAGGCCACGTAGGCGAGGGTCTCGCCGTGACCCAGGCGCTGCCAGAGCTCCTCGGCCACGTGCGGCGCGAAGGGCGCCAGGAGCAGCGCCAGGCCCTCCATCACGACCTTGGGGCGCTCGGCGCGGGGCGTCAGGAAGTTCACCAGCTCCATCATGGCCGAGATGGCCGTGTTGAAGCGCATGGCGTCCAGATCGTCCGAGACCTTGCGGATGCACTTATGGAGCGCCCGCAGCGCCTCCGGTGAGGCCTCGGCGTCCGTGACCAGCAGCGCGTCCGTCTCCTCGTGCACGTACAGGCGCCAGGCCCGATCCAGGAACCGCCGCACGCCGTCCACGCCCGTGGTGCTCCAGGGTTTGGTGGCTTCGAGCGGGCCCATGAACATCTCGAACAGGCGCATGGCGTCCGCGCCGTAGCGTGCGATCACGTCGTCCGGGTTGACCACGTTGCCCAGGGACTTGGACATTTTGGCGCCGTCCTCGCCCAGGATCAGGCCCTGGTTGACGAGGCGCTGGAAGGGCTCCTTGGTGGAGACCCGGCCGATGTCGTAGAGCACCTTGTGCCAGAAGCGCGAGTACAGCAGGTGCAGCACCGCGTGCTCGGCGCCGCCGACGTACAGGTCCACGGGCAGCCAGTACTTCTCGGCCTCCGCGGACCAGGGGGCCTCGTCGTTGCGGGCGTCGATGTAGCGCAGGTAGTACCAGCACGAGCCGGCCCACTGGGGCATGGTGTTCGTCTCGCGGCGACCCTTGCGGCCGTCGGGCAGCGTGACGTTCACCCAGTCGGTGATGGTGGCCAGCGGGCTCTCACCCGTGCCGGAGGGTTTGTACGTCTCCACGTCCGGCAGGCGCACGGGCAGCTCGGCCTCGTCCGCCAGGATGATCTCGCCGTCCTCCAGGTGGATCAGGGGGAAGGGCTCGCCCCAGTACCGCTGCCGGCTGAACAGCCAGTCGCGCAGGCGGTAGTTCACCGCGCCCTTGCCCTGCTTGCGCTCCTCGAGCCAGGCGACGATGCGCTCTTTCGCCTCTTTGACCCGCAGGCCGTCGATGAGCCCGCTGTTGACCAGCTCGCCGTCGCCCGTGTGGGCGGCCTTCTGCACGTCCCCGCCGGTGATGACCTCGAGGATGGGCAGGCCGTACTTCTTGGCGAAGGCCCAGTCGCGCTCGTCGTGGCCGGGCACGGCCATGATGGCCCCGGTGCCGTACCCGCCGAGCACGTAGTCGCCGATGTAGACCGGGATCTTCGCGCCGTTGACCGGGTTGACGGCGTAGGCGCCCGTGAAGATGCCCGTCTTGTCCTTGGCCATCTCCGTGCGCTCGAAGTCGCTCTTACGCGAGCTCCCCTCGACGTAAGCCGAGACCTCGGCGGACTGCGCCGGCGTGGTGATCCGCGCGACCAGGGCGTGCTCCGGGGCCAGCACCATGTACGTCGCGCCGAACAGCGTGTCCGGGCGGGTCGTGAACACGGTGATCACGGCGTCGTGGCCGTCCACCTGGAAGTCGACCTCGGCGCCGAGGCTCCGGCCGATCCAGTTGCGCTGCATCTCCTTGATGCCCTCGGGCCAGTCGAGGCCCTCGAGGTCCTCGAGCAGGCGGTCGGCGTAGGCGGTGATGCGCAGCATCCACTGGCGCATGGGCTTGCGCACGACCGGGAAGCCGCCGCGCTCGCTCTTGCCGTCGATGACCTCCTCGTTGGCCAGCACGGTGCCGAGCTCCTGGCACCAGTTCACCGGCACCTCGGCGATGTAGGCCAGGCCCTTCTTGTAGAGCTGCAGGAAGATCCACTGCGTCCACTTGTAGTAGCCGGGGTCGGTCGTATCGACCTCGCGATCCCAGTCGTACGAGAAGCCCAGCGCTTTGATCTGCCGCCGGAAGTTCTTGATGTTGGCCTGGGTGGTCAGCGAGGGGTGCGTGCCGTGCTGGATGGCGTACTGCTCGGCGGGCAGGCCGAAGGCGTCCCAGCCCATGGGGTGCAGCACGTTGAAGCCCCGGGCGCGCTTGTAGCGGCACAGGATGTCCGTGGCGGTGTAGCCCTCGGGGTGGCCCACGTGGAGGCCGGCGCCCGAGGGGTAGGGGAACATGTCGAGGCAGTAGAACTTCGGCTTGGACGTGTCCATGCCGACCTTGAAGGTCTTGTTCTCCTCCCAATACTGCTGCCACTTGGGCTCGACGACGGCGGGTTCGTACTTGCTCACGGACGACTCACGGGGGGGTCAATTGGGGGCCAATCGGTGCGAAGGCGACGAGGCGGTTCGCGTACGGGCTGAACGGCCAGCATATCGCCGGACCCGGTCCCGGGGCAATCGGCGCACGCGGGGTTGCACGCGAGCGCGCCGTGGCGCAGGCTACCCGCCGTGAGTGACACCCCCGAGTCTCCCCGCGACAGCCGCGCCCCCAGCGAGGGCGAAGACCCCCGCGCCTGGATCGGCGCCGTGCTCGACGGCCGCTACGAGCTGACCGGCTACATCGGCAGCGGCTCCATCGGCCACGTGTACCGCGCCCGCGATCAGCGGCTCGAGTTCCGCGAGGTCGCCATCAAGATCCTCAAGCCCGGCCTGCGGGACGACCAGGTCGCGCGCTTCAAGCGCGAGGCCCTGCTCACGGGCGGCCTGTCGAGCCCGCACCTGGTCCAGGTCACCGACTTCTCCACGACGCCGGACAACCGTGGCTACATCGTGATGGAGTTGCTGCGCGGGGAGCCCCTCAACGCTCTGATGGAGCGCGAGAAGCGCCTGCCGCTCGGCCGCGCGGTGCGCCTGACGGACCAGCTCCTGGCCGGCCTCGAGGCCGCCCACAAGGCCGGCGTGGTCCACCGCGACCTGAAGCCCGAGAACATCTTCGTCGTCGAAGAGCCCGGCGTGCAGGACCACGTGAAGATCGTCGACTTCGGCTTCGCGCGTGTGTTCCCCAAGGGGTCCGAAGCGCTCGACGTGACGGGCGAGGCCCAGATCGTCATCGGCACGGTCTCCTACATGGCGCCCGAGCAGCTCCGCAGCAAGAACGTCGACCACCGCGCCGATCTGTTCTCGGCCGGGGCCATTCTGTTCAAGATGCTCACCGGGCGCCTCCCCTACGAGACGAGCCCGTCGGGCACGGGCATGATGCTGGCCGCGCGGTTCCGCGCCGTGAACCTGGACCAGCCGCCGCGCAGTCTCATCGACGCGAAGACGGACGCCCCGGAGCTGGCCGAGGAACACATGCTGGACGCCGTCGTGCGTCGCGCGCTGAACGTGGACGCGGAGGCCCGCTTCGGGAGCGCCGGTGAGATGCGCCGCGCCCTGGCCAACGCCCTGGGCAAGCTCACCATGCCGCCGGAGCCCTCGCAGCCCGGCGTGGGCGCCGATGTCTGGGGCCGCCCCGCCGGGGGCCGCGATCCCATGGCCGCGCCGGTGGCCGGTGAGTCTCTGCCCGATCTGCCCGGCGCCGCGGTCGAGCCGACGGCCCGTGCGACGCCCGCCCCTTCACCCGCGCCGGCGCGCGCCGCCCACGGCGGCCTGCAGATCGCCATCCTGGTGGCCCTGGTCGCGTTGATCGGCATCACGGCGTTCCTGGTGTTTCGGGGGCGCTGACCGCTCCGTATTTCCGTAGGGAATTCGAACGAGACCCCACCTCGCGGCCGCCGGCCCGCCCGGGCGAATCCATCGGCGCTGCCCGTCCACGGAGAGACTCGTCGCACGCAGGGCCCGCTTGACCCTGGTCGCGAGGCGCCCCACGCTGCCCGGCATGGTTCAGGCAATCGATCGAACTCTCCTGCTGTGCGCCTCCGTCTGCCTGCCGGCGTCCGCCTGGGCGGGCAAGGGCGGCGTCGCGCCCGGCGCCAAGGGCGATGAGACCACGGCGCTCGACAGCCGGGAAGGGTTGCCTGCGGCCGCCGTCTTCCAGCGCGCGTCGCCGTCGGTCTTCGTCGTGTGGGCGGGCAATGGGGCCGAGTTCACCTCGCAAGGGAGCGCCGTGGCGCTGACGCCCGACCTGCTGGTGACGAACTTCCACGTCGTGAAGGGGATGAAGAAGTTCGAGGCGGGTCGCGGCGACGAACGACACGCCGCGACGCTCACCGCGTTCGACGAGGACCACGACCTCGCCCTGCTGACGGTCGCCGGTCTCGACGCACGCCCGGCGCGCATCCGCACGTCCGCCGAGGTCGCGGTGGGTGAACACGCCTACGCCATCGGCGCACCCCGGGGCCTCGAGCTGACCTTTTCGGACGGCCTGGTCTCCGCCTTCCGCGAGGAGAAGGGCGGACGCCTGATTCAGACCACGGCGCCCATCTCCCCGGGTTCGAGCGGCGGTGGCCTCTTCGATGGCAATGGCCATCTCATCGGCATCACCACCCTGACGCTGCGAGACAGTCAGAACGTGAACTTTGCGTTGCCCACGGAGTGGATCGAGGCGCTCCGGAAGGGTCCCGGGTTCGACCCGAAGGCACCTGTGACGCTGCCCACGACGCCGGCGTGGGACCTCGGACACCGACCGCCGCGGCTCGAATGCGACCTCGACCAGGTGCAGATGTGGGCGATCTTCAAGGACGGCGACGAGATCCTGGAGTCGAAGCCGGCCAAGGAGTCGATGTGGGTGCACGAGTTCGGGGGGCAAGTGCCCAGCGTGTCCGAAAGTCCGAGTGCCTGGGGCAAGCGTCAGCGGCTCGTGCTCTCGAACATGGACCGCAAACGCGGCTGGCTCTGGTTCGTGCCCGAAGTGCAGGATCCCAAAACACGGGAGCCAGAGGCCTTCTATCTCTTCGATGTCGACCACGGCGCGTTCAGCGTGTCCCGCTTCGTACCGATCAGGTTTCACGGGCAGCCCCGATTCCGCGTCCATACGGGCCAGTGCAAGGAACCGCCCCCGCCCCCGGCCACCGACCAGACCCCGGTGCCATCGAATGCGAGCTGCTTCGAAGGCAACGGCACGCGCTGCGTCGACGAGGCGGCGGCCGTGCCCGCGGCGCAGCCCGTGGTGAAGCTCGGCCTGCTCCGGCGCGGCTGCGAACTGAAAATCCGGGCGAGCTGCGAGGCGGCGGCCGGCGTCGCGAAACAATTGGGGATGGCGAGTCTCGCCGCGTCGCTGGAGTTCCAGGCCCGCGGGCTGCCCGCCCCATGACGCGGCAAACGGACCTGCTGCCGGACGCGCCCTTCTACCACGGCACCCGCGCCGACCTGCGCCCCGGCGATCTGCTCGAGCCGGGCCACCCCTCGAACTACACCGACCGCCGCTCACCGTGGGTCTACTTCACGCAAACCGTGCCGGCGGCCGCCTGGGGCGCGGAGCTGGCCCGGGGCGACGGCCCCGGTCGGATCTACATCGTGGCGCCGACGGGCGAGTTCATGGACGATCCCAACCTCACGGACAAGAAGTTCCCGGGCAACCCGACGCGGTCCTACCGCTCGGCGTCGCCCCTGCGTGTGGTCGGCGAGCTGGTCGACTGGCCGGGGCACTCGCCCGAGGAGATCGAGGCGATGAAACGCGGCATCGTGGGGCGGGCGCCCGTCGACGACTGACCGCCCCTTGCGGCGACCTGCCCCCTGTGATACCCGCGCAGACCGGCCCCTTGCCGGGAGACGAAGTCCGTGAAGAAACCCGTTCTCATCGCCCTCGTGGCGGCGGCCGTGCTGGCCACCGCGTGGTTCGTGTGGAGTCGCATGGGGGGCGGCGAGACGGCCGCCGCGGCGGCCCTGGACGCGGAGACGACGCTCGCCGCGGCCGGCCTGGAGCCGACGACGGCCTGGAAGTCCACCGCGCGCATGCTCGACGCCCTGCCGGGCCTGGCCGTGGACAACGCGGAGCTGAAGCTCTTCACGCCCGCGGCGGTGACGGAGCGCCTCGGCTTCGACCCCGCCACCGTCGAGGGCTGGGCGAGCGTGGGCATCGACTCGACCGCGGGCTTCACCGTCGCGGCGGACGCCAAGACGTTCGCCGTCACGGGCGGCGCCGGCAGCCCGATCTTTCTGCTGCGGCTCACCGACCGCGCCAAGGCCTTCGCCTGGCTGGAGAAGGTCCTCGGCACCCCCGTGAAGCTCACGGACGAGGCCGGCCCGAGCGCGGTGTTGAACATCGGCTCGATGCGGCTGCTGCTCGGCGAGCGGCGCGGTCTGACGGCCATCGCCGTGCCGGTCGCCGATGCGGACCCCGCGGCCTCGCGCCCGGCGTTCGACGCCTTCCTGACGGCCGGGGGCACGCCCCTGCAGCGGGACGACGCCTGGCGCGCGGCCTTCGCCGACGCCCGGCCGCCCCTGACGAGTTGGCTGTTCCTGGGCAGCCGGGGCGGTGAACTCTGGGAGAAGTCGCTCAAGCTGCCGAGCGAGATCGACGTGGGCGTGGCCCACTACGCCAAGCTCTTCCCGGCGTTGGCCGCCTGGAACTGGTTCGAGGGCGAGCCCGGCGGCATGTTGGTGGCTTCGCCCGAGGCCGTGCGTGCGATGGAACAGATCATGCGCCCGCGCAAGGCACCGCCCAAGTTCACGGAATACATGCCCGCGGCGGCGGGGCTGGCGTTCCGGTGGAGCGTGAACCTGGTGGAGCTGACCAGCGGTGTGTCGGCGCTGCTGCCGCCCAACGCCCCACCGCAGCTCCGCATGGGCCTGGAGATGGGCAAGGCGTTCCTGCCCATGCAGATCGGCGTGAGCTGGACGGAGATCACCGAGGCCATCAGCGGTCACTTCGCCGTGGCCGTCGATGTGTCGAAGATCAGCGCCGGGGATCTGTCGGCCTCGGCCGCGGCCGTCGTCGCGCTCGCGGGCGTGCAGGGCGCCGAAAAGGCCGATGCGCTGCTGACCAAGCTGGCCAACACGGCGAAGGAGAAGCTCTCCACGGAGATCTCCGCCGTGGACATCAACGGCGCCAAGGGCTACCACGTCGGCCCCGCGGCCGAGGGCTTCACCGTCGTGCGCAAGGGCGATGTCCTGGTGGCCGGCGTGCACGAGGCCGTCGACTCCGCGGTCCGCGGCACGGCGGGTCTGTCGGATCCCACGGCCCGTGCGCTGGACGAGGACGTGTGTTTCGCGACCTGGTGGGACGCCGAACAGATGCTCTCGCTGCTCGGCAAGGCCGACTTCCCGCAGCGTGACGCGGCCGTCGCCTTCCTGCGCGGGCAGCTCGGCGGTGTGAAGGGACAGTCCGTGGACGCCCGCCTCGTGGGCAACGGTCTGCGCTTCGACGGCGTGGGTGGCGCCGGCGTGGGCGGCGCGACGACGTTCCTGGGCCTGATCGCCGCGTTCGCCGTGCCCGTGGTGCAGAAGCGGACGGACGAGAGTCGCACGTCCGAGGCCGTGGCGAACCTGGAGCGCATGGCGCGCGGCGCGGTGGTGTACTACGAGGATCAGAAGGTCGACCAGACCGGCGTGGTGCAGCCCCGGCAGTTCCCCGGCGGCGGCGTGCTCATCACAGCGCCCGAGGACTGGCACACGCAGGTGTGTCCCCCCGCGGGGCCTGCGCGATACACGCCGGACGCGGAGACCTTCTCGCACCCGGTCTTCAAGGCCCTGGGTTTCCAGCTCGCCGCGCCCTTCGCCTACCAGTATCAGTTCGTCGCCGAGGGCAGCGGCACCAGCGCCCGCTTCACGGCCCGCGCCGTGGGCGACCTGGACTGCGACGGTGTGTACTCGACCTTCGAGAAGACTGGCCGCGTGGGCCCCGAGGGCGAGGTGGTGCTCGATCCCGGCCTGTTCCGACGCGACGAGCTGGAGTGAAGCGCGTATCATAGCGCGCATGCCGCTCGCTCCTCGCCGCTCACGCTCGCTCGCGCTCGCCGTCTCGCTGACCCTGGCCGGCGGCCTCGCGGCGTGCGCCCCGACGCTGGAGCGCGCCTGCAAGAGCGACTCGGACTGCCCGGCCGGTGAGCGCTGCTCGGGGGCGGGGCGCTGTGTCCCGCC
>CAINDO010000248.1 GCA_903847385.1 uncultured Myxococcales bacterium
GGCAGCCCGCCGCAGGCTCCGGCCCCTGGAACCGCAGCACGACCGGGCGCGTGGCCGCCGCCGCGGGCGCGGGCGCGAGGGCGGCCAGGGCCAGGAGCAGGCCGTGGGACACGAGCGGAGCGAAGCGGCGGCGCGACGAGAACATCGCCCCCGTCATCGGCGATCCGACGCCGCGCGTGAAGTCCAAATCGGGAGGCGCCGCCGCGTGACCCGAAACTCGAAAAAAACACATCCCCGGAAAATCCGGTGACGGATGCGGCGGGGTGTCGCCAATCCCCCGTCAGAGGCGGCCCGACGCGAGTGTCGGCGTTGACCTTCAAACGGCGCCGTTTCGCGCCCCCACTTTCGAGGAGACAGTCATGTCCATCGCCCGCCGTGTGTTCCTGCTCCCCCGCCCCGTCGTCTCCGCCGCGGCCGCCGCGCTCGCCGTCGCCACCGCTCTGAGCGCCGCCGTGCCCGCGCAGGCCATGAGTTTCCAGTTCGACGGCGAGGCCATGCGCGCCAACAGCGGCCGCGCGCTCACTCCCTGCGTCAAGTTCGCCCTGAACGCCATGGCCAGCGAGCGCGGCATCGAGCAGCTCTTCTCCACGGACGACGCCGGCCGCCCCGTCATCACCGCCCAGAACACCGGCAACACCTACTTCACGCTCTACATCGGCGTGGAGGACGAGACGACCGGCGAACCGCTGCGCATCCTGCCGCCGGGGCCCTGCCGGCGCGCGGAGTGCATGAACCGGGACTACATCAACCTCGTCGGGCTCGCGGCCGACGGGACGCCCGTGCAGGTGCGGGCGACGGTGACCTCGCCGGACGGGCGCCTCGACCCGGCGAGCATCTTCAGCTTCAACCCCCAGCCGGAGCCCCCGGGCGACTTCCCGGCCCCGATGCGGGTGGACTTCCGCGTCCTCACGGACAGCCCGAGCGCGGATGTGTCCGTCACGCTCGAGGTGATCGGCGGGAACGCGCCCCTCGCGCTGGAGTGATTCGGGACGTCGTGAAGCGCCCGCCCGCGTCGCCATTCATGGCGTGAACCGCCGCCTCTGAAAACCGGTTCGTTTTCCCACAGGAGTCGCCCGTGCAGCTCGAGAGCCATGACATCACCGGCCCGATGCCCCTGATCGACCGCGCCCACACCCCCTCGCCCACCGCGGCGGGGGCGGCGCTCGTGGCCGCCCTGTTGGGGCGGTGGTCGCTGACCCGCGGCGAGATCGCCGCGTACTGCGCCCAACACTTCGACCTGGTGTCCGAGGGCGTCGACGCGCTCCTGGGCGCGGCCCGCCTGATCTATGTGGAGATCGACGGCGAGTGGCTGGTCCGGCCCGCCGGGACCGACCACGCGACGTGGCTCTCCGAGGTGGCCGATCGCGAGGCCTCGCGGGCCTGGTTCCGGCGCAACGTCGCGCTCAGCGGGCCCTTCGCCCGGGCGTCCCGGGTCGTCGACGTCGCCCGCATGATGCGCGGTCAGAACCCCTTCGGCGTGGACATCTTCGGGTGGATGCTGCCGCAGCGGCCGGCGGCGCTCGGCTCGCGCACCGTCGTGTCCATCGAGGGCGAGGCCTTCTCCATGCCCGACCTGGACGCGACGCGGGTCGTCGTCGAGGGCGAGCGCGAGCGCGAGCGCGAGAACGACGACGACAGCGACACGGGCGGGGCCACGCTCGATCTGTTCAGCGGCAACGACTACCTGGGCCTGCGCGTGCACCCCAAGGTCCGCGCCGCGGCGATGCGCGTGCTGCGGGACACCGGCGTGGGCAGCGGCGGGTCGCGCATGCTCTCGGGCACCTCGCCCGAGCACCGCGCCCTCGAGCGCGCCCTCGCCCGCTGGAAGGGCACGGAGGACGCGGTCGTCTTCAACTCGGGCTGGCACGCCAACATGGCGGTCACCACGGCCTTCGCCGGGCCCGAGACCGTGGTCTTCAGCGACGCGCTGAACCACGCCTCCATCATCGACGGCCTGCGGCTCTCCGGCGCCGAGGTGCAGGTCTTCGCGCACAACGACGCCGCGGACCTCGCGCGCCGCATCCAGCTCGTGCGCGATGATCCGGCGCGGGGCCCCCGCGCGCTGTCGCGGGGTCTGATCGTGGTCGAGGGCATCTACAGCATGGACGGCGACGTCGCGCCCCTGGGGCCCATCGTCGACCTGGCCGAGGCGCACGGCCTCACCGTGCACGTGGACGAGGCCCACAGCGCGCTCGTCCTCGGCGCGTCGGGCAAGGGCCTCTGCGAACACGCCGGCGTGGCCCCGGGCCGCGTGGCCCTGCAGATGGGCACGCTGAGCAAGGCCTTCGGCGGCGAGGGTGGCTACGTGGCCGGGCGCGCCGGGGTCATCGAGGCGTTGAAGCTGCTGGCGCGGCCCTTCTGGTTCTCCACGGCGCTCCCCGGCGCGAGCGCGGCGGGCAGCCTCGCCGCTCTGGAAGTGGCCCAGGCCGAGCCCGAGCGGCGCGCGCGGCTGTGGCGCAACGCCGCCTATCTGCGCGGCGCCCTCACCGACCTCGGCTACGACCTGTGCGGCTCGACCTCGTGGATCATCCCCGTGCTGATCGGCGACGAGGCCCGGACCGCGCTGCTGCACCACCGTCTGCGCGACGCCGGCATCCTGGCCAGCGCCATCTTCGCCCCCGCCGTGTCGCGGGGTCAGGAGCGCGTGCGGCTGTCGCTGTCGTCCGAACACACGAGGCCACAACTCGAGCGCGTGGTGGAGGTCTTCGAGGGGTTCGCTGAGTTGCGTGCCTGAGACCCGCCGTGCATGATGCCGGCCATGCCCGACCGCCCGGCCCGCCTGTCTGCGGGCGACCGATTCACCGCCCTCCTGCTCCTGCTCTCGGGCGCCGCCGCACTCGTGGACGAGCACCTGCTCTCGCGTCTGCTCGTTCGGGTGGTGGGCTCGTCGTCGGAGTCCGTGGCCGCCGTGCTGGTGGCCTTCATCGGGGGCATGGGCATCGGCGCTCGGATCATGGCCGGGCGTGTGTCGAAGCTGAAGCGGCCGTTCCTGGCCTACGCGGCCGTCGAGATCGGCGTGGGCCTGGCCGCCCTGGCCGCGCTGCCGCTGTCGCACCTGGGCGGCGAGCTCTTCATGTCGCTGGCCAGCGGCCTGGGGGGCGGGACGTCGCTCATGGTCGCGCGGTTCGTGTTCGCGGTGCTGCTGGCCACGGGTCCGGGGATTCTCATGGGCACCACGCTGCCCATCCTGCTCGAGGCCGTGCGCCGCTGGCGCGACCGGCCGGACCGCCCGCTGCCGCTGCCCTATCTGTATTCGGCCAACACCCTGGGCGGCGCGCTCGGCGTGCTGGGCTCCACCTACGTGCTGGTGCCCACGCTGGGCCTGACGGGCACGCTCGTCGCCTCGGCGAGCGGCAACCTGCTCCTGGCGGCGTTCGCGCTGGTGCTGGCGACGCGCCCGCAGCGCGCGCCCGGTGAGCTCTCGGCCTCGGCGGACGCCGCGCCAGCGTTCTCGCCGCCGCTGCCGCTGTCGCGGGGCGTGACGATCGCCTTCGCCAGCGGTCTGTTGGCATTCGCCCTGGAGACGCTCTGGTTCCGGCTGCTGGGCGTGGTGGCCGGCAACAGCGTTTACGCCTTCGGGCTGATGCTGTTCGTGTTCCTGCTCGGCAACGCCATCGGCAGCCGCCTGGCCGAGCACCGCGCGCTCTCACACCCGCGCAACCTGCCGCTGTCGCAGGCGATGGTGGGCCTGACCACGTTGGGCATGGCGCCCTTCTGGGACGATCTGCCGCCGCTGTTTCAATACATCGGCAACTTCGCGCCGAGCTGGACGCTCTGGGAGGGCACGCGCGCCCTGGCCGCGCTGCTGCTGCTGATCCTGCCCACGGTGGCCATGGGCGCGGCCTTCGGCCTGCTCCTGCGCAACTGCGGCGGCGGGGACGCCGAGACGCCCGCCCGCGTGGCGCGGCTCTACGCGGCCAACACCGTGGGCGCCATCGGCGGTGCGCTGCTGGGCACGTTCATCCTGGCGCCGGTGCTCGGCTCCGAGGGCGGCCTGCGCCTGGTCGGCCTGGCCGAGGTCGGGGTCGCGGGGCTGGCGCTGGTGCCCGCCGTGGGCACGGTCGGCCTGCGCCGCGGGCTCGCGGGGGGCCTGGGCGTGCTCGCCCTGCTCTTGTCCGTGCTCGCCCCCACCTGGGACGCCAGCCGCCTGCTCGCGGGCACGAATGTGTATTTCAGCAGCGGTTTCCAGGGCTTCGAGAACCTGCGTTTCTTTGAAGAAGATCGCACGGGCGGCATGGTCGCAGTGATCGAGCAGGACGGGCAGCGCACGCTGATCGCCAACGCCAAGTTCGAGGGCAACGACGGCTTCGAGGTCCCCGATCAACACATGTTCGCGCTCCTCCCCATGCTCTTCGTGAAGAAGTACGACCGCGCGCTCAACGTCGGCGTCGGCACGGCCAACACGCTGGCCACCATGGCCGCGTTCCCCTTCGCGCACCTGGACGCCGTGGACCTCTCCTCCGCAGTGCTCGACGCGGCCCGGCAGGAGTTCTCGCACCTCAACGACGGCGTCCTCGAGGATCCGCGCGTCCGCGTGCACGTCGAGGACGGCCGCAACTTCCTGGACACGAGCGACGCGCAGTACGACGTCATCACGATCCAGCTCAGTTCCATCTGGATCGGCGGCACTGCGGATCTCTACAACCAGGAGTTCTACGAGACGGTCCGCGCCCGCCTGACGCCCGACGGCGTCCTCCAGCAATGGCTGCAGTTGCACCACATCTCGGCCGAGGACATGGCGCGCGTGATGGGCACGATGCAGTCCGTGTTCCCGTACGTGACGCTGTGGGTGGCCGGTTACCAGGGCGTGCTGGTGGGCTCGCAGGCGCCACTCGTCGCGGACGCGCGCCGTCTGGACGCCTGGGTCACGGACCCCAAGCTCGGTCCGATCCTGAAGACCTCGGGCATGCTGCACCCCTGGGCGGCCTTCGGGCACCTGTACCTGGACGAGACGGGCATCGCCGCCTTCATCGAGGGCGTGCGGGCCGAGGGCGGCCTGCCCGCGGACGCCCTGATCTCGCGGGACGACCGGCCCTCGCTCGAGTACTCGACGCCGCGAGGCAACCTGCTGCGGGACGCGCTGGGGGCCAACATGGAGCGTCTGCGGCGCTTCGCCACCGTGGCGCCGCTCAACCACGTCACCGGACTGGCGGACGACACGGAGAAGCGCCTCTTCCTGGGGTACGCCGCCCACGAGCGCGGCTTCCCCGGCCTGGCCCGCATGTCCATGGGCGCGCTGGTCGAGGGCGACGCGCCGGCCACGGGCCCCCACGCGGCCCTGATCGACGCCGTGCGCAGGGCGCCGGTGGGGGCGTGGCCATGAGCGACCCGTGGGAGCGAAGCCCCCTCGGGGGGGCCGACCCCGCGCAGCGGGGCGGGGGGGCGTGGCCATGAGCGACCCGCGATCACTGGGTAAATCGACGATTCGCGGCGCCCTCGTCGGCGGGGTCGCCCTGGGCGCGCTGCAGGCGCTGGCCATCGGGTGGGCGGCGATCACCTCCGCGGACGACGCGACCACCGCCCGCGCGGCGCAGGCCGTCGAGCGCCTGGGGGACGAGAAGCTGCACTTCGTGCTCGGGCTGATCGGCGGGGTGGCGTTGTGTGGCGCGCTCCTGGGCGCGGCGCAGGCGCTGCTGCGCGGTCTTGCCCGCGGGCCGTCGGGTCGCGACCGCGGCACGGGCCTCGATCTGCTCGCCACGGGCCTGCTGACGCTGCTGTGGGTGCTCTACCAGGACGCGCGGATTCCGGCCTTGTTGGGCCCGTCATTGCCATGGGGCGGCGTGGATCTGCCCTTCGATCCGCAATTTATACTGTATCCGGCCGGGTTCTGGGCCGTCGCGATGCTGGGCATCACGCTGCGGCGCGAGCGCGGACTCCGGCGGGCGGGTGTCGTCGCCGCGGCGGGCCTGGCGCTGACGGGCGCCACGAGCGCGCCGCCGGGCCCCGCGACGCCCAACGCCGGCGCCCCCCTGAACGTGCTCGTCCTGGCCGCCGACTCGGTGCGCAGCGACCGCCTCTCGGGCCTGGGCTACGGCCGCCCCACGACGCCCCACGTCGACACGCTCATGACGCAGGGCACGACCTTCAGCCACGCCTACTCCGCGCTGGCCAACACGAGCCCCTCGTGGCTGTCGATGCTCTCGGGCCTGTACCCGCACAACCACGGCATCCGGCACATGTTCCCGGCGTCCTGGGCGCGGGCGCGCAGCCTGCCGACCGTCGTCCACCGCGCCGCCGAGGCGGGCCTGAAGACCACCGCCATCAGCGACTACGCCGGCGACTTCTTCCCCCTGTTCGACGCCGGCTTCCAGACGCAGCGCGTGGCCCCGCCGCTCAACGTGCGCACGCTGTTCGAGCGCGCGCTCATCATGCGCTCGCCCCTGGCGCTGGCCTTCTTCGAGCCCATGCCCGAGCGTGTCCGGCCGCAGATCTTCCGCTACCTGATGACCGCGGCGGACCCCGAGCGCATCGCGGACGAGATCATCGACACGCTGGACGCACCCGGGTTCTTCACGGTGGCGTTCTTCTCCACGCCCCACCTGCCCTTCGCCGCGCCCTGGCCCTGGTTCCGGGTCTTCACCGACCCGAACTACGCCGGCCCGCACCGGTTCGCCTACGACGTCGGCACGCTGGCGGACATCAAACGCGCGCAGGAGGCCCTGCCCGCCGAGGACGCCGCCCACGTGAACGCCCTGTACGACGGCGCCGTCGCCGCCACGGACGCGGCCATCGGGCGCGTGCTCGAGGCCCTGGACGCGCGCGGCCTGCGCGACCGCACGCTGATCGTGTTCCTGGCGGACCACGGCGAGAACCTCTTCGAGGTCGGCCAGACGACCCTGCACGGGCGCTGGTTCCGGGGCGGCGACGAGGCCAACCGCGTGCCGCTCATCCTCGCCGGGCCCGGTGTGGGCGCGGGCGTGCGCCACGACGCGCCGGTGAGCCTGGTCGACCTGGCGCCCACCCTGACCGCGCTCGCCGGCCTGCCCGAGGTCGCCCCCGCGGCCGCGCTGGACGGCGTGTCCCTGGCGGACTCCGCGCGCGCCGGCGGCCCCCCACCGCCCGAGCGGCCCGTGTTCGCCGAGTCCGGCACGTGGCTCTCCGGCCCCGTGCTGCCCGACTCCGTGGTCTACCCGGACATCGCCGGCCTGCTGCGCGAGGACGAGACGGACGACGGCCAGGTGGTGATGCGGCCGCGCTACGAGAACGTGGTGGTGCGCGCCAAACACCGCGCCGTGTGGTTCCGCGACCACAAGCTCGTCTACGAGCCCACGCGGGACGCCACCCGCGTGCAGCTCTTCGATCTCACCAAGGATCCCGCGCAGACGCAGGACGTGCTGGAGACGGACCCGCTGGCCAAGCCGATGCGCGAGATGCTGCAGCAGTATTTGAGCGCCGATCCGCTCCGCGAGGTCGATCTGCGCGGGCACGTCGTCCCGCGGCGGGGGGGCTGAGTCATGCGTCTGCACAGAGCGCTCGCCCTGCCCTTCGCGCTGCTGGCGACCCTCGCCGGGGGCTGCGATCGCGCGCCGACGCCCGCGCAGGGACACGCGCCGGGCCCTGCCGCCCGGTTCCTCACGCGCGAGCTGCACCTGGCGACGCGACTCGACACGCCCCACGGCGCGCTCGCACCTCGGAGCGTGGTCGCGAAACCCTCGGACGCGACCTGGCAGGTGACGGGCGGGACGCTCGAGTTCGGGGACGACGGCCGCCTGCGGGCGAAGTGCCCGGAGGCCTGCACGCTGGACACCGAGTTGCCCGGGACGAAGGGCGTCGAGTACACGCTCAACGGCCTCGGCGTGGGCCCCGTCGAGAAGTTCGAGATGAGCTCCGGCGTCGCCGAGAAGGACGACGCCGCGCACATCGGCCGGCGGGGCAACGTCTTCGACGTCGTGCACCGCACGCAGAAGGCCACGGGCAACCTGCGCGTCCACCTGGAGGCCAAGGGCGACTTCACGCTGACGCAGCTCGAGATCCGCGAGGCGCGTCTGCTGAATCCGACGCAGCTCGTGGCCACGAGCGCCGCCGCGCAGACCGGCTACTTCCGGCAGTCCCCGAGCCCGGACGTGGAGCTCGTGCAGCCCGCGCTGCTGGCCGCCGGCGAGAGCCGCTACGAGTGGCCGCTCACGGCCGGGGGCCCGACCCGCCTGGTCCTGCGCACGGCCCCGGTGCCGCGTCACGGCCTGGAGAGCGCGCCGGTGACGATGCGCGCCGAGGTGCGGGTGGGCGGCCAGTGGACGCCGCGCTTCGAGGTGCAGCGCGGTGGTGCGGCCGATACCGCCGGCTGGAAGCTCGCGCAGGTCGATCTCTCCGGCGGGGACGCGCTGCGGCTGTCGACGCAGCCCGTGGCGCCCGGGGGCGACGCCGCCGCGACCTCGGTGGCCTGGGGCGCCCCGGCGCTGGTGCCCGCGACCCGCCCCGCGGATCGACCGGACGTCGTGCTGATCACGCTGGACGCCCTGCGCGCGGACAAGGTCGGCGCCTTCGGCAACACGCAGGGCCTCACGCCCACGCTGGACGCCCTGGCCGCCCAGGGCGTGCGGTTCTCCGAGGCACGCTGCCAGCGCGGCGAGACGTGGGTCTCGCTGACCTCTCTGGCCCACGGCACCTGGCCCGAGGACATCGACGTGGGCCTGCGCGGCGCCGTGCGCTCCCGGGGCCACGACGCCCTGGCCGAGGTCTTCTCCGCGGCGGGTTACCGCACCGGCCGCGTGGGCAACGTGAAGGCCCCCCCCGGCCAGCTCGGCGAGTTCGAGACCGAGTACGAGACGCAGGACGACGCCAGCGCGCTCACCGCGCTGGACGCCTACCTGGCCGAGGACGATCCGCGGCCCCAGTTCCTGTGGCTGCACCTGCAGATCACCCACTACCCCTACCTGGTGCCCCCGCCTTACTGGCAGCCAGAGCGCGACGGCCCCCTGATGGACCGCGACGCCTTCATGGCGATGCTGGCCGCGGGCCAATCCGCGCCGGACTGGCCCGCGCTGCGCGACAAGAACCTGCGCCTGTACGACGCCGCCATCCGCGCGCTGGACGCCGAGGTCGCCCACGTCACGGCCCCGTTGCTGCGCGCCGACCGCCCCAACGGACCGGCCGTCGTGGCCTTGACCGCCGACCACGGCTCGGCGCAGGGCGAGGCCGGCATGTGGTTCATGCACGCGCTGCCGTACCGGTCCGTCCTTCGCGTGCCGTTGCTGCTGGTCGCCCCGGGCCGAGTGCCCGCCGGCGGACACGTCGACCGTCTCGTGCGCGTGATGGACCTGGCCCCCACCCTGCTCGACTACGCCGGCCTGCTCGCCCCGGTGGAGGACCACTTCACCGCGCGCACGCTCCGCGGCCTGGTCGAGGGCCGGGCCGAGGAGTCGCGGACCAACGTGGTGCAGCTGGTCGGCAAGGAGCTCGTCGTGGCCGAGACCAACACACACAAGCTCATCGCCAACCCGAACGAGCTGTCGATCCTCTTCCCCGAGTCCGGGGATTTGAATGTGCGGCCGCCCCGCGCCAGCCTGTACGCCTGGCGGGACGACCCCGCCGAGGCGAAGGACCTGGCCACCGAGAACCCGCTCCTGGTGGGCGAGCTGTGGCGCCTGGTGGTGGACGCGCGCGCCACGCTGGAGCGCAACGTGACGCCCGAGACCCGCCGGCTGCTGATGCAGGCCGGCTACGCCGCGCCCGACACGCACTGAGCGGGCGGCGGCCCCGCATCAGGGGTTGCGGTAGTTGGGCACCCAGCCTGCGGCGTCCTGGAAGAGGCGCACGCAGCGGATCAGCTTGGCCTCGGTCAGCAGGAACCGGTGGTTGCGGCCCGCGGGCACGACGATGAGATCACCGGCCTCCACGGTGACGCGCATCCAGCGGTCGGCGTCGTCGCGGATGTCGAAGACGCCCTCGCCCTCGAGGACGAAGCGGACCTCGTCGTCCGAGTGCGTGTGCTCCTCGATGAACTTGGCGCAGATGGCGTCCAGGCCGGGCGTCTGCGGCGAGAGCGCGACGATGTCCTGCTGGATGTAGCCGTTCTTGGCCTTCAGGGCGTCGAGGGGCGCCTGGTAGACGGCGGGATCCGTGGCGAAGGCCTCGTAGGTCACGCCGTGGTGGGCCAGGTACTCGGGGGAGACGGTCTCACCGACGGTGTCGAGGAAGTGGGCGTGCATGCAAATCTCCGGTGGATGAAGTCGCGCTCGGGCCGGCTCAGGCGGGGCGGCGGGCGGGGTCGATGCCCAGCTCGCGCATGCGCACGGCGGCGCCGAAGAGGTAATCGTAACACTCGGCCTGCGTCTTGGCCTCGACCCAGTCGCGGCCCCAGACATACACGCCGTGGCGGCGCACCAGCACGGCGTCCGCCTGCGGGTAGCGCTCCATGGCCGCGGCCATGTCCCGCTCCAGATCGCACTCGTAGGCCGTGTTCTCGATGATGGGCACCACGAGCTCGTCGTGATAGCCGGTGCCGCGGATGCCCTTCATCATCTCGAGGTGCGTGCAGCGGAACACATCGTCGAACACCAGCGTGGCCAGCATGGCGTTCAGGCTGTGGCTGTGCAGCACGGCCCCGGCGTCGCGCAGGCGAAACGCGTTGTAGAACAATGGCTTGCACGCGCTCTGCCGCAGCTTCGGGTTCTCCGGCGCCCGCAGGACCTCGCCGGCCTCGTCGAGCTCGAAGAGGTCGGCCTCGGTCATGCGCTCCTTCTGCACGCCCGAAGGCGCCAGGTACACGCGGCCCTGGTGACGCACGCTGATGCCGCCCCCCGTGCCGCTGACCCAGCCCTGCGTGTAGAACAGGCGACACAGCTCCACGATGGTGGCCTTGGGGTCGAAATCGGCGTCGGCTCGGCGGTCTTCCATGCGCTCACTCGCGATCGGGCGGTCAGGGGTCGGGACCATAGCGCAACACGCGCGCGGGTCACAGTCGGCGGTACGCCTCGGAGAGCAGCGGATCGAAGCCGCGGTTGCGCCAGAAGGCGTCGGCCAGGGCGTTTTTGGGTGAGAAGTCCACCTGCACCCAGCGCACGCCCCGCTTGCGGAACCAGCGCTCGGCCTCCTCGACCAGGGCGGTGGCCAGCCCGTGCCGGCGCGCGCCCGGCCGCACGGCGACGTCGAAATACATGCCCACCTCGCGCTCGGCGAACACGGGCTGGCGCAGGCCCAGGCCGGCCGTCAGATAGGCGTCCACCTCGGTCGTGCCCGCCGGGCCCGCGACCACCAGCACCAGGCGGTCGCGGTCGCTCATCTGCGCGCGCACCGTGGCGGCGTAGGTCTCGGCGGCGTGGGGCGCGAGCGCATACAGGTCCGCGTCGAGCGCGGCGTGGGCCTCCATGAGCTCCTGCCAGCGGCGCACGATGGCCGGCAGGTCCGTCGGTGCGGCGCGGCGCACGATCGGCGTCGCCGGCGTCTGGGGCTGTTCCGTCACACGCGGAGCTTCCGACGCCCGCGCCGAACGCGCAACGGATTCCGTCGAGGGGCGTCCTGGTGTACGTGACGGGCACGCCGTCCCCCAGGAGTCCCCGTGATCCGCGTCGCCGACCTCACCAAGATCTACCACGTGCCCCAACGCGACCCCGGCCTGGGGGGGGCGTGGCGCTCGCTGTTCCACCGGGTCACCAAAGAGGTCCGCGCCGTGGACGGGGTGAGCTTCGAGATCCAGCCCGGCGAGCGCGTGGGGTTCCTGGGCCCCAACGGCGCCGGCAAGACCACCACCCTGAAGATGCTCGCCGGCCTCCTGGTGCCCACCCGCGGCGAGGTCAGCGTCAACGGCCACACGCCGCGCCTGCGCGAGGTCGCGCTGCTCAAGCAGATCACGCTCGTGATGGGGCAGAAGCAGCAGTTGCTCTGGGACCTGCCCCCGCGGGACACCTTCGAGATGAACCGCGCGCTCTACGAGATCCCGCCGCGCGAGTTCGCCGAGACGGTCGAGGAGCTGACGCGCCTGCTCGAGCTCGGGCCGCTGCTGACGCGCCCCACGCGCAACCTGTCGCTCGGCGAGCGCATGAAGTGCGAGCTGGCCGCCGCGCTGCTGCACCGGCCGCGCGTGCTGTTCCTGGACGAGCCCACCATCGGCCTGGACGTGGTGATGCAGCTCCAGGTGCGGCAGTTCGTGGCCGCCTGGAACACGCGTTTCCAGTCCACGGTGCTGCTCACGAGCCACTACATGGACGACGTGCAGGCCCTGTGTCCGCGGGTGATCGTGATCGCCCAGGGCACGCTGCGGTACGACGGCACGCTGGCGGGCCTGGTCGAGCGGCACCAGCCGCTGCGGCGCATCCGCCTGCGCCCGCCCACGGGGTACGCGGGCGGTCTGCCCGAGGCCTTCCGCCGGCCCGCCGAGGTCGAGGGTGGCCCGCCGGGCGGGGACGACGCCCTGGTCGCCGACGTGCCGCCCCGCGAGGTGGGCGCGCTGCTCCAGGCCGCCCTCGCGCTCTGCCCCGAGGCCGACCTGCGCATCGAAGAGCCGCCCCTGGAAGAGGTCTTCGCCCGGTTCTTCGGCGCCGAGGCCCGCCCGTGACGCACACGCTCCGCGCCCTGCCCACGCTCGTCCGCATCGCCAGCGCCGAGATGACGGCCTACCGGGCCGAGGTCCTGATCTGGATCCTCACGGCCACGATGCCCCTGGTCATGCTGGCCATCTGGGACGCCGTCGCCGCGGACGGGCCCATCGGCGGCCTGACGCAGGCGGACATGGCCCGCTACTTCACCGTCACGCTCGTCGTGCGGCAGCTGACGTCGTGTTGGGTGGTCTGGGAGCTCAACCAGCTCATCCGCGGCGGCGGTCTGTCGCCGCAACTGCTGCGGCCGCTCCACCCGCTGTGGTTCCAGGCCGTGCGACACTGGGTCGCCCTGCCGCTGCGTCTGTTCGTGCTCGCGCCCATCGTGGCCGCGCTGGCGCTGTGGCGCCCGGAGATGGCGCTGCCGCTGGACTTCGCGCACGTGGGCGCGGCGCTGCTCTCCTGCGCGCTGGCCTGGTGCGTGGCCTTCGGGTTCCAGTGGGTCTTCGGCAGCCTCGCGTTCTGGTCCGGGCAGTCGCTCGGTGTGTTCAACGTATGGTTCGGCCTGTGGTCCGTGTTCGGCGGCTATCTCATGCCGCTCTCGGTGATGCCCGACACCCTGCGGACCATCGCGAACTGGCTGCCGTTCCGGTCCATGCTGTCGCTGCCCATCGAGATCGCCTCGGGGGTGCTGCCGGCGAGTGAGTGGCCCGCGGCGCTGGGCATCCAGGCCGGCTGGGTGGCCGTCGTATTCGTACTGGCGACCTGGGTCTGGAAGCGCGGCCTCGCCCGCTACGGAGCGTTCGGCGCATGAACCCCGCACGCCTCTTGCGAACGCTGAACGCGCTCGGCGCCTCGTGGCGCGCCTCGCTGCTCACCGCCACGCAGTACCGCGGCGACTTCGTGATGACCACGCTGATGGCCTTCGTGTGGTCCGGCTGGACGGTGCTGCCGCTCTTCCTGGTGTTCCAGAAGACACAGGCCGTGGCCGGCTGGAACGCCTGGGAGGCCCTGCTGGTGATGGCGTTCTTCCTGCTGCTGCGCGGCCTGCTGGACGCCTTCATCGAGCCGAACCTGCGCGGTCTCGTGGAGAAGGTCCGCGACGGCACGCTGGACTTCGTGCTGCTCAAACCCGTGGACGCACAGGTGCTGGTGAGCTTCGCGCGCATCGACCCGGGGCAGCTCGTGGGGGTGTTCAGCGCCGTGGGCCTGGCCATTTTCGCCCTGGCGAAGCTGGGCCACGTGCCGGGGCCCCTGGACGTGCTGCTCTCCCTCGGCGCCGTGCTGGCCGGCCTGGGCATCCTGTATTCGATGTGGCTGTGCGCCGCGGCGACGACCTTCTTCTGGGTGCGCGTGGAGAGCCTGAGTTACCTGCTCGGCGCGCTCCTGGACGCCGGGCGCTGGCCCGCGGCGGTGTATCGCGGCTGGCTGCGGCTGGCCTTCACGTTCGTGCTGCCCGTGGTCCTGATGACGACCGTGCCCGCGGAGGCCCTGCTCTCGCGCATCGGGCCCTCGCCGGTGCTCATGAGCATGGGTCTGTCGGCGCTGTTCCTGTTCCTGAGCCGGCGCCTGTGGCGCTTCGCCCTGAGCCGGTACACCAGCGCCTCGAGCTGAGCGCTCGGCAGCTCGACGCCGCCATGGCGCCCGGGGCCCGGCTTCGCGCACAATGGGCGTCGCCCGGAGGGGGGCACGCCATGCGCCATCTCGTCTCGACCCTGGCCCGCACCGCCGCGCTCGCGCCCGTGCTCCTCTGCCTCGCCTGTGGCGAGTCGACCGTCTCCGGCGCAGGGAGTGGCGGCGGCGCGGGCGCGCCGGACGAGGGCCGCACGCTGGTGGACGCCCGCCCGCGGGACGCCGCGCCCGCCCCGAGCCCGGACGCCGTGCCCTTCATCGACGCCGTGCTCCCCCGCGACCTGGGCGCTCCGGACGCCGGGGCCCACGACCAGGGCACCGGCGGCGCGGGCGGCACCGACGCGGTCTCTCCGCCCGACGCCCGCGTCACCGAGTGCGCCGCCGACCCCGACTGCGAGGACGGCTTCTTCTGCAACGGCGCGGAGCGGTGCACGGACGGCGCGTGTGTCGTCGACCCCAACCCGCCCTGCACCGACCTGAACGCCTGCACGCAGAACCTGTGCGACGAGGAGCGCAACGTCTGCGTGATCCTGCCCGACGACGCCATCTGCGCGGCGGGCGAGATCTGCGATCCCAAGATTGGCTGCGTCGTGCCGCTCGGCTGCATCGACGCCGCCGAGTGCGACGACGGCCTGCCCTGCAACGGCGTCGAAGACTGCGTGGACCGCCAGTGCCGGCCCGGCATGCCCGTGTCCTGCGGCGACGACGTGGCCTGCACGATCGATCTGTGCGACGACGCGACGGGCGCCTGCACCGCCGTGCCCGACCACGGCGCCTGCGCGCCCGGCGAGCTGTGCAACGCCGTCTCGGGCTGCGCCGCCCTGCCCCCCTGCGGGCGGGACGACGACTGCGACGACGGCATCTTCTGCAACGGCGCCGAGACCTGTGACGTGGAGGCCGGCCTGTGCCGCGGCGGCGCCGCGCCCGTGGTGGACGACGCCGTGCCCTGCACCGTGGACGCGTGCAGCGAGGTCGCCGGTGCGGTCACCCACACCCCGGTCAACGCGCGCTGCAGCGATGGTGTGTTCTGCAATGGCTTCGAGGCATGTCATCCCGTGGACGGCTGCCGGCCCGGCGCGCCCCCCCCGCTCGAGGACGGCGTGGGCTGCACCGTGGGCCGCTGCGACGAGGCCGCCGCGTTCGTGGAGCAGACGCCCGACGACGCCGCCTGCGACGACGGTCTGTTCTGCAACGGCGCCGAGGTCTGCGACCCCGTGCGCGACTGCGTGCCCGGCGCGCCGCCGGCCGTGAACGACGCCGTGGGCTGCACCGTGGACGCCTGCAGCGAGGCCACCCGCAGCGTGCTGCACCGCCCGGACGACACGCTCTGCGACGACGGCGTGTTCTGCAACGGCGCGGACGTGTGCGACCCGGCGCAGGGCTGCGTCGCCGGTCCGCCGCTCGACCTGGACGACGGCGTCGAGTGTACGGAAGACCTGTGCCTGGAGGGCCGGCGCGAGATCACCCATGAGCCCGTGGACGCGCGCTGCAGCGACGGCGCGTTCTGCAACGGCGACGAGGTCTGTCGCGTCGGCATCGGCTGCGAGCCCGGCGCCCCGCCGGTGGTGGACGATGGCGTCGAGTGCACCGTCGACGCGTGCGACGAGGCGCGGCACATCGTGGAACACACCCCGGAGCCGGCGATGTGCGACAACGGCCTGAGCTGCGACGGCGCGGAGACCTGCGACGCCGCCCGTGGCTGCCTGCCGGGCTTCACACCCGAGACGGACGATGGCATCGCGTGCACCCTGGACCTGTGTGATCCGGTCACCGGCGCGGCGATCCACACACCCGACGACCGCGCCTGCGACGACGGCCTGTTCTGCAACGGCGTGGAGACGTGTGACGGCGCGCGGGGCTGCCGCGCGGGCACGCCGCCGGTGCTGGACGACGGCGTGGCCTGCACCGCGGACACCTGCGACGAGGACACGGACACGGTCGTGCACGCGGCCGTCCCTGCGCGGTGCGACGACGCGCTGTTCTGCAACGGCGCCGAAATCTGCGACGCCGTGCGCGGCTGCCTGCCCGGCGTCGCCCCCGCGCTGACGGACAATGTCGCGTGCACCGTGGACACCTGCGACGAGGCCAACGACCGGGTGATCCACACGCCGGACGACGCGCCGTGCGCGAACGGCGTGTTCTGCGACGGCGCCGAGACGTGTGATGCGGTGCGCGGCTGCCTGCCCGGCGCGCCCCCCGCGCTGACCGACAACGTGGCCTGCACCACGGACGCCTGCGACGAGGCCGGCGATCGCGTCACGCACGCGGCCAACAACGCCGCGTGCGGCAACGGCCTGTTCTGCGACGGCGCCGAGACCTGCGACGCCGCGCGCGGCTGCCTGCCCGGCGCGCCGCCTGCGCTCACCGACAACGTCGCGTGCACCACGGACGCCTGCGACGAGGCGACGGACCGCGTGACCCACACGGCCAACAACGCCGCCTGCGGCAACGGTCTGTTCTGCGACGGCGCCGAGACGTGTGATCTCGTGCGCGGCTGCCTGGCCGGCGCGCCGCCCGCGCTGACGGACAACGTCGCGTGCACGGTGGACACGTGCGACGAGGCCAACGACCGCGTGATTCACACGCCCAACGACGTGCCCTGCGGCAACGGCGTGTTCTGCGATGGCGCCGAGACCTGCGATGCCGTGCGGGGGTGCCTGCCGGGCGCGCCGCCGGTGCTGACCGACAACGTGGCCTGCACCACGGACGCCTGCGACGAGGCCAACGACCGGGTGACCCACACGGCCAACAACGCCGCCTGTTCCGACAACCTGTTCTGCAACGGCGCGGAGACGTGTGATCTGGTCCAAGGCTGCCGCGCCGGCGCGCCCCCGGTGGTCGCGGACAACGTGGCCTGCACGACGGATGCCTGCGACGAGGCCAACGACCGCGTGACACACACGCCCAACAACGCCGTGTGCAGCGACAACCAGTTCTGCAACGGCGCCGAGACCTGCGACGCCGTGCTCGGCTGCCGCGCTGGCGCTGCGCCGGTGCTCACGGACAACGTCGCGTGCACGACGGACGCCTGCGACGAGGCCACCGACCGGGTGACCCACACGGCCAACAACGCCGCCTGCAGCGACAACCTGTTCTGCAACGGCGCCGAGACGTGTGATCTCGCGCAGGGCTGCCGCGCCGGCGTGGCGCCCGTGCTCAACGACAACGTGGCCTGCACGGACGACACCTGCGACGAGGCCAACGACGCCGTGCGGCACACCGCCGTCAACGCCCGGTGCGACGACGCGATGCTGTGCAACGGCAGCGAGACCTGCGACGCCGTGCTGGGATGCCGCGCCGGCAATCGCGCCGCGGACGGCACGGTCTGCGTGCCCAACCCGCGGAATCTGTGCATCGCCGGCGCCTGCGCGGCGACGCGCTGCGGCGACCGCTTCGTGGACGCCGCCACGGGCGAGACCTGCGACGACGGCAATCAGATGGACAACGACGGCTGCAGCCGCCTGTGTCGCCTGGAGGGTGTGATGCCGAACTACAACGGTCTGTTCGGCGTGACCCCGAGCCTGGTGTACGCCTGCGTGGACATCATTTTCGGCGACACGGTGGTGAACATCAACGCGACGCAGCTCGTGTTCTCCGTGAACGCGGGCACGCTGAACATCGCCGGCCTGCCCGTGGTGATGACCCAGATGCCCGCCCCGGCGGGCGCCAACTTCAACGCGACGGGCGTGATCGCCGGCGGCTGCACCGAGACCTACAACCTCGCCGGCGTGTTCTCCGATGCGAACCACTGGTGCGGCGTGCTCAACGTGAGCTTCAACGGCGTCGAGTGCGGGCTGTCGACCTGCGTGAACCAGACCATCAACGTCTGCGGCACGCGTCAGTAACAGCCGCCGGCGCCGCGGGCGTCGAAGCGACAGACCGTGCCCTCGGGGCAGGTCGCGGTGTTCACGCAGGCGGGCACGCAGCGCCGCGCCGGGGCGTCCGGGTCGCGCGCGGCGTCCACGCAGCGGGCGTCCGGGCCACAGCCCGAGCGACAGGCGGCGTAACACCGGCCCCCCTCGCACAGCCCCGAGGCGCAGTCGGCGTCCGCCGCGCAGGCCGCCATCAGAGGGCGCGCACCGGGCATCGCACACAGGCCCAGGCCCGTGGGTGTCTCGCGGCACTCCAGGCCCGCGGCGCACTGCGCAGCCTCGGTGCACAGGGGGCGGCAGGTGGCGTCGCGACACACGGGCGCCACGGCGTCGCAGTCGGCGTCGGCGGCACAGGGCGCGAAGGCCGGCGCGCCGGGTCGGGGCCCGAGACACAGCGGCGGCGCGTCCGGCGAGGCCACGCAGAACAGGCCCTCGGGGCACGGGCGCTGGCCGGCGCTGCACGGCGTCGCGCAGACGCGGGCGTCCTCGACGAAGACACAGGTGCGCCCGGCGGCGCAGCCGGCCTCCGGGCAGGTTCGCAGACAGACCCCGGCGACACACAGGCCCGAGGCGCAGGCGGCGTCCTCGGCGCAGGGCGTGCCCTCGGCGCCACCCCCGGGCCCGTTGTTGCACGCCGGGCAGTCCCGCTCGCAGCGGCCGCCATGACACAGCGTCGTGTCGCACTCGGCGCCGTGTGCGCACGCGCCATGGGTCGGCACGGGGCCGCGGGGCGCGCAGAAAGGCACGGCGCCGTCGTGGCGCTGGCACACGAAGCCGGGGTTGCAGTCGGCGTCGCGCGCACACACCGGCGCGCACAGCGCGGCGCCGGGCGGGCAGATGGTCTCCTCGGGGCAGGTGTCCGCGCAGGCGGGCATACAGCGGCCGGCATTGCAGCGCGTGCCCGCGACACACTCCGCGTCCGCGTAGCACTCGGCGCCCTCGGGCGCCGGCAGCGCGGTGCAGAACGCCTCGCGCCGGAAGTCCCGGCACGCCAGGCCCCCGGGGCAGGTGCCATCCAGGCACGGGCCGAGGCAGCGCTCGCCGCGACACAGGCCGGACGCGCACTCGAAGTCCCGGCCGCAGGCCGCGCCGTCGACCGCGGCGCCACGCCAGAAACACACGGAGCGCGCGGCGAGGTCGTGGGCGCAATAGGCGGCGGACTCGCAGTCCGCGTCCGCGCCGCAGCCGGGGAAACAGAAGCGGCCCTCGGTGAAGGCCACGCAGGCCATGCCCACGGGGCACGCGGCGTCGGCGGCGCAGTCGCGGCCGCAGCGCCCCGCCGCGCAGAAGCCGCTGCGACACTCCTCGCCCCGCGCGCAGGGTGTGTTCTCGGGCTGCGCGCCGGCGGGCCGGCAGGTGGCGCCCGTGACGTCCCGCACGCAGGCCGTGGCCGCCGGGCACCCCGCCTCGCAGTCCACGGCGCACACGCCGGCGGTGCAGTGCCCGCCCCGGCAGTCCGCGGCCTCGGCGCA
>CAINDO010000249.1 GCA_903847385.1 uncultured Myxococcales bacterium
GCCGCCCACGCCGGACGCCGCCGTGCCCCCGCCCCCGGACGCCGCGGCGCCCGTGCCCGACGCGCGCCAGATGTCCACGCCGGACGCGCTCGTGCCGCCTTTGCCCGATGCGGCCGTGCCGCCGCTGCCCGATGCGGCCGTGCCGCCTTTGCCCGATGCTGCCGTGCCGCCGGTGCCGGACGCGGCCCTGCCCCCGGGGTCGGACGCCTTCGTGCCGCCGCCGCCGACGCCGGACGTGTTCGTGCCGCCGCCGCCGACGCCGGACGCGGAGGTCGACGCGGAGGTCGACGCGCAGGCCACGGATGCGCAGGTCGCGGACGCCCGCGTGATCGACGCCCAGGTCCTCGACGCCCAGGTCCTGGACGCGCAGGTCGTCGACGCGCAGGTCGTCGACGCGGAGATCGTCGACGCCGAGCCGCCCCCGCCGCCGCCCGTGCGCCCCGTGCTCACGGAGTTCATGGCGCTGAACTCGAACTCGGTCGCCGACGACGACGGCGACCACTCGGACTGGATCGAGCTCTACAACCCGAGCGCGGACCCGCTGCCCATGGGCGGCTACCTGCTCTCGGACGACCCGGCGGCGCCGGCGAAGTGGCGCTTCCCCGAGGTATCCATCGAGCCCTACGCGTATCTGGTCGTGTTCGCGTCGAGCAAGGCGCGCGTCTCGGCGGACGGCACGATCCACACCAACTTCAAGCTCGACGGCGATGGCGAGAGCCTGCTCTTGAGCGAGCCCGGCGGGGCGCTGCTGCAGCGCATCGACTTCCCGGCGCAGTTCACGGACGTGTCCTTCGGCGTGCCGCAGGTGGCCGACACCACGGTGCTCTTCGAGGCGGGCGAGGCGGTCGCCTACGACGACGGCCTGGCCGGCGCGCCGGACCCGGCGTTCATCGACCCGGACTTCGACGAGTCGGCCTGGGCGCTGGGCGCCGCGGGCCTGGGTTACGACGTGATCACGCCACCCGTGGCCCCGCAGCCGCTCGCCGACTCGATCCGCGACTACGCCGGCGTTCAGGGGCAGGGCGGCTGGAGCTACGGCCACTACAACCGCACCGCGGACGCGAACGGGCTCTACGACGCGGCGCTGGACTTCCGGGCCTTCCCGGCCGATGGCGGGGCGTGGGGCGCCACGAACTTCTGGAACGGCACGGCCTGGGACTTCTCCCCCGGCGACCCGCCCTGGACGCAGGTCACCCTGGAGGGCGGCCACCCGAGCGGCCGCAACAACGGCGCGTGGCACTGGGCCATCCGCCGCTACACGAGCCCCGTCGCCGGCACCGTGCGCATCAGCGGCTTCACGGGCAAGGACTCCGGCGCCGGTGACGGCTCGGCCTGCCACATCTTCGTCGACGGCCGCGAGGTCTTCGTGCGCCGCTTCGACGTGCCGCGCCTGCGCAACTACAGCGTATCGGTCGACCTGGCCGTGGGCTCGCAGGTGGACTTCGCCATCGACCCGGGCTTCGACGGCAACGACAGCGCCGACCAGACGACCTTCACCGCCCGCATCGAGGACGCCGCGGCCCACGGGGAGTTCGGCGGCACCGTGGCCAACAGCCTGTCCGACTGGCACGAGGGCGGCCTGCAGGGCCAGAACGGCTGGTACGCCGGCACGCGCACGGCGGCCGCGGACTTCCGGCCCTACCCCCACGACTGGACCGTGCTGGGCGCCAGCGACCAGTGGGACGGCGTGCAGTTCGGCCCCTGGCCCAACGGCGGCGCGTTCGCCTCCCTGGGACAGAAGAAGGTCACGCCCGCAGGCGGCCGCTGGCCCGTGCGGCGCTGGCTGAGCAGCGTCGCCGGGGACCTGCGCCTGGAGTGGCGCATGTGGAAGTCGGCGACCACCGGCACCGGCGTGACCGGGCGGGTGTACCGGAACGGTGTTCAGGTCGACTCGGTCGCCATCGGCGCGGCGGATCGGCAGGGCGTCGACCGCTTCGTGGACCTGAACGACGTGCTGCCCGGCGAGGTGATCGACGTGGCCGTGGACCCCACGGGCCCCGGCGGCCAGGCCGACGAGGCCGGCGACACGACCAGCCTGATCGCGGTGATCTCGCGCTCGGTGCGGCCGGCGCGCGCGCTGGAGACGCTCGTTCCCGGCGCGCCGCGCACGCTCTACACGCGGCTGCACTTCGACGTCGCCGACCCGGCGGCCTACAACCGGCTCGTGCTCTCCGCGACCTACGCGGACGGGCTCTACGCCTGGCTCTCCGGCGCGCTGGCGGTCGCCGAGAACGTCGGCGGCCCGGCCACGCCGGACGCGCTCGCGCTGCGGTCGCGCACGGCCGCCGAGTCGGGCACGCCGCAGTCCCTGGTGCTCGACGCGGCCCTGCTCTCACGGGGCGACAACGTGCTCGCCGCGCAGGTCGTGGACGCGGAGCCCGACGACGGGCGCCTGTTCTTCGCCCCGCGCGTGCTCGGGCGCTGGGTCTCCGTGCCCCGGGACGCCGAGGGTCGCCCCATCGCCGCGGAGCCGCTCCCGGCGCCGACCCCCGGCGCGGACAACCTGTACGAAGGGCTGGACACCGGGCCGAACGTGCGCGTCGTCGATCCGTTCCCCGTGGCCGAGCCCGGGCAGGGCATTCCGGTCACGGCGCAGGTCGTGCCCGGCACCGCGCCCCTGACCGGCGTGACCCTCGTGTACCGGCACATGTTCGGCCTGGAGGCCGAGATCCCCATGGTCGAGGCCGGCGGCGGGCTGTACCAGGCCGAGATCCCCGGCGGGGCGGCGGTGCGCGGGCAGATGGTGCGCTTCGCCGTGCGGGTGACGGACGCGAACCACCGGACGGTCACCGCGCCCGAGTTCGACGACGCCCTCGACTCCGAGCACTACTACGGCACCGTGCCCACCGACGCGCGCATCAGCACGGCCATCCCGGTGCTGCACTGGTTCGTGCAGACGCCGGCCGCCGCGGGCACGGCCGCCGGCACGCGGGCCACGCTCTTCTACGGCGAGGAGCTGTACGACAACGTGTACGTGAACATTCACGGCCAGTCGACGCAGGGCTTCGCCAAGAAGAGCCACAACTTCGACTTCAACGCCGACCACCGGCTGAAGCTGCGGCCGGACCTCGGCCGCGTGAAGGACCTGAACCTGCTCACCAACTGGGCGGACAAGGCCAAGATGCGCAACACGCTGGCCTGGGAGATCTACCGCGACGCCGAGGCCGACCACCACCTGGCGTTCCCCGTGCACGTGCGCCAGAACGGCGAGTTCCTGGCGCTGTACGAGATCGTCGAAGACGGCGACGACCGCATGCTCGAGCGCAACGGCCGCGACCCCGAGGGCGCGCTGTACAAGATGTACGACGCCATGGCCGACACGACCCGCGGCGAGAAGAAGACCCGCAAGGACGAGGACAAGTCCGATCTCCAGTCGCTGATCACCGGGCTGCAGCAGGCCGGCGACGCCAAGCGGCTGTGGATCTACGACCACGTGAACCTGGCCGCGATGGCCAACTTCCTGGCCGCGATGTTCGTCACGGCAAGCACGGACTGCTGCCACAAGAACTACTACGCCTACCAAGACACCAACGGCACCGGCGAGTGGTGGTACATCATCTGGGACCTGGACCTGAGCTTCGGCCACAACTGGACGCCGCAGTTCAACTACTTCGACGACACCATCTACGTGCAGAACCGGCTCTTCATCGGCTCGAACAACGCGCTGACGGGCGCGCTGTTCGCAATCCCGGAGTTCAACACGATGTACGTGCGGCGCGTGCGGTCGCTGGTGGACCGTCTCGTGCAGCCGCCGGAGACCCCGCTCGACCTGCTGCACCTGGAGAGCCGCGTGGGCATCCAGATCGGCCTGATCAAACCCGACGCCGACCTGGACTACGCCCGTTGGGGCAGCTGGAACGCCCCGCAGACCTTCGACCAGGGCGTCGCGCGGCTGGTGAACGAGTTCCTGGCGCCGCGCCGCGCCTGGATCTACAGCACGCTCACCGAGCGCGCGATGCCGGCCGGCCCGCTGCCGCCGTCGCAGGGTGAGCTCACGCTGCGCATCGCCGAGATCGAACCCTCGCCGGCGGCCCCGCACGAGGCCTACGTCGCGCTCGAGAACACCGGCGACGCCGCCCTGGACATCAGCAGCTACGTGCTCATCGGCGCCGGCATGGACCGCCGCATCGAGCCGGGCACCGTGATCCCGCCCCACGGGCGGCTCTACGTGGTGGCCGACGCCCGCGGCTTCCGGGCCCGCGCGGCCGGTCCCCGCGGCGGGCAGGGCCTCTTCGTGCAGGGCAACTGGATCGGCGCCATCGACCCGGCGCTCCAGGGCGAGATCGAGCTGCTCGACGACGTCGGCGGGCACGTCGCGCCCTGAGGCGCGGGGCCCGGCGAGGGCTCAGGCCCTCAGATGACCCCGACGGCCAGGAGCGTGAGGCGCCCGATGATGGCCACGGCCAGCGTGTTGGTGGCCCAGTGGACCTGGCGGATGCCGCGGTAGGCCCACTGCCAGCCGCAGTAGGTGAGCACGCCGGCCACGATGCCGTAGGCGATGCTCATGGTCACGCCCATCGTGGCGATGGTGATCGCCGCCGGCACGGCCAGGGGCAGCTCGTCCCAGTGGATGGCCTTGGCGGCGTCGAACATGAGCGCGCCCAGGAACAGCAGGAGCGGCGCGGTGGCCACGGCGGGGATGACGGCGGCCAGGGGCCACACGAACAGGCTCACGCCGAAGAGCGCGGCCACGACCACGGCCGTGATGCCCGTGCGCCCGCCGGCCTGGATGCCCGCCGCGCTCTCGACGAAGGCGGTCGTCGGGCTCATGCCGAAGGCGGCGCCCGCCACGCTCGCCAGGGCGTCCGCGGCGAGCACCTGACCGGCGCGGGGCAGGTGACCGCCGGGCTCCAGCATGTCGGCTTTGGCGGCGAGGCCCATCAGCGCCCCCACCGTGTCGAAGACGTCCACGAAGGCGAAGGCGGCGACCACCCCGAACAGGCCGAGCTCGAACACGCCCAGGATGTCCATCTTCAGAAAGAGGTCCTCGGGCCAGACCGGCGTGGAGACGATGGACTCGGGCAGGCCGGCGAAGGGGGCGCCGTCGTAGACCGGCGCGCCGGACACGATGCACAGGGCGCTGACGA
Organism: uncultured Myxococcales bacterium; assembly: GCA_903847385.1. Taxonomy (GTDB): domain Bacteria; phylum Myxococcota_A; class Bradymonadia; order UBA7976; family UBA1532; genus CAINDO01. The sequence continues at coordinate 5,088 of CAINDO010000249.1, forward strand.
CCCCCACTGCGATGACCATGCCACCGGGGATGCGCCGACGGTGCAGGAGCAGCAGGAGCGCCAGGCCGCCCGCCGCCAGCGCGGCCGGGAGCGTGAAGACCTCGCCGATGCCCGGCACGAACTCGCCGTGCGTGAGCATGCCCGCGGACTGCAGGCCGAGCATCATCAGGAACAGGCCGATGCCCGCGATGGTGGCCAGCCGCAGCGTGGGGGGGAACGCCGCCAGCATCATGCGGCGCAGGAACGAGAAGCTGAAGAGCGTGCCCACCAGGCCGCTGAGGAACACGGCGCCCAGGGCCACCTGCCAGGGCACGCCCTCGCGCTGAACGACGGAGTAGGCGAAGTAGGCGTTGAGGCCCATGGCCGGCGCGGCGGCCACGGGGTAGCGCCCGAGAAGGCCGAGCAGCAGGCAGCCCACCATGGCGGACAGGGCCGTCGCCGCCAGCAGTTGGGGCCGCAGCTCCACGCCCGGCACGACGATGGCGTCGCCGAGCACGGCCGGGTTCAAGAACAGGATGTAGGCCATCGTGAGGAACGTGGTCACGCCGGCGCCGATCTCGCGCCGCCACGTGCTGCCACGCGCGCTCAATTCGAAGAACCGGTCGAGCCCGGTCAGGATGTTTCGGCGGCTGAACATGACTCTCCGTTCGCTTCCTGCGAAACGTGACTCGCCACCCCTCCAGAACCCCCGCCTCGCGGCGGAGAACGCGACCCCCGCGTGTCCCGCAGGACACACGCGTACCGATATACCGCAATTTTCCGACCCGTAAAGAAAATCACGGGCGATTCCCGCAGGGTTTTCCCGAGCGACACATCTCTCAAATCGAACACATGCTCCAAGGCTTCCAAGGCTTTGCCCGGCGGGGCCCCGCGAGGCCAGACACGCGCCGCGATGTGAGTTTCCAGAAGTCGCCGAGCCACCGAGAGAAAACGAACACAGGGAGCAATGTGAGTCATCGGCGAAGTTCGGTTTGACGCCGGAACTTGGTAGGCTCTGCCCGTGTTCGAGCTCATCCTCTTCCCCGGACGCCCCGAAGAACGCCGCCTCGCCGTGCACGACGGCGTCTGCACCATCGGCCGCGCCGAGGACTGCACCGTGAGCGTGGCCTCGGCGAGCATGTCGCGGCAGCACGCCCGGCTGGACATCCAGGGCGACCGCGCCTGGGTCTCGGACCTGGGCAGCAAGAACGGCACGTACGTGAACGAGGCGCGCGTGGAGCGCTCGCACGCGCTGCAGCCCGGCGATCGCGTGCGCGTCGGTGAGGTCACGCTCCGCCTGGTGCTGGCCGCGCCGCCCGCGGACTCCGGCGGCCACGCCGTGCCGGGCCTGGCCGTGCCCGGCCTCGAGCCCACGGCGGTGCGCCGGCAGCCCTCGGATCTGACGGCGGGCTCCCTCGACCCCGCCCGCAGCGCCGCCGTGGCCGCCAACCCGGAGTCGCTGCCCACGCTCAAGGGCCTGCAGTTGCCCTCGCCCGTGGCCGCGCGGTCCGCCGAGGAGAAGCTGCGCCTGCTCCTGCGGGTCAGCCAGCTCCTGGCCGCGCCCGCCGACGCCGAGACCATCGCCACGCGCATCCTGGACCTGGCCTTTCAGCTCCTCGAGGCCGACCGCGGCGCCGTGCTCCTCTTCGAGCCGCGCACCCACGCGCTCGTGCCCGTGGCCGTACGGAACGAGGCGCCCATGGCCGGGGGGGCCGCGGGGCAGGGCGTGACGGACGAGACGCCCTACAGCCGCCGCATCATCGACTGGGTGCGCACGCAGCGGGCCGCCGGCCTGTTCAGCAACGCCCTGGTGGACTTCCGGCTGGCGGGCTCGCAGTCCGTGCGCGCCGCGGCGATCTGCTCGGCCATGGCCGCGCCGCTGCTCTTCGCGGACGAGCTGCTCGGCGTCATCTACGTGGACAGCAAGGTCGCGCCGGATCGCTACACCGAGGGCGACCTGGACTTCCTGTCGGCCTTCGCCAACCTGGCCGCCTCGGCGCTGGAGAACACCCGCCTGCGGGAGCGCCTCGAGGGCGAGGCCGTGGTGCGCAACAACCTGATGCGCTTCTTCCCGCCCACGACGGTGCAGAAGCTGCGGTCGGAGGCGCTCTCCCTGCGGGACGCCTTCGCCACGGCGGACACGGAGATCACCGCGCTCTTCGTGGACATCAGCGGCTTCACCGAGATGTCCACCCGCATGGCGCCGCGCGACCTGATGGCGCTCCTGAACGCCTACTTCCCGCCCATCGCGGACGAGGTGTTCCGGCACGAGGGCACGCTGGAGAAGTACATCGGCGACGCCCTGCTGGCCGTGTGGGGCGCGCCGCTGCGCCTGCCCGGCGACGCAGACCGGGCCCTGCGCGCGGCGGTGGGGATGCAGCGGGTGCTGGCCACGCTGCCGCTGCCCGTGCCCCTGCAGATCCACGTCGGCCTGCACACCGGCCCCGTGGCCGCGGGCAATATCGGCACGGCGGAGTACATCCAGTACGCCACCATCGGCGAGGCCACGAACCTGGCGGCGCGGGTGTGCGCGGTGGCCGGCGCCGGCGAGGTGGTCGTCTCGGAGACCACGCTGCGCGCGCTCACGCCGGGTGCGGACGTGTGGAAGACCACCCCGCTCGGCCCGGTGGTGCTCAAGGGCCGCGCCGAGCCGCTCACGCTGTACCGCGTGGAGTGGTCACTCGAGTAGCCGATCGGCTCGGCACGAAGTTTGCGAGACCGCGGGCGAAACCATCTGGAGTGCCCCATGCGCCCGTCCGCTCGCCTCGCCGCCCCCTTCGCCCTGCTCGCCGGCCTGTCCGCCCTGGTCGCCACCGGCTGCGGTGAATCCGGCAAGTCCTCGACGGACACCACGGCCACGACCGGCGCCGACGAGGCCTACGCGGTCGTCGCCGACGGCAAGGCCGACAACTACTACTCCAGCGTCGCCGCCGAGTTCGAGGTGCAGGGCACCCTGCCCGTGGCGATGACCAAGGACGAGTTCAACGACGAGGCCAAGCGCGCCGACCTCGTGTCCCGCCGCCTGACCGCCTTCGGCCTGTACCTGACGACCTACGTCACGGACAAGTTCCGCGGCATCGACCACGACGGCGACGGCAAGATCAGCGAGTCCGAGGTCTTCTTCCACAACGAGGGCTACGGCGGCTTCCACGCCATGGTCCGCAACTACAGCGTCGAGACGCTGGACGTCAGCGGCGACCCCTCCAGCGGTTACCAGGTGACCTTCACCATCGACCTGGCCGGCCCCCGCGACCTGCTCAGCCTGGTCGAGCTGAAGGACACCCCGGACGGCGGCAAGACCTTCGAGATCAAGCTCCCCAAGGGCGCGACCGTGGACCCGCAGTCCGTGCCCCGCGGCGAGGTCCGCAACTTCGACCCGGCCAAGTACAGCGGCGAGATCGAGACCATCCCCTGCCAGATCGAGCGCCTGCCCGACCCGGGCAACGCCTACCCGGCCTACGACCAGTTCACGGCCGACGGCGTGTACGACCTGACGCTCTTCTACGGCCACGACTACAACACGGCGCGCTCCGACCTGCAGGAGAGCCGGTCGGCCTTCGAGCTGCTCGTCGACAGCGGCTTCAAGGCCCCCGTGGCCAGGTTCGAGGACCTGAAGGCCGACAGCGGCGTCTTCACCCGCACGGCCAAGGCCAACGGCAAGGACGTGACCATCGAGGTCCGCATGTACCACTCGGACATGTTCACGACGGACCGCAAGAAGCAGCACGATCTGGCCGTGTCCGAGCTCGTCGCCCGCGACGTGTTCTTCTACAACGGCCACGCCGGCCCGTACTTCGGCTTCTACCTGGACGAGGCCCGCGCCGCGACGGTGAACTACCTGGAGCTGGCCAACGCGCCCTTCACGAAGAAGCAGCAGCTCGTGATCGCCCAGGGTTGCCAGACCTACTCCCAGTACGCCGACATGCTCTACGCCAACCCGGAGAAGAGCGAAGACAACCTGGATGTCATCACCACGGTGAACTACAGCTACGGCCAGGGCACGGACGAGCTGTTGAGCAGCCTGATCGCCCTGGACTCGGCGGGCAACCACCGCCCGGTGGACTTCTACACCCTGGTCGGCGACCTGAACTCGAACTGGCTCAACGACAGCCGGGACGTCTTCTACGGTGTGATGGGCATCGACGGGAACCCGCAGATGCACCCGTACGCCAACGCCGCGAAGATCGGCGAGAAGTGCAAGAAGGCCGCCGACTGCGGCGACGCCGACGGCAACGTGTGCCTGTCCGCCAGCATCGGCCCCAAGCTCTGCGGCGCCAAGTCGCTGACCGAGGCCGCCTGCCCCGAGGGCACGCAGTTCAAGTTCCTGGCACGCGGCGCCACGATCGCCACGGGCGCCTGCCTGAAGAAGTAAGTCCGGCGGCCCGGTTCATGCGATAAACCGCGCATGAGCACCCACGACGAACTGCCGCCGGGCGACCCGCTCCGGGCGTACATCGAGAAGGTCCTCGAGCTGCTGCACCGCGGCGAGGACGCACCCCCGACGCCCGTCGAGCTGGCGGCGGTGGCCAAGGATCTGGGCCTCACCACGGGCGACCGCGAGCGCCTGGAGCGCACGGCGGCGGACGCGCTGGCGCGGGGCCTGGGATACCTGGAGCACGGCCGCCCGCGAGACGCCGCCGAGGAGCTGGAGACGGCCGCGGCGCTGCGTCCGCACGACGTGGACACCCTGCACGCCCTGGCCGCCGCCCGGGCCGCGCTGGCCATCGCCGAGGGCCACGGCTCCGACGACGCCGCCGCCCGCGTGCTCGTGCGCCGCACACTCGTGCTCGACCCCCGCCACAAACCCTCGTTCGAGCTGCTCAACCGCCTGGACGCGGCGGAGCAACGCCGCAATGGGGGCGGGGGTCCGGGCAACGCGCGCCTGTGGGCGGCGCTCGTGGTCGCGATCCTGCTGCTGGTGGGCCTCATCGCGTTCCTGGTGCTGCAGAAGCCGGCACCCGCGACGGGTCTGGCCGAGGCGCCGGCGAGCGCCGCGGCGGAGCCCAGTGAGACCGCCGCCGCGGAGGGAGACGTGCCGCCGGACCCCAACGCCCTGCCGACCGAAGAGCCCGGCAACATCCCGCCGCAGCGACTGTTCGCCGCCAGCGTGCCGCCGCCGCTCGCCGTGGCCGGAGACGGCCGCGCCTCGGCCTCGCTGGCCCTGGAGCCCGGCCTGGCGGCGAAACACATCGGCGTCGAGGTCAAGTCGGCCTGGTTCGAGCGCTACCCCGAGCGCAGCTACTTCAACGCATGGCTGCTGCTGAAGAACGAGGGCCAGGAGGACATCACCGAGCTGAAGACGGAGGCGCAGTACCTGGACGCCGGCGGCAAGGTGCTCAAGCGGCAGATGCAGTTCGTGATCATCAGCCTGAGCGAGGCCCTGCGACCCGGCGACACCGTGCCCGTGCGCATCATCAGCGAGGTGCCCGGCGAAACCATGGCCGCCCGCATGCACCTCTTGCACATCAAGACCCGGCCCGCCGCGCCGCCGCCCGCCGCCAAACCCGTGGACGTCAAATGGACGGTGCCGCAGCCCGCCGGCGTGCACATCGAGGTCTATGAGCGCTGGTCCGAGGTCACTGAGAACCCGTTCAAGGGCGGCTACTGGCACAAGGTGATCTTCGAGATCCGCAACACCGGGACGGTGCCCATGCGCGCGCTGACCTTCAACATCATGCGCTTCGACGCCGCCGACGAGCTGCGACAGGCGGACGCCCTGGCCGTGTCGTGGTCCCACGACATTCCGCTCTTCGCCGGCGAGACGCGTGTCATCTCCAGCCTGGAGAACACCCCCGTGCCCATCAAACGCTACGCGGTCCAGGTCACCGTGGCCACCGCGGGCCTGCAGTTCGAGTAGTCATGTCCACGCCCAAACCCCAGACCCCGTTCCCCCACTTCGACCCGGACGCCGCCGCGGGGGAGGACAGCGGCCTGTACGGCCTGCCCTTCGGCCCCGAGGAGGCCCACGTCGTGGTGCTGCCCGTGCCGTTCGAGGCCACGACCTCGTACCGCGCGGGCACCGCGGGCGGCCCCGAGGCCATCCTGGCGGCCTCGCGGCAGGTCGATCTGTTCGACGGCGAGCTCGGGCGCATCTACGGCCCGGGCATCGCGCTCCTGCCGACCTCCGATGACATCGTGCGCTGGAACGCCGAGGCCCGCGCCGCCGCCGAGCCGATCATCGCCGCCGGGGGCGCCAGTGACGACGACCCCGAGGCGCAGGCCGCGCTCGCCCACGTGAACGCGCTCTCGGCCAAGGTCAACGCCTGGGTCTATACCCAGACGGACATCTGGCTCAGCCGCGGCAAGCTGGTGGCCGTGCTCGGGGGCGATCACAGCGTCCCGCTCGGTGCCATCGCCGCCATCGCCGCGCGCACGCCTGATCTGGGTGTGTTGCACCTCGATGCCCACGCCGACCTGCGCGTGGCCTACGAGGGCTTCACCTACAGCCACGCCTCGATCATGCACAACGTCTGTGTCGAGGTGCCCGCGGTGCGGCGCCTGGTGCAGGTGGGCATCCGTGACTTCGGCGAGCGCGAGGCGCGGTTCATCGCCGACTCGGACGGCCGCATTCGCACCTTCTTCGATGGCGATCTGCAACGGCGCAAGCTCTGCGGCGAGACCTGGGACACACTCTGTCGCGAGATCGTGGAGAGCCTCCCGCTCAACGTGTATCTGAGCTGGGACATCGACGGCCTGGACCCGACGCTGTGTCCGAACACGGGCACACCCGTGCCCGGCGGGCTGAGCTACGCCGAGGCGCTGCATCTGTTGCGCGTGGTGGTGGAGAGCGGCCGCCGCATCGTCGGCCTCGACCTCGTCGAGGTCGCCCCGGGGTCGAACGAGGCGGATGAGTGGGACGCGAACGTCGGCGCGCGGCTGCTGTACAAGATGATCGGGTTCGCGCTGAAGAGTCAGGGGGTCATCGGCGGGGTGTGACGCCGGGCGCCGGCATCACAAGGGCAGCGTGACCCGCAGGGTCGTGCCCCGCCCGCTCGCGCTCTCCGCCGTGATTTTGCCCCCGTGCGCCTCGACGACGCGGCGACACAGGGTCAGGCCGAGGCCGAGGCCGTCCGTGGTCGCGCCGCGCTGGGTGCTGCGGGCGCGGAAGAACGGCTCGAACAGACGCGCGACGTCGGCCGGGTCGAGCGCCTCGCCCGCGTCGGTCACTTCGAGCGTCAGGCGCCCCGCGCCGTGGGTCGCGCGCAGCCGCACGCCGGGCTCGGCCGGGCCGTATTTGGCGGCGTTGTCGAGCAGGTTCAGCACCACGCGCATCAGGAGCACGCGGTCGGCGACGAGCAGGGGCAGGTCGGCGTCGGTCTCGACGTGCAGCGCGCGCTCGGGAAACGCGTGACGAAATCGCTCGGCGGCCTCGTGCACGAAGGGCGTCGAGTCGAACTCCTCCAGTGCGAGGGGCGTCTCCTCGCCGCCGCGCTCGACCAGCTCCAGCCGGGTGTAGGTCAGGGTGTCGCCCAACAGACGCTCCAGCTCGGCCAGGTCGAGGCCGATGCTCGACAGCGCCCGCCGCGCGCGCTCGACGTCGCCCTCGGCGGCGAGATCCAGTGCGACGCGGATGCGCGAGAGGGGGGTGCGCAGCTCGTGCGAGACCAGCGCCAACAGCTCCGTGCGCGCCCGCAGCAGGCTCGCGATGCGCTCGGCCATGTCGTCCAGCGTCGAGGCGAGCGCGCCGAGCTCGTCGCGCCGGCTCAGGCCCACCCGGGCCGACAGATCGCCCTCGGCCAGGGCGCGGGACGTGCGCAGGATGCGGTCGAGCGGGCGGGTGATCGAACGGCCGAGCACCAGCGCGACCACGAGACAACACACGACCGGCAGGGCGGCCGAGATCCACAGCCAAAGCGCGACGCCGGCCGGCGCGGGTTTCTCGGGGAGTCGACGCAGCGCGTAGAAGCGGGCGCCGCTGGCCGCGTCGATGGGCACGATCTCGAGCGCCTGTGTGTCCCGCGTGTCGAGCCCGAGGCCGTCTGCGAGCGCGGTCCCCACCGGGAGCGGCGGGAAGGCGGGGGTCGTCGTCGTCGCGACCAGCACGCCGTCCGCGGTGTAGACGCTGAGCGCGTCGTCCGGGAGGTCTCGCTTCGCCAGGTCCAGCAGGCGGGCGGTCAAGGCGGGGTCCCCACGCGCCTCGACCAGCATCGCCGAGAGCGCGAACACGTTCGAGTCCCGCGCCGGCTTCGACTCGTCCTCGCCGCGCCAATACACGGTCGCGAACAGCACCACGGCCAGAACGGAGGCGACGAGGCCCAGCAAGAACATCAGCGCGACGCGGCGCGTGACCGTGAGACGCGGCCACATCACGGCACCCGCTTCGGCGCGACGAACAGATAACCCGCCCCCCGGGCCGTCTTGAGCATCGTCGGCTGCCGCGGGTCGTCGCCGAGTTTGCGGCGCAGGCGCGAGATGTGGCCGTCGATGGAGCGGTCGAAGGCCGCGTCGGCGGTGCCGTGTACGAGCTCGAGGATGTGTTCGCGCGGGAGCACCTTGCCCTCGTTTCGGGCAAAAGCGAGCAACAGCTCGAACTCCAGCATCGTCAGCGCGAGCGGTGTGTCGTGCAGTCGTGCGGTCCGGGCCGTGGGGTCGAGGCGCAGCGCGCCGACCTCGAAGGGGTCGCCCTGGCGTGACAACGCCCCGCGGTGGCGGCGGACCACGGCGCGCATGCGGGCCAGCAACTCCGGCGTGGAGAACGGCTTGCACAGGTAGTCGTCGGCTCCGCTGTCCAGGCCGAGGATGCGCTCGCCCTCGCCCCCCAGGGCCGTCAGGATCAGGATGGGAACGTCCGAGCGGGCGCGCAGGCGCCGACAGACCTCGAGGCCGTCGAGCCCGGGCAGCATCAGATCCAGGAGCACGACGTCGAAGTGTTGCGCGCGCGCCTGCGACAAGGCGTCGAGGCCATCCCGGGCCAGGCTCACGACGACCTCGTTCTGGGCGAGATACTCGCCGACGAGGCTCGCGAGGCGCTCATCGTCCTCGACGAGCAGCGCGTGGATCGGGTCACTTCTTGTCACTGACACCCTGCCACGTGACCAGGAAGCTGCCCTCGACGGCCGCGCCGGCGCCGGTGCCGGCGCGGGTGAGCGTCAGCGAGCCTTCCAGCAACTCGCCGATGGCGAAGGATTCATCCTTGCTCGGGACCTCGACGACGAGGCTGCTGACCAGGGTGCCGGCCTGGGTCGACGGGGTCGAGCCGTCGGTGAACGCGGCGTCCGGGACGAGGAACCGCGCCACGAAGAGCAAGCCGCCGGGGGCGTCGGGGACCGTGAGGTGGCCGATGACATCGAGCTGCGTGGTGTCGGGGGCGCCGGGGGCGGGCCCGGCGACGGACGTCGTGTCATCGACCACGATGCCCGTGATGGACAGGGTGGCCTGCCCGGCGGCGAAGGGGTCGGCGGCGCCGAGCGTGCCGTAGGTCGTCTCGAACGTCGCCTCGCCGACGTAGGTCTTCTTGCCCGGGTCCTTGGAGGGCTCCGCGCCGTCGAGCGCGGCCCAGGCGCAGCCAGGCGCCTTGTCCGGCCCCTGCTCGAGGCACTCGACCACGGCGTCGTAGTCCGCCTTCAGCGAGCCGGGGTCGAGGGGCGGCATGTGGGCGTTGAAATCCACGCCGGAGCCGAAGGTGAAGCGTGTGAAGTCCGGCATGCGATGGCAGGTGGTGCAGGCGTTGTCGTCGAACTCGACGTAGTCGAAGGTCCAGGCGGCGAACGCGTCGCCGACCACGAAGTACGGGCTGTCCGGGGTGGCGACCATGGGCACCACGGGCCGGTCCGGTGTGTCCGGGTTTCGCGCGGCGTCCACGAACGGCGTGTGGATGAACGGATCCGGGGTGTGGCATGTGTTGCACTCCTGGACCGCGATGGCCTCCGGCCGTTTCCAGGCACGCTCGTAGTCGGGGTCGTCGATGCCCGGGACCTTGCCCTCCGGCACGCCGTCGACCAGCGGCATGTAGCCGTTCTGGAGCTCGAAGAAACACGTCGCGCCCGTGACGGTGTCATGCCCGATCATCTGGGCGAAGTCGTCGTCGCGGCGACAGAAGTAGACCCAGCTCACGTTCGGGTTCGGGGTGCCGTCCAGGCTCTCTCCGGCGACCGAGCCGACGTAGGAGCCCACGATGCAGGCCCCCTTCAGGTCCTTGTCGTCGCAGGTCTCGGGGGTCGAGGTGACCCGCACGCCGTCCACGTGGATGGGGATCTCCACGCCATCGCGGCAGGCCCACGCGGGGATGCGGCCGAGCGCGACCTGGCAGGTCTGCGCGTGATGGAGGGCGGTGCCGGGGGTGGCGGTGATGGTCGAAGCTCCGCCGCCGCCGTCGTCGCCGCAGCCCGGGGCTGCGAGGGCGAGGGCGAGGGCGAGGGCGCGCGGAGACGAGGTGTGGAGGTCGAGCTTTTTCATGGCCTCAGAGTTACCACGGTCTCGACGCTTCGGCGTGTGCGCGAGTGTGCGTGGCCCCCGAGCCGGATCGCGCTCGACTCGGCTCGGGTTTCCCCCTAGGGTTCCCTGAAACCACAACGAAATGTCGGGCCCGCCGTCCGGTCGGGGCCTCAGGAGGATGGCGATGTCGCGTCGGCGGAGCGGCTCACTGGCGGTCGCGCTGGTCTTGGGCGCGGTCGGGACGGCGCAGGCGATCGAGGTCGTGCCCTACTCGGGGTTCCTGGACCGCGACGGCGCCCCCGTGGACGGCTCGGCGCGGCTTCGTTTCCGCATGTACGCGAACGAAGGTGCGCCCGTGGCCCCGGCGCAGGATCCGTGCGATGGCACGGGCCAGCCGCAGTGCATCTGGGCCGAGGACCACCCGCAGGTGGCCGTGCACAACGGCGCGTTCACGGTGAAGCTCGGGCGGCCCGCCGCCCCCGGACAGGCCCGGGACATCGCGCCCGCCCTGCGCCGTAAGACGCCGCTGTTCATCGAGGTGGCGGTCTTCGACCAGGGGCGAGCGGACTTCACCATCCTCGGGCGGCAGGAGATCCACCCGGCGCCGCAGGCCGTGTTCACGCTCCAGCCGGACATCGAGGTGGACACGCTCACGGCGACCACCGTCCAGGCAGAGGTCGTCCACACGACGGTCTTGAATACGGCCGAGGCCAACGTGGACGCTGACCTCCGGGTCGCTCGCTTGATCGCGACCACGGTGGACGCCGCGGGGACGACCTTCACGGGCGGTGTGACGCTCGCCGCGGGGAGCGAGCTCACGGTCAACGCCCTGCCGTTCAAGGGCCTCAAGGTCGGTCACGACGCCATCCCCGCACGGGGCATCCCGGCCTGGAACGGCCAGATCACCTCGTCGCAGGACTGCTTCGGGGCCCTCGGGAACTGTCCGACGAGCACGGTGTTGCCCGTGGTGGACCCCGCCCGGGCGTTCTGCACTTTGACCCTGGCGGGCACGTTCGAGGTCCGGGAGTCGGTCAACTGGATGTGCGCGGTGTATCGCTCGGCGGAGCCCGGGACGCCGTGGAAACTCGACAAGCGACAGATCAACAACGGTGACGTCACGACCCAGGTCGGCTGCCAGGCGACCTGCCTGGAGTGGTGAGGTCGGGAGGCTCCGTCCCGTTCAGATCCGCAGCGTCGGCACCAGCGTGGTCGACAGCGCGCGGCCGCCGGCGTCGTAGAGGCTCACGCTGCCGCCCGCGCCGGCCGTGCTGTCCGGAGACAGGACGATCTGCGGGGCGATGACACCCATCACGGAGATGGCATCGTCGAACCGGCCGCCGGGGCCGATGTTCGCCGTGCTGGTGCGCACGACGCGGCCGTTGGCGTCCACGTAGCGCACGGTCACGATGGCCGTGCCGCGGGCGGCCGTGTTGGTGAGTCGCACGCCGACGCTCTGATCGGCGCGCAGGTCGAAGATGGCCCGGTCGAACAGACCGTACCCCGGGGGCTCGGGCTGCGGATTGAGCGCCAGGGCCGAGCCCGAGGTGACGAGGGTGGTGACGAGGGCGGCGGCGGCGGACAGACGGGCGAAGATCGACATGACACTCTCCTGGGTTTCTTGGACCGGCACCTCGCCGGCCTCGCAGACCCTTTTGCGGAGGCGTCGCGGCTTCTTTCGGGAAAAGTGCGGGGCTGGTCCGTTTCCGGCTCACTCGCAGGGCAGCGGCTCGCTCCAGAGGCCTTCGCGGCAGCCGATCATCTCAATCCAGGGCTCGGTGTTCTGGCAGGCGACCTCCCAGTCGCAGCCCCAGCCGTCCAGCTCGGCGGCGCAGGGTGCACCGGGCACGGCGCCGAGCTCGGCGCAGGTTTCCTGCACGGGCCCGCAGTCCCAGCCGTCGCGCTCGGCGGCGTCCCAGTGTCCGTTGGAACACAGGTAGGTGGCGCCGACCTGGTCCGTCGCGTTGCGGACGCAGTCGCTCTGGTAACAGAGCGTGCCCTCCAGGGCCGGTGTGCACTCGGCGAGGGGGTCGTATGGGCCGGACGGGCAGGGGGCTGCGGGGGGGAGCGCGGCGTCCCGGTCTGGGGCGGGCTCGGCGTCGACGTCCGAGAGGACGCTGCCGTCGCAGATGACGTCTTGCGGGGGCTGAACGCCCGCGTCGTGCGCGTCGGCCGCTTCGGACGCGTCGGCGTCGGCGTCGGGCGACGCCTGGCAGGCGCTGAGCGCCGGGGCGATGATGAGGCAGAGGAGAGAGAGAGCCGGCGAAAAGGGGCGCAGTGTGAACATGGGAGACTCCGAAGTGATGGAACGACGGAGGGATGTGCATCGACCGTACCGCGCCCGGGGCGGCCTGGAACAAGGACGAGCGCGCGGTGTGTGAACGCGCGTTGACGGCCGTGTGTGAACGGGCCAGGGCCCGGCTCACCGCGCCTTGATCACCGCCAGGGGCAAGGTGAAGGCGATGCGCGTGCTCTGGTCGGTCGCGGCGTCCAGCCACACGGTCCCGCCGAGGTGGCGGCAACACTGGGACACGATGGACAGACCCAGGCCGGTGGACTTCTTGCCCTTGGCGGTGCGCTCTGCGTACTGGTAGCGCGTGAACAGACGCTCGCGCAGGTCCGCGGGCACCGGGCGGCCCTCGTTGGTCACGCTCACCTCGAGGAAACCGGCGCTGGCGTCGGGCACGACCAGGTTGGCGTTGCGGAAGATGTCCGTCTCGTCGGGCAGGACGCGGTTGACCGCCTCGGCGGGGCCGCGGTCGAGCCGCCGTGAGATGCTGACGACGACGGTGGTGCCCTCGCGCGCGAACTTCAGGGCGTTGAAGACCAGGTTGTCCAGCACGATCCAGAGGCGGTCGGGGATGGTGTAGACGGGCGGCAGGTTGCGCGAGGCGTCCAGGCGCAGGCGCAGGTTCTGGCCCCGCGCGAGCATCTGCATGCCCTGGAGCTGGCGCTCCATGGCCGGCACCAGGTCGAAGCGCTCGGGCTCGTGCGTGCGGCTCGAGGCCTCGGCCCGGGCGAGCTCCAGCGTGTGGTCCACCATGCGGGACATGCGCTGGGCGTTGGCCATGATGTCCGTGGTGTACGAGGTCAGGTCCGGCTGGTCCTGGAACTCGGACACGACGATCTCGGCGTTGGCGGAGATCACACTGAGCGGGCTCTGGAAGTTGTGCGCCATGTCCGCCAGGAGCTCGGCGCGGAAGCGCTCGGCGCGGAACAGACGCGCGTTCTCGACGGCGGTGCCCAACAGACGACTGATGCCAGTGAGGAGCTCGATGGCCTCGCGCGGGTCGTCCGCCAGATGGGTCTGGGTGTCGAAGTACAGGATGCCGATGGTCTCGCCGCCGCGCGCCTGCAGGGGCAGGCCCACCAGCGAGCGCAGACCCTCGACCACCACGCTCTTCCACTGGGCGGCCTGCGACTCGGTGCGGACGTCGTCGACGATGACGGCGCGACCCTGGCGGGAGACCTCCTCCTGCAGGCTCTGGCTCAGGGGCAGGGGCGTGCCTCGACCGCCCCAGGTCAGGTTGTGCGTCACGGCGCGCTCGACCTGGCCGTTGGCGTCGAACAGCGCCACCAGGCCGCGCTCGGCGTTGAGCAGGTCGACCAGGCGGTGCAGCACGCGGGGCAGCAGCAGGTCCAGGTCCAGCGTGGAGCCGAAGTGGAGGGCGACGTCCAGCAGGACCTCGCCGTGCCGCGCGAAGCGGTTGCCGGCCTGACTCTGGCGGGTGAGGTCGCGCACCAGGCCCGCCGTGCGCTCCTGATCGCGGCGCGCGCCCAGGAAGCGGAACGTGTCCAGCGCCTCGTTGCCGAGCCGATTCGCCTCGACCACGCGCCCCAGACCCTGCAGGTCTCGGGCGAGCTCCTCGCGGGCCAGGGCGGCCTCGTAGCGGGCGGACTGTTCGTCGAAGCGGGTCACGGCCTGCCGGGCGAGGGGCTCGGCCTCGACGTGGGCGCCCCGCTGCCGGTGGGCGGCGGCGGCGATCCGCAGCATGTGCGCGGCCTCGAGCGGCGCCAGCTCGGGCTGGAACTCCGCGCCGATCAGGCTGATGCGGGCCAGGGCGTCGTCCGGGCGCTGGCGCATCAGGTCCAGCTCGGCCCGATGGCGCTGCAGCTCCATCAGGTCCAGGTGGGCGTCGATGGCGTTGAGGCCCTCTTCGGCGATGTTCATCAGCGACTCGGCGGCGTCGTAGTCGCCGAGGATGGCCAGCGCCTCGCCCAGGTTGGCCTGCGCGATGGGCACGATGCGGTTGTATTCGGCGTCGCGCGCGTGGTCGATGCAGGCCCGGAACAGCGCCGCCGCCCGCTCCGGGTCGCCCAGGCGCAGGGACAGGAAGCCCAGGTTGTTGTGGGCGAGCGCCAGCTCGATGGGGTCGCCGAGGCGGGCGCAAATCAGACGAAACTCGTCCCAGAGTCCCGCGGCGCCGTGCCAGTCGCCGGTGCCGTAGAGCACCAACGCCAGGTAGTTCA
>CAINDO010000250.1 GCA_903847385.1 uncultured Myxococcales bacterium
CCAGCTCGAGGGCACGCTGCGCATCGAGAACGGCGACTCCAGCGCCTTCACCGCCGTGCGCTCGGAGCCGCCCGATGACCCCATCCCGCCGCCCCCGCGCGCCCGGGACAAGTGGCGGCGCAGGCGGTGACCTCGCGGACTGGACTTCACCGGCACTGCGACCCGGACGACATCGCCTTGGTCGCACACGACGGCGATGTCGGCGCGGTCACTGCGGAGTTCGCCTGACTTTCGAGCCGGCAAAGCGCGCTTCCACCGCTGCTCGATGCGGTCGCCACGACCCCGACCACAGTTGCAACGGCCTGGGATGCGGTTTTCCCTCGCGAGGGGCACTTGCGCCGCGCCGACCACCGCGCCCGCGGCGTCGTCCGCGGTCGAGCCCGTGGCGACCGCGCCTCGCCCGGCTGCGACCGCAGTCCGTTGCGCTGCAACCGGATTCGCGACGCCGTCGTCCGCGGTCGGCTCGGAATCGACCGCGGTTCGAACCGTGAAAACTGCGGTCGTGCGCGCTGCAACTGCAGTCAGGCCCGTTGCAACTCCGCGGCGGTCGACGCCGGCAACGGCCCCGCGAAAAAAAAGTGCACGCCCTCGATCAGGTTGTTTCCGACAGGTGAAACACGCCGATCCGAGACTGCTTTCACGACGGCGACGGCCATCGACCCGAATCTCCGGGTCCCCGCTCGCCGCACACAGGTGTCGCCATGAGCGCACAGTTCCTCGTCGAGAGCACCCCCTCCAGCCACACCCTCGAGCGCGTCGTCGAGCGCACCCGCAAGCTCCTGCAGGGGCTCGGGCGGTCCCGCGAGATCCGCGCCCGCCTGCAGCGGGCGGGGCTCACGGTGGCCGAGATCCGCCTGGGCGCGAGCCTGCTCGACGCCGTCGAGATGGCGGAGCGCGCGCCGGCGCTCGCCGAGGCCGTCGAGGCGCAGGCCGGGGCCGCGGCCCAGCGCATGCTCGCCACCGAGGGCATGGCCGCGGTGCGGGCCATCCGGGCGGCGCTGGTCCGGCTCGAGGGCCCCATCGCCGCACGGGTCGCCCGGTCCGTCGACCTCGAGGCGCCCCCGGCCTTCGCGGTGCGCGGCCTGGTGCGCGCGCTGGAGGCCGAGCTCGTCGTCGCCGGCCCCGAGGGCGCCGCCCTCGACGCCCTGCTCCGCCAGCGGGGCTACGACCCCGCCCGCCGCGCCGACCTGATGCGCCAGGTCGAGGTGGCCCTGGCGGACGTCGACCTCGCCCTGCCGGACGACGACGCCCGGACTGCCCAGGACGCGGCCATCCGGCAGGCCCGCCTCGCCCTCTACCGCTGGTACGCCGAGTGGTCGACGGTCGCGCGCGGCCTCCTCAAGAGCCGGCGCGAGCTCATCACGCTCGGCCTGGCGAAGCAGCGCCGGCGCAGCGTGTCCGACGGCACGGACGACCCCGAGTCGACGCTGGACGTCACGGCCGAGGCGTCTGCGCTGCGGGGGCGCGTCGCGGCTTGAGCGGGCCGCGGGCGCTGTGCTTTTGGCGACCCCGCGAGGCGGACTGAGCTCGCGGACCAGTGTGCAACCCCACCCGAATCGTGAGGCGCGTCCCCACTCGGCTGGCGCAGCTGGGATCATTTTGATATCAATCGGCCATGCACGCGATTCACGTTCGCAATCTCGATGCTGCCGTCGTCGCTGCCCTCAAAGAGCGGGCACGGCGCCATCATCGGAGCCTCGAAGGCGAG
>CAINDO010000251.1 GCA_903847385.1 uncultured Myxococcales bacterium
GCCGGGCTTCCATCGGGCGCCGTGGCGCTCGGCGGGGCGACGTGTCCGGCGTGCTGATCGTGGGCGCCCGGCACCGCGCGCGAGAGCGTGACCGCGGCGGTGAGAACCAGGACGACGCCCGCGACCCGGGCCATGGCGCCGCGCCATCTGATCCCAGAGGCGCCGTCGACCGCGCGCGTGGCGCCCGCGGCAATGGCGAGAGCCGGTATCGTGCCGAGGGCGACGCCGACCAGAGTGAGCGCGCCTTTGACCGGGCTCAGCGTCGCCGCGGCCGCGGCTACCCCCGCGTAGACGAGCGGGCAGGGAAAGAAGCCCATGGCGAGGCCCACTACCACCGGGAAACCCGCAGGACGCGACTGGAGCAGCGGCCCGAACAGGCGACCCCACAAAGGGGCGGCGGCGGCCGTGAATCCTCCGGCGGCCTTGCGTCCGAAGCCCATCAGAGTGAAGCCGGCACTTGCAAGGGCGATGGCCGCCACCAGGGTGAGGCCCCGTGTCGTCCACACGAAGAACGGCGACCGGGTGAGGGCGGCTCCCAGAACTCCGGCGAGGGCGCCGAGGAACGCGTAGGTCGTGCCCTTGCCGAGCTGAAGCAGGAGGAAGTCGCGCAAGGCGCCGGGGCGCTCGCCGCGCGCGGCGACACTCACCATGAGCCCGCCGCACATTCCAAGGCAATGCGCGGAGGCGGCGAACGTCAGAGCAGCGGCGACAGCGACTTCGTTCATCGGCATATCTCCGGGGGCTAGATGCGAATCCGCGTGAGGCGCTGCGAGTTGAGAACCACGATCAGGCTCGAGACGATCATGGCCGCGGCGCCGAAGAGCGGGTGGAGCCGCCCGGACACTGCGAGGGCCACGCCCACGAGGTTGTAGAAGAAGGCCCAGAACAGGTTCCACCGCGCCACACGCAGCGTCGCGCGCGAGAGCTTCACGAGCCACGGAAGCCGGGTCAGGTCGCCGCCCAGAATCGTGACGTCGGCGAGCTCGCGCGCGAGATCCGTTCCGCTCTCGAGGGTCACTCCCACCGCGGCCCGGGAAAGGGCCGGCGCATCGTTGATGCCGTCGCCGACCATGATGGCCATCGAGTCCGCGCCGGAGACCGCGTCGCCGCCGATGCGACGCACCTTCTCTTCCGGCGTGAGACTCCCGGCCCCGCCCTCGAGGCCGACGCTCGCCGCCACGACTGCCACCGCCGCCGCGTTGTCGCCCGAGAGGATCTCCGCGCGCAACCCCAGTGCCCGCAGTTCGGTGACGGCCGCCGCCGCCGAGGGCCGGGCGGAGTCCTGCAGCTCGAGGCGGCCCAGCAGCCGTGAGTCGGCGCTCACATAGACCTCGGTGGCGCCGGGCCTTCCCGCCGCGCCTGCGACGCCGGAAAACGCAGCCGTTCCCACCCGAATCTCCACCCCGTCGACAAGAGCCGATGCGCCTCGCCCGGGTGCCGCCCGGAAGCCTGTGGCCTCGAGAACCGCGGCGCCCTTCGCCTCCGCGAACGCGACGACGGCGCGCGCCACCGGATGCTCGGAGTGCCGTTCCACCGCCGCGGCCAGCGCCAGCCACCGCGCGTCATCCCTGCCGCCGCCCGTTGGAGTTGCGGGGACGGCGATGGTCACGCGGGGTTCTCCGCTCGTCAAGGTGCCCGTCTTGTCGAAGAACACCCGCTCCGCCCGCGCCAGC
>CAINDO010000252.1 GCA_903847385.1 uncultured Myxococcales bacterium
GACGCCGCCCCGAGCGCAGACGCCGCCCCCGACGCCACCGCCGACGCCGCGCTCGACGCTGGCGCGGACGCCGCCCCCGACGCCGCGCCGCCCGCGGTGGTCTGCGACGGCCTCCTCTGCGACGGCGACGTCTGCCTTCCCCGGGAGGAGGTCTGTGACGGCATCGCGCAGTGTGTCGATCAGACCGACGAGGAGGGCTGCCCGAACCCGGTGCGCGTCCTGCGATTCCCCCGGCTGCGGCCCCTGGACGAGATGCCGCCGATGGACATGTCCCCCATGCCCGATGCGCCCGAGCCCACCCCCGTCGGCACCGTCTACTCGATGAGCAGCTACCGTGTCATCGGCGGCGAGGACGACCAGAACGTCTTCCTCCTGGTGTCCACGGGGGAGACGGGTCTGTGGTCGCGCAACATGAGCCTCCCCGCGGCCCCGTGGGAGAACTCGAGCCCGTCCCTCAACAGCGAGGCCCTGAGTGGCGAGGGCATCGGCGTGCGCGCCCTGGCCACCTACGAGCGGCTGCTCTGGGCGGGCGGCGCGTTCGGTCTCGCCCTGCTGTATCCGGATCAGACCGGCGCCACGTGGGTGCCCATGAACTGCGGACCGGAGCAGAACCCGGACACGGACGACTGTTTCCCCAGCGACCCCCTCCCGGAGATCCGGGCCCTCATCGCCTACGGTGGCAACCTGTTCATCGGCACCTCCGACGGTCTGTTCCACGTCGGCCTCGACGGCAACCGCTTCACGTTGTCCCGGGTGCATCACTTCCCGCGCGGGACCCCCATCAACGCCTTCGTCGTGTCCGGCGGGCGGCTCTATGTGATCACGGAGTCACAAGGGTTGTTCTTCGTGCAGGTGGGGGGGACGCGGCGATGACCCACCTCCTTCGTGCCTTCGCCTGCCTCGTCGCCTTGCCCGCGTCGGCCGCGGCCCAGGCTGCGCCCGAGAGCGCGCCCGCCGACCCCGCGGCCGCCGAGGCCGAGGCCACCGCCGCCGCCGCCGCCGCCGAGGCCGAGCTCTACAAGGCCATGCTGGGCACGGTGATCATGCAGCTCGCCGAGAAAGCGCTCGGTCCCGCGAAGCCGCCCGAGGCGCCCCCGCCGCCGCCCCCCGGCGTGAAGGACTCGGCCCCGGCGGACCTGCACGCCGAGCTCGACCGCATCGAGGGCGACCTGCTGACGCTGGGCATCTTCCCCAACTCCTCGGGGTTCATGGATGCCAAGCTGTACTTCCGAAAGTCGTTCCTGAACTACTTCAGCTCGGGCATCTACTTCGACTATCTGACGTTCCAGCTCCAGACCGAGGTCGAGGGCGAGGACGGGCCGACCGCACGCAGCGACACGCTCGACCGCCAGTATCGCATCGAGGCCGACGCCCTGAAGGGCATCCTGCCACTGCACCGCTGGCTCTTCGGGAAACCCAAGGGCGGCGAGGCGACCGGGACGCTGTTCACCGTGGAGCCCGGCCTGAACGCGAAGTTCATCATCGATGACATCGAGAGCTCCGGTTACCGCCGCAATGGCCTGGGCGAGTCGGTATTTCTCAACGAGGAGAAGGACGTCCTGCAGTTCGGCGCGTCGGCCAAGCTGGAGGTCTCCGTCGCCGCGGGCACCTGGTTCGCGCTGGACGGCAGCTTCGAGTACCTGCCGTACATCTACAGCCAGGAGTCCGCGCAGAAGCTCAACAGTCAGTTCCCCGAGAAGCCCATCGAGGCGGAGATCGTCAACGGGACCTCGGGCCTGCAGGCCACGCTGGACGTCATCGCCCGCGACCTGCCCGTGGGCAAGTTCACGCTCCGCGGGCGCCTCTACCGCAACGCCGGGCGCGTCAACACCGAGTCCACGGTGGTGACCGGCAACTTCGAGACGGACGTGAAGACCTCGACGGACTACGCCGAGAACACCTACTGGCTCGAGCTCACCCACTCGATGACCTACCTGAAACCCTGGACGCAGATCTCGCCCGCGGTGGCCGTGGCGCTGCAGCGGCGCGAGGTGACGACCAACGACCGCGAGTCCCTCTCGGACACCTTCAAGGTCGGCCTGCTGGCGGAGTTCTTCTGATGAACACACGACACACTGCGTTGGCGTTCGCGCTCCGCGCCGCGGCGCTCCTGCTCGCCGCCTGCGAGTCCGCCGAGGAGGCCCAGACGCTCGGCGTCGGCGAGGTCGAGGTCACGCTGGCCGGTACCGTGCGCTCCATCGAGACGGGCCTGCCCATCGAGGGCATCGTGGCCGAGGTGATCCGCGACGAGCCCGCGGGCACCGGCGTGGAGCCGGTCGTCTTCGCCACCGTGGGCGAGACGGACGCCGAGGGCCACTTCGGGCCGTCGAAGCCGCTGGTCATCGAGCCGGAAGACTACCGCTACGCGCTGCGCCTGCGAGATCCCCTGAACCAGCCCCGCTATCAGCCCAACAGCGCCACCACGGTCTTCGCGCTGGTGGCCTCGGACCTGCGGTTCGACCGCATCACGCTCACGCCCATCGATCGACGCGTGCGCAGCGTGGTCGTCGGCACGGTGCTCGACGCCGCCACGGACGCGCCGCTCGCCGGCGTCACGGTCACGCTGACCCGTCCGTCGGACCCGACGCCGACGTACACCGCCGTCTCCGACGCCCGGGGCAAGTACGCCTTCGAGCGGGTCCTGGCCGAGTCCATGCGCATCGACTTCCTGGGGGAGTCGCTGCGCGGCCCCGACGCGCCGGCCGGCTACATCTCCGAGTACGCCCCCTTCGCCCCGACGAACAACCGGCTCCTGTACGACCAGGGCCCCACCCGCCTCGTGGCCAAGTCCGACCGCGACGACCTGAGCGTGCTCCTGGACTGGCAGTTTCAGCCCCTCGAGTCCGCCCCCTTCGAGCGCGTCCACAACCTCGATCTGGTCTTCTCGATCGGCGGCCCCGGCGCGGACATCAACCACCTTTTCGGCCGCGAGGTCGACATGGCGACCATCGTGGCCCGGTTCGGCCTCGCCGGCCCCGCCGGCAACCCCATCGAAGACGAGATCCGGGTCACGCCGGGGGATCTCTCCGTGGCGCCCGCCAGCGGCTTCGGGGTGGACACGGGGTACTGGCCCTCGTTCCTGGGGGGGCGCGACGACGAGCGCGTCTCCGTCGGCCAGACGACCACCCTGCCCGACGCGCCCGGCGCCTGTGCAGTCGCGCCCGGCCGCATCTGCACGGCCAAGCGCGACGACGTCGCCACGGTCGAGTTGCAGCGGCGCTCGGCCAACGGCGCCCAGCCGGAGAGCCTTGCGTTCCGGCTGCGCAACCCCCTGGAGGCGTTCCCCAAGGCGCTGGCCTACCACTACGCCGCGGCCGATGGCAAAACCCACTACCCCGTCGGGGTCGGTGTGTTGACGGTCGTGGCCCGCCCGGACGCGACGCCGGACCAGCCGCCGGTCGAGCCGGGCGCCGGGGATCCCCTCGCCGCCGAGCGGGATCCGCGGAGGGTCGACCCGGACATTCACCGGTCGGGGGCCGTCGCCAAGGTCTATCGCGGCGCCACGTTCGTCGGCCGGTTCGACATCGGGCGCACGGAGTTGCCCCCGGGCGAGGACAGCAACCACACCTGGACACCCTTCGTCGTCGAGTACGGCTTCACGGTCGCCAGCCCGACGACGGACGACCAGATGTACTTCCGGGTCGTGCCCTTCACGGCGATCAAGCAGTCGGTCGAGCGGCGACCCTGGATGTACGAGGACAAGAGCGCCGGGGCGAACGGCCTGGTCCGGGTGCAGGACACGCTCGACTTCGACGGCGTGCTCTACGCCGCCGGCGTGGGCCCCGACACGGCCCCGGAGGGGCAGCGCTTCGGCCTCTGGTACCTCGGCGCCGACTCGGACAGCGCCGGCCTGAGCTGGCACTGGCTCGCAGACGCCGAGTTCCCGCGATCGTTCGAGCTCCTCGCCTTCGGCCTGCTGAACGGCGCGTTCGTGGCCAGCTTCAAGGACGCGACCGGGGCGGTCCTCTTCGGCCCGTTCTCCGGCACGGAGGGCGAGTGGCAGGCGGACTGCCCCCCCGTGAACGACATGGAGGCCGTCGCCGGGGACTTCCTGCTGGCAACGCCCGTGGGTCTGCGCAGCGGCGTGGTCTGCGACCCGACCGTCGAGCGACCCCACCTGCTCGGCGCGCCGGCGGCCCCGATCCTCGCCGTGACCCAGCACCGGTTCCGGGCCGGCGCGCGCATGGTCCTCGGGGGCGAGGGCATCGGTCTGTGGACCTCGCCGCTCCCCGAGCTCGGCGGCGACGAGCCCACCACCGCGGAGTGGGCCGCCGGCGCCCCCGGCCTGGACGGCGCCGCGATCGGGCTCCCCTCGGACGCCACGGTCACCGCGCTGCGCAGCATCGACGAGGGTCTGATGGTCGGCACCGCCGCGCACGGTCTGTTCCTGACGCTCCCACAGCCTGACGCACAGGGGGACATGCAGGACGCGTGGGCGCCGCTCAACGAGGGCGCCGGCGTGATGCCGCCGGGGTACGGCTTTCCCACCGGCCCGGAGGGCTCGCCGCGGGTGACGGCCATCGAGGTGGTCGGCGAGCGCATCCTGGTGGGCACGACGGGCGGCCTCTACGCGTTCGAGCCGGTCGCCAGCGAGGTCGGCGTAGGGCTAGTGCCCGCCGAGCCGGCCCTCGAGATCGAGGGCATGACCACCTTCGGGGGCACGGTCTACCTGTTCACCGCCGAGGGCGTGGTCCGGTACCGTTGAGCCTGGATCACATCGGCCCGCCGTCGATTTCATGACGGAACCCGCCCGCGTTTGCCAATCTCAGGGGGATGTTCGCGCCCGTCCCCCTGCCCGGCGTCCCCAAGCCGGCCCCGCCCCCGAGCCGCCCGACCTTCGAGTCGGTGTACGCCGAGGGTTTCACGCACGTGTGGCACACCCTGCGCCGCTTCGGCGTGGCGGACGCGGACCTGGAAGACGCCGCGCACGAGGTCTTCGTGGTGGTGCACCGGCGGCTGGACACCTACCAGCCCGAGCGCCCGCTGCGGCCGTGGCTCTCGGGCATCGCGTTCCGGGTCGCCTCGGACGAGCGCCGCCGCCTGCGCCTGCGGCCGGAGACGCTCTCGACCGACGGTGACCTGGAGACGCGCGCGAGCGGCGCGCCAGGGCCCGAGGAGCAGCTCTCGCAGGCGCAGCAGCGCGCCTTCGTGCTGCGGGCGCTCGACGCCCTGCCGCTCGACCGCCGGAGCGTGTTCGTGATGTCCGAGCTCGACGAGATCTCCGGGCCGGACATCGCCGAGGCGCTGGCGCTGCCCCTGAACACCGTCTATTCGCGGCTGCGGCTCGCCCGGCAGGACTTCGCCGAGGCGGTCCGCCGGCTGCGCGCCCGGGAGGGAGAGCGATGACACCCGACGACTCGCACGAATCGAACGCGGGGCTCGAGGGCCTGCTCGCCGCCGAGCGTGCTGCGCCCGCACCGGACGCGGCCGCGCAGGCCCGGGTGGCCGCCCGCGTGGCGGCGACGCTCGCCGCGGGCGCTGGTGTGACCGCGGCGACCGTGACCGCGGCGACGGCCGAGGCCGCGACGGCTTCGGTCGTGACGGCCACGAGCGCCAGCAGCGCGGTGATGGCCGGCAAGGTGTTCCTCGGCCTGGCCGCCGTCGTGCTCGCCGGAGGGACGGTCGTGGCCGTGCGTCTGCGCAGCGAGCCGCCCCCGCGTGTCGAGACGCCGGTGTCGGTCGCTGCGCCCGCCGAACGCCCCGTGCCTGCCGAACGGCCCGCGCCCATCGACCGCCCGGCGCCCCGCGTCGTCGTGCCGGCGCGCCCGGCGCCCCCGGTCGCCGAACCACCGGCACCGGTCGCGCAGCCCCGCCGCGTGCCCCGTGTGCTGCCCGTGCAGGCCGCGCCGCCGGCCCCCGCGAGTCTCGAACCGGCCCCGCCCGCCGTGGACGCCGCGCTCATCGCCGAGCGCGGTCTGCTCGCCGAGGCCCGTCGCGCCCTGAGCACCGGCGACACGGCCGCCGCCCTCGCCGCCCTGGAGGCGCACCGCGGCGCACACGCGAATGGCCGCCTGGGCGAAGAGCGCGACGCCCTGGAGATCAGCACGCTCTCCGCCGCCGGTCGCCGCGCCGAGGCCGCCGAGCGCGCCGCGGTCTTCCTCTCGCGCCACCCCGACAGCATCTTCGCCGCGTCCGTGAAAAAGTACGCGGCGCTGCCGAATCCGTGACGGAAGCCCCTCCGGCGATCCAATCACAGAACAGAGACGGCGGCCGCCGACACTGCCCACGACACACACTCCGAAACGGGAAACACATGAACACATCGCTTCGCTTCGTGAAGACCGCCCTGACCGGCGTCGCCCTCCTGATGTCGCTCTCGGCCTGCCCGCTCGACGAGGACGCCGAGGTCGGCGCCGTGGAGAACGACCCCGATCCCAACGCCGCCGGCAGCTCCGGGAACGCACCGCAGGGCGGCGGCAACGCAGGTCAGGCCGAGCAGGGCGGCTTCGAGGCCGGTCCCAACGAGGGCCAGGCCGAACAGGGCGGCTTCGAGATGGCCCCGGGCGGGGCCGAGGTCCCCATGGGCGGCCATGAGGTGGTCCAGGGCGGGGCCGAGGTCCCCCAGGGCGGCCACGAGATGGTCCCGGGCGGGGCCGAGGTCCCCCAAGGCGGCCATGAGATGATCCCCGGCGGCGCCGAGGTCCCCATGGGCGGCCACGAGATGGTCCCCGCCGAGGATCTGGATGGCGATGGCGCGCCCGCCGACATCGACTGCAACGACCGCGACCCGACGATCTCGCCGTTCGCGCCGGAGCTCTGCAACATGGTCGACGACAACTGCAACGGCGAGGTCGACGACAACTGCGGCGGCGGCGCGGGTCAGGCCTGCATGGCCGACAGCGACTGCCCGGCGGATCCCATGTGCGGCCCGGGCCTCTGCATCAACGGCGCCTGCGCCAATGGCTGCAACCCGCCGCCCATGGGCGAGGTCTGCGGCGATGGCCTCGACAACGACGGCAACGGCCAGGTCGACGAGAATTGCGGCGCATTCCTCGACGCCGACGCCGACGGCGCGACCAGCGGCATCGACTGCAACGACGCGGATCCGACGATCTCGCCATTCGCGGGCGAGCAGTGCGACATGGTCGACAACGACTGCAACGGCATCGTCGACGACAACTGCGTCAACGGCCGCTGAGGTCCAGCGCCGCTCACCCCACGGCGACGGCGAAGGCCTCGGGCACGGGGGTCTGTGTCACGGACAGATCACCCGGCCGGGGCTGCGGCACGGCGCGCGGAGAGCGCCGGGAGTTCGTCGGCGGTACGCTTGGAGAACTTCACCGCCGCAGCAGGCCGACCTTGGCGGCGTGGACGCAGAACGCGCAGGAGTCCGGGCAGCCGCGGCTCTCGTCGTAGGCGACGACGCGGAACGCCCCGGGCGCCAGGGTCGCGCGGAAGGTCGTGCGGTGACCACGGTCGGAGGACCTGCGGGTGGTCGTCCAGGTCGACCGGGACGCTGTCCTCGGACAGGGTCGCAGAGGTCGACGCCGGTCAGGCGCCGATCCTGCTCCGACGCCACGACCCCGCGCCTGGCTCCGGCCGGGGCGTGCACCGCACGAGATGCGCAAGATTCATGCGGCTGTCGATTTCCGTTGCGAGTCGTGTCCCCCCCCCTCCTACAGTCAAGCGAACGTGAAGATCGTTGCGGCTCACCCCGGGGGATTCGATGATGAGGGAACGAACGATGTTCCGGCGTCCGACCCACCTCCTCAGAACGCTCCCCACGGCATTGGTTGCCGCTGGGACCATGGCCCATGGTTGCGAGGGATCAGGCGGCGGCGCGACGGGAGAGGGGGCGGCCACACGTTCGGCGGACGTGGGGCGTGCGCCGGACCTCCACCCGGCGGAGGCCGGGCGCTCCGACGCCAGTCCCCGCGACATGCCTTCGTCGCGGCCCGACGCTTCGGCCGACGCCGCGATTCCAATCCCCATCGACGCCAATTCGACACCCGGGCCGAGCGACGCCCGAGCGGTTTGCGACGCGGCGCCACCACCCCCTGAGTGCTACGACCTGCTGATCGACCCGCGGCAACTCGGTGTCGAGGACGAGGTGGATTTCCGGTGGCCCAACGCGCCGCGTCGGCACTTCCTCGTCGACGAGCGCGGCTTCCACTTTGGCGGCCACATGATCCACACGGGCGAATTGAACAACTTCGAGCAGTGGCCCGGCGAGGTCGCGCTGGCGACGTTCGACCGGGCTTCAAAGCGGCTGACCAGGCTCCGTCGTTTCGACGTCCTGGACGCGGCGGTGTGCCTGAACTGCCGAGACGTGCGGGACATGGCACTCGCGCCGGACGGCACGTTTGCGATTCTCTACTACTACGAGCCGAGCGAATTCACGACCGCCGTCCGCTCCGAGGTCGTCGTCGGGCATCTCGACCGCGAGGGCTATCAGGTGGTCCGGCCGCTGCCAGACTCGAACTTCTTCGGGCACGCGATCGACTGGGACGGAGAAGCCTTCGCCGTCCACGGCAATGGCGTCCTGGGCGACGGGGCATCGGGCTGGCTGTTGACCCGGATCGCGACCGACGGCACGATCGTCCTGCCGCCTCGACCGCTGCGCGGCTACGCGCTCAACGACCCGCGTGAGATGCACTACGCTACGGACCCAGTTTCGGGTCGGACTTACTCTCTCACCGATGGGAGGACGTCGGACGACCTACTGGTCGTCTGCGTCCACGACCGCGCTGGTGACGTTCTCGCCTCAATCGGTCAGGGCTGCGTCGAGTTCGGGCCCTTGCATGACGGCGATCAGGCAAACGTGAGGTGGGGCGTGCCGCAATTCGGAATCGGGATTGGGCTC
The DNA here is from genome assembly GCA_903847385.1 of uncultured Myxococcales bacterium. Taxonomy (GTDB): domain Bacteria; phylum Myxococcota_A; class Bradymonadia; order UBA7976; family UBA1532; genus CAINDO01. Next base: position 8,804 of record CAINDO010000252.1, read on the forward strand.
CAGGAGACGCGGCCGATCGCCTACGCCGAGCCACACTATCTCCGCGGTACTGGAGTTCCACACGTTCTCTTCGCGCTCGAGGAGCCTGTCAGCTCGCTCCCTCCCGCAGTGCGTGCCCTTGTCCCATTTGACGAACCGGCCCCGATCGTGCCGAGCGACTGGCACGAGGTTCAGCTCCTCAACCGGCTGGGCGCACCGTGGCCGCGGGTGCTCGCCAAGACGAAGAACGGCATCGAACGAATCACGTTCGAAGCGCAGGGGCGATTGAGCAGTGAGCTGCTGCTTTGGAGCCCCGCCGATCGCTGCAGTCGGTTTCGCGAGTGCCCGCAGGGGGTTGGACCCTACGACTGGGGCCGCGCGGTCATGACCTACCATGAGTTCGCCGGGCAGCCCTGGCTCGGCATCGGTCAAGCCATACCCGAAGAGGAACCGCTCCTTCCCAGCCATACGACGCAGCGTGGGATATACCGCATCCTGAGCGCCGAACCCGGCTGCCAGTATGTTCACGCCTGGGACATCGCCTCGGGTTACGTGCCGCAAGCGGCCGAAGCCATCTGCCCGTAGTCGTCTGAACCCGCTCCGGCAGGGGGCCGGACACACCATCGGGAGGTTACCATGAGGGCGGTGCTCGTCGCCTTGCTGTGGTTCTGCATGCTCACCCCGGCCTCGGGGTTCACGCCGGCGTGGGATCCCTTGCCCTTCCGGCCCAAGATCGGGCGCTGCACGCCGATCCAGGTCTTGCCGAGCGATCAGCCCGGGGAGAATGGCCGCGGCAATCGCCCGCAAGATCGCCTTCTCACGATCGACTTCGGCACCTACCTCAACGATCACCTTGATGTCAGCCCAGCGACGCCAACTGATCTCGTCGAAGACATCGAGGTCTGCCTGCTGGGACCCGCGGGCGCCGTGGAGTGTCTGCCCCTGGCCGTGGGAGGCCTCTGCAGCGGCAGCCCGGACAACCGGTTGCCGACAGGCTGCGGCTGGGATCCAGGCGATCTTGCGACGGCGCTCAACCCGCTCCCCCTCGCCACGGTCGGCCGCGGCGGGGCTGCGGCCCCCCACACGACCCGAGTTTTCCGGAATACGGACCCGCCCGAGCCGCTCGACTGGATGAACGACACAACCGACGTGGTGTTTCTCCGGGTTCGCATGAAGGCGACCTCCGGCTATCCGGACGACAGCACGGAGACGGCGCTCCGCTACGGCGGATTCTGTGTCGTCCCGACGGTGATCGCGAGCAAGACCGACGTGGAGGCGCCCGTCGAGTTCCCGTCGCGTGGGGACGGGCAGCCTGCGGGTCCCGGTTTCGTCCTCATCGGGCAACTGGCTGGCGGCGCCAATCCACTGGCCGGCTTCGGGTACTCAGCAGCCGACCTGTGTCTCCTGGGCAGCCGGGCCGGCTATGTCGGCTGGGCGACTCCCAACATGGCCGGCCAACGCTATGGGGCGGACTCGGACGCCGACGAGGTGCCCGATCGGCGCGAAGGGATGGTCGACACGGACGGTGACGGCGTTCCCGATGCGTTCGACCCGGACGACGACGACGACGGCGTGCCCACGAGCCTCGAACTCCAGTACTTTCCGGGGAGCCCTCCGCAGCCCGTGGACATCCTGGGCGACGGCACCCCCATGCACCTTCGGCCCGACTTCGCGTACTCGAACCTGGAAAACGACGGAGACGCCACCGGTGTCAACGACGCTGCGGAGGTCAACGTCCCTCCGGACAGCGACGGGGACGGAATCCCGAACGATGTCGAAACAGTCGAGGTCCGGACCAACCCGTACGCGCCTGACACGGACGGGGACTCCGTTCCGGACCCGGTCGAGGCGGTCAACCTGGTCGAGGGGTTCCGTGACATGGATCTCGACGGCATCCCTGATGCCCGAGACGCCGACGACGACGGCGATGGGGTCCAGACGGTTCTCGAATTGGTGGGCGCGGGCTCGAGGCGCTCCGATGGCACCTACGGGCCGCCGGACACCGACAGCGATGGGCTCCCCGACTACCTCGATGCCGACGACGGTCTGCCCCTCCCACCCGCCGTACGGCCCATTGCCGCGGCGACGGGCCCAACACTCAAGCCGTTCTCGACCTGCGTGTCAGAGCGCGCCGCGGCGTTCGGACTGGAGGCGACCGCGCTGCTTGCGGCCTGGCAGGAGGACAAGGTGATGGCGGGACTCGCGCCAGACCGCAAGGAGGGCGTCGCCCTGTCATCCAACGGCCTCTCGGCCTGTGACGGGCAGCCGTGTCCCGTCCACATCTCCGTCTTCCCGCGCACCGGAGCCATGACGGGCGGACAGGGATTCCTCCACGCCGGCGTGGACCATTGGAACAAGCTCGACTTTGCCCTCAGTTCGGCCCGCAATCACTGGTCGACCGGCTCGGCGGCGAGCACCCTCATGAGCGACATCGGGCACGAGTTCTTCCACACGTTCCAGGGGGCGTGGTCGCGGTACGACGTCGAACAGGACCAGCCAGTCTCGGACTCGCTCTTCGACCGACAGTCGGATTGGAGGGAGCCGACCGCGAACTGGGCGCCTTTCGCCTGCGTGCGCGCAGGCGACTTCGCCCAGCGTGTCTCGACCCTGGACCCGGCCTCTCCAGGAGAAATCGTCAACCAGCTCCTCGACGCCGAGAGCGCGGATGTCCTGGCTTCACTCGAAGAGTGGACCAGCGTTCCGCCCGAGGAGCGTGTCCCCGAGAATCGGTGCGTGAGCCGGTGGAAGATGGAAGACGAGGCTCCGAGCGCCGCGAATCCGGGGCGCATCGCTCGAGTGAATTCGGGACGACCGATGGGGCTCTTCCAATATGTGGCCAACCTCACCGAACTCGGACCTCTGACCACCCAGTGGTACGCAGGCGCACCGTTCTGGCGCTACGTCGTCGAGCAGTGGGCGCGCGGCCAGGGTGATACGCTGTTTCCGCCCTTTGGTGACTCGCCCGCCCGTCCCTCCCCCAATCAGTACACGCCACCGGGGGATATCGGCCGCTTCTCCGACGAGGGCGTCGACCTCCTCGGGCACGTGCTCGAGAAGTTCCTGGCGGCTCACGCAGCAGCCAATCCGGCAGGCGGCGGTGGTCCCAATCCGCCCAGCGTGGGCCCGGTATTCCCCATCCTCGACGAGCTGTTCACGACAAAGCTGGGCCGGAGCCTGCCACACATCCTCGCAGACTATCACACTGCGCTCGTGCTCAAGGAATACGTGCAACGCCGGTCACAAGGTGCAGGTTCGTCGCGAGACTTCATCAACCCGCGGTGGCGTTTCGAATGGACCGGCGACTTCAACGCTTCCGACGTGGTGGAGAGCGAGGACCTGACGCCCCACGATCGGGGCTGGTCCCTCTCGGGCCGCCGCGGAGCGGTCGCCGCGCCTCGCCCGCTTGTCGTGCCGGCAAGCCTGGTCGGCACGGACGCGCAGGGCACGGAGCGCCCGCGCCGCCGCGTGGACAGTTGGGACACCGTCGGGGGGGTCCCGACTCGACACATTCTTGCGCCGGGCGTCTCGGTCGGCGAGCACGTGCCGGTGGTACTCGAAGAAGGCGGATTCTCCGTGATGTCGGTCTTTCCCGATGAGGCGTTCGGAGACCTCCGCGTTCGCGTAGAGAGCCGCGCGCCGGTTCGCCCGACGGTCCGAATCTTCTCCGTCACGAACGGAACTCCCGCGATCCACGGGAACTGCGCCAGTCGGGTCGATCCCGGCGCGGCGATGGGCAGGTCACCGGAGGGTTGCCGCTACGGCCAGGGCGGGCCTCTCGTCGAGGTGGTAGAGGTCCCCCCAGGGTCGAACTCGGGACAACCCGGCGCACCACAGTTCGAGGTCGTGCTCGTGGTTAGTGGCGCCGACGGCCCGACGCACTTCACATGGTCGATGGGGCCCGCGGGTGCTGCCCGGAGCCTCGCAATCGTCGCCCCGACAACGGCGACGCCGGCCGACGCGGGCGCCTACTCCGCCGCCGGCCCTGACGACCGACGCGGCGTCCTGACGCAAATTCGTTCATTCAATCCCGACGGCTCTCAGGCCGGGCCCCTGCTCCGCGACCTGACCGTGTGCGTCGGCGCCGGACTGGACGATCCGGAAGTCGATGCCACCCGAGTCGACCTCCCTGTCCCCTTTGGGGGCGATGACTACGAGTTCCCCGCGGGTGAGTTTTGGAATTCTGTATCACTTCCCGAGATCTTGTACGGGCTCGCCGACCCCGCGAACCCCTCCGTTTCTTTGGATCTTCGGGCCCTATGGCATCCCGGTTGCTTCCCGGTCGACGCCGAGGCCCAACCCCATCCGTGTCGCGTCTCGGAATACCCCGCCGGTTGCGAACCGACGGTGGCCACGGCCCTCGATTCCATCACGATTCGCGATCCAGCCGCGCCCCGCCCGCCCGTTGCGACGATGTTGGTGCTGGATCGCACGACCGCAAATCAGGACACGTACTTCGCTGACATCCAGCGTGCGGCACCCGTCCTCCTGGCACGAATGAGTGACTCGGACTATGTCGGTGTCGTGCTGTATTCGGAAGACGCGATGGCCCTGAGCCCGCCGGTCGAAGCCGGTCTCCCGGTCAACATCGGCGTCGTGGAGGATGCCCGCGACGTCCTGGCCCAAGCCATCGCGGGCGCGAATCCGTTCGCGACCGGCGCTGCGATCGGCGACGGCATGATCCACGGCCAGTACATGCTGCTGAGTCGCGCATCGACCGGCGGGGGGGTCGGGGGCCTGTGCACCACGGCCTGCCTCCCAGCCGACACGCGTCACCGAATGCTGGTTGTCGCGGCCCACGACAACTCCGAGGACCTCTCGACGAAAGCCTACCTCGTGGTCGACGGCAACCAGGGTCAGATCGACACGGGACCACCACACAACTGGCCGGGCGCCCCCGTGGAACTCAACTATGTGGAGCGTCGGCAGTCCGCCCTCCGAGTCCCCACGATCGATACCATCTCACTCGGGCCCGGCGGCGCGGTGGCGGACATGCAGCGCGCGGCGCAAGTCGGCGAAGGCAACTTCATGTATCTCGATGAAACCGGGTTCCAACCCCTCGCCGGGCCTGTTCCCCGGGCCCTGGCGGCCGCGGCCCAATTCCGGGCGGCGATGGATCGCGCTGACGAGTATGAGGCAGCCTTCGAGGACGCGACCTGGGGATTCGGCCCCGGTTACCTGCCCTGGTTCCAGGTCAACCCAGGGGCGCGACAGATGCGTTTCATCCTATTCGCCGCCGATGCAGGCTCGCGGCTGGACGAGACCGCACTCGTCGACCCGAGCGGCAATCCGGTCTTCCCGTCGTGGACGGGCGACCACTGGGCGCAATTCGTCATCGACGCGCCACCCGCCGGAATGTGGCAGGCGACCTGGCTCGGCGACCCGGAGGACCCTCCAGTGAATCAGCGAGTCTATTACGCGATGTCAGAGAGGCATCCGGTCGGGTTGCGTTTTGACGCGCGCTCGCTTGCGGCGGACGGTTCCACGACTGGAGAACGGCGCGCCGGCGACCTGATCGTAGTTCGAGCGACGCTGGGCGAGGCTGGTTTGTCCGGTTGGCCCATGGTTGCCGTGGATGTCGCGCGACCCGATGGTACGGCGGATCACGTCTATCTCTCGGATGGCGGGTACGGAGACGACCCGGCGGCCGGGGACGGGGTGTTTCAAGGTATCTATCGCAACGCCTCCACCCCCGGGACATACACATTCCACGTTCGCGCAACGATGTTCAGTCCCACTTGGGGGATGATCCAACGGACGGCCTCGCAGGCGATGTACCTGCCCGCCGGGGTCGATTCGGACAACGACTCGCTGCCTGATTGGTGGGAGACGTGGCGTGGCACACAGCTCTCGGTCGGCGACGCCACGGCCGATCCGGACGGCGACGGCCTCTACAACCTGCAGGAGTACCAGGCCGGCACGGATCCAAGCCTCGATGACAGCGACGGCGGCGGAGAGACGGATGCATCCGAAATCGGTGCCTATCGAAATCCACTCGATTCGACCGACGATGGAATCGAGGTCGCCGCCATGCGGGCGTGCTCCGGGACTGACGGCGTCCACCTTCGATTCGTGGCCGTCGAGTCGACGGCCCGGGTTCAGGTCGAGCGGCAGCTCGCCGACGGGCCAATCGAAACGCTCCACGATGGGGCGATGCCCCAAGGCAACGTGATCTTCGACCAGCCGCCACTGGGGTTGGTCGCCTGCTACCGGTCACGCGTTCGCGCGCCCTCCTGGTGGACGGAGAGCGTGTCGACCTGGTCGCAATGGGGATGTGCTCGCCGAGCCGCCGACCCGGTGCCTCCGGTCCTGGATGTCGCGGTTGTGGATGGAACACGGTCGCCGTCCCGCTTCGTGGACTTGACGATCGAGGCCAGCGACGAGGTCGAGGCCACCATCACCAGCAGCGAGTGCGCAAGCGACTTGGCCGGAACCGAGCCTTCCGGTGTCACGATGATGGCGGTGATGCCCACTCCCGACCCGGTCGGCCTCCCCTCGTCGGCCTGGACCCCGTTCCAGGCACGCGCGACTCTGCGCCTCGACGACCTTCATGCAGCGACCGGGGCGGCCGGAGCGGAGGAAGCCTCGCTTTGGCTTGTCGTGCGTGATACCTCGGGAAACGTGTCCGCCCCGGCGTATCTGGTGATGACTCGCCCGAGTCGGTCGGCCCTGGATCGCGGGATCCGAGCGCTCGATGACTTGCTTGACGCCGCAGCCACGGCCTCTGCCGGGCCGGGCGCCAGCGCGCTCGCAGAGTGCGGGGCCGAACTGCAGGCAGCCCTGGACGTGCTGCAGACTGACCCTGACGGCGCACCGGGCGCCGAGGCAGTGGAGGATGGACTCGGCGCTCTCGCCGACATCAGTGCGGCGTTGTCCGGCCAGGACTGGTCCGCGGTCGCTGCGCAGGCTGACCAGGTTCGGCGGCAGATGCTCGGAACCTGGCGGGGCTACGACGCGCTCCTGCCGGATGCACTGTGATGTCTACTCGCACGAGGCGGCCGCCGCGCGACGACCCCGCCTGACGGGCTCCACTGCGATCGGAGATCGCGCAGAGAATTGCCAGCGGCGCCGCCGAACGATTCTTCGGACTGCGCTGAAAGGCGAGCCGACCTGCTTCCGCTGGGCGAGGTCTGTGACATGGTCGACAACGACTGCAACGGCATCGTCGACGACAACTGCGTCAACGGCCGCTGAGGGCCAGCGCGGCTCAGCCCACTGCGACGGCGAAGGCCTCGGGCACGGGCGTCTGCGTGCAGCCGAGCTCACCCGGCCGGGGTCGCGGCATGGCGCGCGGCAGCGGGCCGGCATCCACCCGGGCGCGGGCGTTGACCGTCTCGGCGAGGTGCCGCACGGTGGCGATGTCCCCGGTCAGGAACACCCGCACCAGGCGATCGAGCGCCTCGCGCAGCGGGATGCCCGAAAGCTCCGCGACGAGGGCGGTGTCATCCAGCAGCATCGTCACGAAGCCCTCGTTGCGCAGCGTCGCCAGGAACCGCCCGGACTGCTGCGCCAGCTCGCGCTGCCGGCGACCGTCGAGCGTGTACGTGGCCTCGGGCCACAGCGCGAAGGGCATCAGCGCCTTGATGCGGTAGTCCATGACCTCCTGTAGATACGCGTCCTCGTCGCCGATCTGGAAGCCGTACTTCGCCCGGTCGTTGAACCAGGGCGTCTGCGGAAACAGACCGGCGAAGGCGACCGGCAACGAATAGTGATCCCGCCCGCCGAACACACGGCGAATCAGACCCAGCGTCTCCTCGGTGCTCTCCTCGTCCTCGCCCGGCGCGGGGTAGATGAACGAGGCCACCGTGAACAGACCCGCGTCCAGGCAGGCCGTGAGCAGGCGCTCGACCTCGGGCACGCGGTTCTTCCGCTTGCCCAGGCCGTCGCGCAGCACGCGCGGCGAGCCGGACTCCACCCCGAAGAAGATGCCCCACAGCCCGCCCTCGGCCAGCCGCGGCAGAATCCGCGTGTCCAGCCCGTGCGCCGTGCCATAGATGCTGTAACGCACGTCCAGTTTACGCTCGATGAGCACCTCGGAGAGATTCGCGAGCGCGCTGTAAGGCGTCGCGGAGCCGGCGAAGCGGAACAGCCGCGTGTCGTGCCGCGTCGAGAGCGCCGAGAGCTCGTCGGCGATGCGCTCGGGGGACTTCACCCGCCGCTCGACCCCGCTCTTGGCCGCGTGGATGCAGAAGGGGCAGGAGTAGGGGCAGCCGCGGCTCTCGTCGTAGGTGATGACGCGGATCTTGTCGTTGCCCGCCATGGCCGGATAGAGCTCGGCGTCGTAGCAGGGCAGCGGCAGGTCGTCGAGGCAGGTCACGCGCTGCACCTCGCTCTTTCGCACCTGACCGCCCTCGAGCCAGTACAGGTTGGGGACCTCGGCGCGCTCGCGCCGCCCCTCGGCGTACTCGCAGAGCGGCACGATGGTGCGCTCGCCCTCGGCCACGGACACGCCGTCCAGGAACGGGCACCGCTGCAGGATGGCCTCGCGCACCAGATCCGCCTGGGGGCCGCCCACGAAGACCTTCACGCCGGGCCGCGTGGCCTTGATGCGCTCGGCCATGCGCAGCGAGTTCCGCAGGCCGTCGCCCATGTACAGCTTGAAGCCGACCCACTGATAGCGCCCGCGGTCGACCTCGGCGAGCAGCTCGTCGCCCAGGCGCTCGGACTCGGCGATCATGTGGGCCTCGAGCGCGGCGTCCACCTGCCGCGCGCGGGCGGCGGCGGCCTTGTCCGTGGCGATGCGGGGCACCAGCTCGAGGACCTCGGCCATCTGCGCCCGCAGCGGGTCCGTCATCAGGCGCTCCATGGTCGAGATCGTGTTCAGATCCCAGACCTTGACGAAGTGCCCGGCGGCGCGCGCCACCGCGGCCATGTTCGCCATGCCGTTGTCCGGGAACAGCGACGACGACGTATAGGGGTAGCCGGCGTAGGTGACGAGCAGACCACGACTCATGTGGGGGGACCCTCCGTGCCCTGTGCAACGGAGCGGGGCGGGCCCCCGGGGACCCCCGTGTCCGAAGGGACACCGCTCGAATTGACCGGCATCAAGCCGAGGGGCGTCAGCGAACGATGAGGTCCACCGGGCCGGCCTCGGCGACGTCCTCACCGTCGACCTGCGTGCTGACTTTCAGGCCCGAGACCGGGCCCCACTGACCATCCGGGTGAAACGTGAAGACCGGCCGCACGCCCTCGCCCTCGGGGCAGATGAGGACCTCGGCGAGATGCAGGTCGCCGACGGACGAGACCACGGACCCGCGGAACGACACGTGTTCGTTCAGGCGTACGATGAACGCGCGGAAGGCGTCGTCGCGCGTGAGATCGTCCTGATACGTGGGGGGGTCGCCGTCCAGGTCCAGCGGCTGCAGGATCTCCCCCTCGAGCACCAGCGAGTCCGTGACCGCGAGCTCCCGGCGACCCTGCTCGTCGACGTTCAGATCGGCGGGCGTTTGCGGCGTGTACGGGCCATGGGAGATGTCGATCGCCACCGAGTCCCGGTCCGGCGGCGGCGGGGCGACGGTGAGCAGCGTGCACCCCTCGTCCGTGAGCGCGGCCTTCATGGGCTCCGGCGGCGGCGGCACGCACACGGGCTCGTCGCCGCCGTCGTCGCACGTCCACGACCCGCACGAGACGCCCCACCAGCGGTACTCGGGCGCCGCGCCGACGCCCTCGCCCTCTTCACAGTACGAGGGGGCGTTGTCCCGGCAGCGGGGGCGGTCGCCCGCCTCGCAGTTGCTGTTGGGGTCGGCGGGAAAGCAGCCCGTGGTCAGGGTGGCGACGGCGAGGAGCAGGGCGGCGGTGAGGGACTTCATGGGATTCTCCGGGAGAGCGTGTTCGGTTGGTCTCTCGGGTTTGCACCGAACGTGCCAACGCCCTGGGCCGCGAGATCGGCGCAGGGCCGCTCCACGGGCGGGCCGCCGCGACGACACGCAGCGGAGCAGCCCTGCTCCAGCCGGAGCACGCCCCCGCCAATCCCCTGCCCCCGCCCCCGGCGATCTGCCATCCTGCGCGCGCATGTCGGCCCCCCCCGCCCTCCGCGCGCGTCTGCGGCGCACCTGGTACGCGCTGTTCGCGCACCACCGCGGCCTCTTGCCCATCCAGGCGGCGGCCATCCCGCACCTGCTGGACGGCCGGGAGTGCCTGCTCTCGGCCCCCACGGCCGGCGGCAAGACGGAGGCGCTCGTCGCCGCCGCGCTGGAGCACGCCACGGGCGAGGGCCAGCACGGCCCCGAGGTCGTGTACATCTGCCCCACGCGCGCGCTGGTGAACGACGTGCACCGCCGCCTGGAGCCCATCGCGCACCGGCTGCACCTGCGGGTGGGCCGCCACACGGCCGACCATCGGCCGGACAACGACCGCCTGCCGCACGTGCTCGTGACCACGCCCGAGGGCCTGGATTCGCGCCTGTGCCGCCATCCGGGGACGCTGCGCTCCGTGCGCTGGCTGCTCCTGGACGAGCTGCACCTGCTGGCCGGCGCGCTGCGCGGCGATCAGCTCGCGACGCTGGTCTGGCGCCTGCGCGTTCTGGTGCGCGCCGCCGAGGGCACGCTCAGCGTCGCCGCGGCCTCGGCCACCGTGGCCCAGCCGGAGCAGGTCGCCGCGCGCTACCTGATCGACCCCGTGGTCGTGTCCGTGCCCGCCGCCGAGCGGGCGCTGGCCGTGAGCGCGCGCCCCGCCGAGACCATGCCGCAGGTGGTGGAGGCGCTGTGCACGGGCCACGGCAAGACGCTCGTGTTCGCCAACAGCCGCAACCGCGTGGAGGCCGTGGCCGCCGCCGTCAAGGGCAAGGCGCCCTTCGCGGACGCGGTGTACGCCCACCACGGCAGCCTGCTGCGGCCCGAGCGCGAGCGCGTCGAGGCGGCGTTCCTCTCGCGGCGCACGGCCCTGTGCGTGGCCACGCAGACGCTGGAGCTGGGCATCGACATCGGGGACGTCGACCGCGTGGCGCTCTACGGCCCCCCGCCGGACGTGGCCGCGCTGCTGCAGCGCATCGGGCGCGCCGGCCGCCGCACGGGCCACGCGGACGTGTTGTTCCTGGCCGCGGACGCCGCCGAAGCCTTGCGGTTCGCCTTTTTACTGGAGCGGGCCGGCCTGGAGGACCTGTGCGGCGAGCTGGCGGCCTATCACCCGGCCTCGGTGGTGCAGCAGGCGGCGTCGTTGCTGATGCAGAACCGCACGCGCACGCTCTCGGTGGAGGCCCTGCTCACGCGTCTGCCGCCCTGGCAGGCCGCGCACTGGACGCCCAGCCGCCTGAGCGGCACCCTGGCCGAGCGCGAGGATTTGTTCCGCCGCGCCGGCCCAGGCGACGTGTTCGGCGCCACGGACGCCCTGGAGCACGCCTTCACGCGCGGCACGATGCACAGCCAGCTCGGCAACGAGAGCGCCGGCGTGATCGTGTACGACGCCCTCACGCAGCGCGCGATCGGGCGTGTGGACTCCATCGAAAAGGGCGACTCGCTCACGCTCGGCGGCCTGTCGTCCAAGGTCGTGGGGCGGCGCGGCAACGACGTGTGGGTCGAGGGTGATCAGCTCGGCAAGGCCGCCAAGTTCCGGCCGCGGCCCGGGCCGGTCATGGGCGCGGCGGACGCGCGCAAGTATCTGGAATTCCTCGGCGTTCCGCCGGGGTTCGGCGCGATCATGCCGGGCTTCTGGGCCCATGGGCTCGGCGAGGCGCAGGGCCGCGTGCTGGCCTGGGTGCTGCGCAAGCAGAAGTACCTGGTGGCCCCGGCCGGACCGCTGGCGTTCGCGCTCGAGGACCTGCCCGGCGACATCCGGATGCCGCCGCCGGACCTGCCGATGGACCTCATCGAGGGCGCCCTTCAGCGCCAGCAGACGAGCCTGTCGCGCGTGACCGGCCAGGGTCCGGACTTTCGGCACCTGCCCGCCGAGGAGCGCAGCCGCGCGATCCGGCTGGCGCTGCCGCCCGAGGCCCTGCGCGACGCGTGGCGCCGCCTGCGCTGGACCACCGTGGGCAGCGAGGCGCTGGCAAGGCTGCGGGCGGTGATCGACCCTTCGGCCCCGGACGAGGATTGAGCATGACGACGACACCCATCCCCGAGCCCGCGGTCGAGACCGGCCGCGCCTGCGCGCTGCACGTGCGCCGGGCGCTGGTGCGCGCGGTGATGCTGGCCGGGGGCAAGGCATCGGCGTCGCAGGCGGCGCTGGTCGAGGCCTCCGCCCGCCTCTCCGCGCTGCACGCGCCCTTGCAGGGCCTCACCGAATACGAGCGCACGCGGCAGCGCCTCGCCGAGTCCTCGACCACACTCGCGATGCTGCAGTCGGACCTCGCGCGCCTGGGCGGCCCGACCGCCGCGCCGCCGGGGGACGTGTCGGCGGCCGTGGCCGAGGCGGCCCTGGAGGCCGCGCGCTCGCCGCACGATCCCTTCGCCGACCTGCCGGACGCGCCCCTCACCGTGACATTTCGTCGGCTGCGCCCCGTGCCCCCGTACACTTCGTACGCCGAGCTGCGCATCGTAGCCGGCGGCGCGGTCTTCACGCTGGGCGTGTGGTCGCCGGGCGCGCTCGACGGCCCGTGGAAGCTCACCGGCGCGCGGGCCCGAACGACGCCCTTCGGGGTCGCCTTCGACGCGGACGCCGGCACGCTGACCCTCCACGGCCTGCCCGTGCTGGTCGCCGGCGCGCCCGCCGAGGCCGCGCGGTCGAGCGGCGCGCCTGCCGCCGAGATGGCCGACGCCCGCGTCGTTGCCGCGGACGCGCTTCTGGAGCGGATGAACACCCGCGCGCGCTGGGACTACGAACTCGACGCGGACGACACGCCGGGCGTGCTCCTGTTGCGCGGCAGCTCGGGCATGTATGAACACGGCTGCCGCATCGTGTGTTCCGGCGTTTTCGGCGCGCGTGTGTCGGCGAGCTTCTCGCACGCGTCGTTCCAGCGGATCCCGATGTCTCGCGTGCCCCCGGCGCTGCGACCCGAGTCATGGGACGAGGAGCAGACCGGCATGGTCGCCCTGGAGATCGAGGCCGAGTCGGGGTCTTCGAGCGCGGAACACATGCTCATCGTGGCCCGGCGCCTGCGTTTCGAGGACGACGACGGCCCGCCGGAGCAGTGTGTGTTCGACTCCGATGACATCGCGCCGCCCGCGCCCGTGCGGGACGCCGCCCTGCGCCGCCGCCGCGACGCGCTGGAGAACACGCTGCACGCCATCGACGCCGGCGCGCTGCCCGCCGACGACCTGGGCGCGCTCCTGGAGGCCCTGGACGCCGCGCCCGACCCGCCGGTGCCCGAGCGCGCGCGGCAGGACGCCCGCGCCGCCGTGGCCGAGGCCGCCATGCTCCACAGCGCAGGCCGGCGGCCGCCGTGTGTGGCGATCGACCTGCGCACGCAGACCGTGGGCCGGGTGCTCGCCGATCCGGGCGCCACGGCCGCGCTGGACGACGTGGAGCAGGACGCCCGCGCCGCCGCGCTATACGTGCTCGGCGCGGGCCCGATGCACCCCGATCCCGCATGGCGGGCGCGGATCGCGCACGTCGCCGAGGCCGCCGACGCGGCGCTCGCGGACCTCGACGCCGTCGTCGAAGCCCTCGCGCGCTGGGGCTCGGTGAGCGCGAACGAGTGGGACGGGCTCGTCGAGGAAGACCGCGTCGCGCTCGGTGTGCTGCAGGCCGCCGAGGTCCTGCCGGGCGCTCAGCGCCAGTAGACGAGGTAGCTCGTCAGGTTGATCTGCGCGCCGAACCCCTGCGGGTTGCCGTTCACAGGCGGGCGCGGCACGTAGTCCGCGCCGTCGAACAGACCCCGATAGGTCAGCTCGTTCTCGCCCGCGACCAGGTCCGCCGTGAGGTCGACCGTGTAGGCGGGCACGTCCAGGCCCGGGCACCAGCCGCTGCGGCCGAAGGGCCACGTGCCGTACTGGTTGGGCACCACGCCGCGGTCCACCTGGTCCTGGCAGCCCGTGGCCGTGCCGGCGACCTCGTTCGTACGCACGTGTTCGTGGCCGTTGAGGGTGAAGTGGTGCGTGTGGTTGCAGAACTCGGCGCAGTTCTCGCGGTCCTGGCCCCAGCCGTGGCCCGTGATGAACGCCACCAGCTCCACGCGCGTGACGCCCTCGGGCACGGTGAAGCGGTGCGGCGCGCGGCCCGTGTTGTACTCCGGGCCGAAGCCGCCGCCGCGCCAAAGGGGCACGATCTCGGCCGGGTGCGCGCCCTTGCCGCGGTTGCCCAGGCGCAGGGTGAGGGTCATGTCATAGGCGTTGCCGGACTGCATCAGCAGCCGCTGTGCGCCGCCCTCGCGGAGCAGCGACAGCAGCGGGCTGGCGTCCGTGACCCAGCGGCCCTCGCGGCCGTAGGTCGTGACCCAGCGGGCGAGCTCGGCGTCGCAGGGGCAGTTGCAGGCGCTGAACCCCGTGCCCTCGGCGGTGCAGGTGTGCGTGCCCTCGCGGCTCGTGCCGAAGGGGCTGCTGCACTCGCAGGTGCGCGTCTCGGCGGGCACCCCGGCCACACCCTCGACGGGGGAGACATACCCCTCGCAGCGCGCGCCCGCTGCGCAGTCGGCGTCCGCGCGGCAGCCCGCGGGCGGCGGCGGGGCCGCGTCCGGGGCGGGCATCACGGCCGCGTCCGGGGCGGGCATCACGGCCGCATCGGGGGCGGGCATCACGGCCGCGTCCACGGGCGCGACCGCTGCGTCTACGGGCGCGACCGCCGCGTCGGGCACCGCGCCGCCCACACACGCGCCGAGCACCTCGACCACGGCGGGCACCTCGGGCACCGCCGGCTGGCAGGCCTCGGCCTCGTACGGGTTGCCGGGCACGACGGGCCGATCACACACCTGCAGACCGGACAGATAGTCCCACTCGCCGCAGTTCTCGTCCTTGTGCTCCGGGCAGTACGCCGACAGGTCGACGAGCAGCGTGTCGAAGCCGGCCATGACCTCGGGCGGCGGCAGCTCGACCTCGGCCACGGCCGTGCCGATGTGTTCGCCCTGGAACAGCGGCACGTCGATGGATGTCTCGGCGCCGGGGTCGCCGGACGTCAGAGAAGCCAACGACGCCTCGCGGGCCTGCTCGAAGGCGAAATACTTCGCCTCGAAGGCCAACTGCATCAAGCGCGGGCGCCCGGACGCGATGTCCGCCGGAATCCCGAGCTGGCGCATGTGTTGCGTCGGGTCGATGCCGAACCACAGCCAGGAGTTGGCCGCCAGCACCTGCCGCAGCCAGCCCTGCGTCTGCGGCAACGGGTCGGTGATGAAGTGCAGGCGCCCACGCCAGTGCTCGGCCTCGTCGGCCGGCAGCCCGGCGAGCACGGTCGTGAAGTCGGCCTCCAGGCGCGCGACGTCAAGGGCGGCGTCGCCGTCGTACGAGCCGAAGAAGTAGTGCACGTCCGGGGGTGAGCTCTGCAGCAGCGCGCGCTGATCCGCCGCGCCGCCGAACCACAGGGCGTTCAGGAAGCCGATCAGGTCCGCCGACTGCCGCGGGTCGTCCGTGAAGAACGAGAACACATAGCTGTCGCGGCCGGTGTATTCCGCCTCGAAGTCCCAGGGTCCGGCCGTGGTCTCCACGGTGAACGGGCCGGCCACGTCGCGGAAGCCCGTACCGTAGGGCCCCGGGGCGAACATGGCCGAGGGCAGGCCGGCGTCCGGGGGCAGCGCGTCGGGGGATGCGGCGTCGGTGCTCGCGCCCTGATCCCGGGCCGTCTCGGCGTCGCGGCCGGCGGCGTCGGCGATGGGGCCCGCGTCGCGCGCGGCGGCGTCCCCGGGGGTGCCCGCGGCGTCGGCGCCCGGCGTCTCGGGGGACACCTGCCGCGTGCCACCCCCGCCGCCGGAGTCACAGCCAGCGATCAACAACAACGACGACGCGGCGACGAGCGCTCTCATGCAACGACCTCCGGCGGGAAGCGAGTCCCGCGACTGTACGGGCGACCCGCCGCCGGCGCCAGCCCTCGACGCCGCGGCCCCGAAGGCGCAGTATCCGCGGACCATCGACGAGACGGGACCCCGCCATGCCCCACCTGAGACTGCGCCCGCGCCAGCCGCTGTCCACGTTCCGGCGGATCGCCATCGGCAGCTGGCGCGACGCCTACGACCCCTCGGTCTACGGCTCATTGACCCTGCGCATGGACGCCGCGATGGCCTACATCGAGGCCTTCCGCGCGAAGACGGGCCTGCGGCTGACGGTCAGTCATCTCATGTGCAAGGCCCTGGCGGCGGCCCTGGAGAAGATGCCCGAAGCCAACGCCCTGCTGCGTTTCCACACGCCCCGGCAGCGCGAAGACATCGCCATCTTCTTCCAGGTCGCGCTCGAGGATGCGCGCAACGGCAAGCTCGATCTGTCCGGCGCGCGCATCGAGCACCCGGAGAAGAAGTCCCTGCGCGAGATCGTGTCCGAGCTCGACGAGCGCTTCGCCCGCGTGAAGGCACACCAGGACACGGAGCTGGAGAAGACGCGGCAGACGTTCCGCCTGGTGCCGCTGCCGCTGATGTTCGCGCTGATGCGCCTGACCTCGTTCCTGGCCTACACGCTCAACCTGGACATGCGCTGGGCGGGCATGCCGCGCGATCCGTTCGGCTCGGCGGCGATCACCAACATCGGCTCGCTGGGGCTCGACGAGGCCTACGTGCCGCTCGTGCCCTATTCACGCATGGCCCTGCTGCTGGCCGTGGGCGCGGTGCGCAGCGTGCCCGTCGTCGACGACGGCGAGATCAGGGTCGGCCTGGTGATGCGCGTACACGCGACCTTCGACCATCGCCTGCTCGACGGCAGCCACGCCGCGGTGCTCGCCCGCGTGGTGACCGACCACATGGAGCACCCCTTCGAACGATTCGACGCGCTGGATTGACGCGGTCGTCCGGCGGGATAATCCTCCGCGCGTCGCCATCGCGTCTGGAGGCCCCCGTGAGAACCTTGCTGCCACTCCTGATCGCCCTGCTGGCGTGCCTGCTGGCCGCCTGCGGGGCGTCCGCGCCGCCCATGTCCTATGCGTCCGAGGCGCCCTATGCGCCTGGCGCGGCGCCCGCCCCGGCCCCCGAGCCCGCCGGCGACTACGACCGGGACTCGGTGTCCGACTCGATGGAAGCCGAGGAGTCGGCGCCCTCGATGTTCTCCAAGCTCTCGATCAGCAAATCGGACAGCAAGACCGGCGACAGCACGTCCGTCCAGAAGACGGCGCCGAGCACGCCGCAGCCCATGCAGCCCCCCGCCACGGCGTCCGCCCCCGCGGAGCAGCCCGTGATCGTGTATTCGGCCTACCTGCGACTGCGCGTCAAACGCCTGATCGAGACGGTCGACGCCATCACCGCGCAGGCGGAGAAACTCGGCGGCTACATCGAGTCGATGACCGCCCAGGTCGTGGTGGTGCGTGTGCCCGTCGCCCGCTTCGACGCCGCGCTCGCCGCCTTCGAAGGCATGGGCACCGTGCTGCAGCGCGAGGTCAAGTCCCTGGACGTGACCGCCCGCTTCACGGACATGGCCGCCCGCCTCGCCGTGGCGCAACAGAGCCGCGAGCGCCTGCTGGCGCTGCTCGAGACCACCCAGGACGTGCAGCAGCGCCTGCGCATCCTGGAAGAGATCAAGCGCCTGAGCGAACAGATCGAGACCATCCAGTCCACCCTGGGCACGCTGCGCAAGCTGGCCGACTTCAGCACGCTCACGCTGGCGCTGGAGCCCGTGCTGGCCCAGCACTCGACCCAGGTGCACCGCTCGCCGTTCCCGTGGGTCCGCAGCCTCGAGGCGCACCGCGCGACCCTGACGGACGGCAAGAAGAAGATCGCCTACACCGTGCCCACGGGCTTCGTGCTGTTCGAGGAGGACGACGCGTACCGCGCCCAGGCCGCCGACACGAGCACGATGCGGGCCGGCGTGACCGAGAACGAGCCCCACGGCGACGCCGCTTACTGGATGGCCGCCGTGGATCACGAGATGATCGGGCGGGACGAGGAGCCCGTCGCCGACGGCGTGTCCGGCAAGCTCTCTTGGCGGGCCTACCGCAGCAAGGACGCCCAGCCGCGGTACTACCTGGTCGGCGTCGTGGCGGACGACGATCGTCTGTTCGTGCTCGAGGGGTTCTTCCCCACGGCCGAGGCCTTCGAACGACACAAGGCCGCGGTGCTGGCCTCGCTCGGCACCTTCGGAGCGCGGTGAAACATGCGCAACACACGCTCGCTTCTCGCCTTCCCCTTCTCGCTCGCCCTCGCGCTGCCCGCCCACGCGCAGCTCGCGCCGGTCACCGCGCCGC
>CAINDO010000253.1 GCA_903847385.1 uncultured Myxococcales bacterium
CGACCGTGACCACGGCCCGGCCAAGCGCCCGCAATGTGTCGAGCGCCGCGGCCACGAGCCCACCCCCGCGCGTGAGCTCGCGGCCCGCCGAGCCGGGCTCTGATTCGAGCGTGTGACCCACGTGGGCCGCGATGTCATCGATCGTGAGTTGCGGCGGATCGCCGAGCACCTCGCCGGTCGGCAGGACAAACCGCAGCCGCTGCGTTGCGGGGTCGACGATGAGCGCCAACGCCCCCTCATGAATCAACCGATGGTGGCCACTGCAAAGGCAGATGAGGTTGCCGGCGCGGTGGTCACCACCCAGACTCCGCGGTCGAATGTGATGGAGGTCGAGCCACAGTCGGTTGCGACAGTGCGGCACGGCGCACCGGTGCCCGTGCTGTTCAAACACCTTGCGCCGCGTCGCCGGCGGGATCGCGTGGGTCAGTCGCGGCTTGGGCGCGGTGAGATCGAGCACTTCCGAGTCGCACTCGGCGCAGGTGAGGTCCGTGAGTTCCGGCGTGCTGGGCGCCTGTGGATCACTCACGTGTGTATTTTCGCACGTCGGGCAGTGGTGGATCGACACGCGGAAACGCTCGGCGGTGGGTGGGACCTGCTCCATCTCCACCAAGGCGTTGCGCGCGAGATCGGCCAGCAACACACCGTCCTCACAGTCCGCGCCGAAGCCGCCCTGCAACCGCAGCCGCGCAAGGGTCGCCCGGATGACCTCCGCGTCCGCGGCGGACACGTCGAACCGCAGAATCACGCGCGAGCTCGCCGGCATCGCCGCCGGGTCCGGCGGGGGTGTGTCGCCCCGGCGCGCGGCGGCGACCTGGCGCTCCAGCACGCGGCTCGTGCTGACACACGCGCGCTCGGTCCAGGCGGCGTCCGTGTCCGGCGTGGCCACCCGCGCGACCTCGCGGGCCTTGGTCGCGCTGAGTCGCCCGTCGCTGAACGCCGCGGCCAGCGCCGGCAGTTCGCGCATGTGTCGGCCGATGGCGACGAGATCGCGCGTCTGTCGAACGGTCAGGTCGAGCTCGGCCTCGGCGTACGACTCGACGCTGGTGTGTCCCCGCTCGGTGTAGCGCCCGGTGGACTTGAGCTCGCAGAGGAGCACGGCGAGGCTGAACTCGGCCCGCTGATGGGCCCGGCGCGCGGCGCGGAGCTGCGCGTGGAGGTCGTTGGGAGCCATGGGGTGCCCTGACGTCTGGATTTGTGTCCATTCTGCCAAAATACTGAACGCATGACAAGTACAACACGCCCGGTTCGAGTCACCCAGGCGCCCGGGCCACGGCCCGCCGACCCCGGAACATCACCGAGAACGAAGCCTTCCTCACCCGTCAGCCGAGACACTTCACATCGCAAGGGGTCTCGACATCGGTGACGAGGGTCAGCGGGTCGCCGATGGGGCTTCAAACTCGCTTGACGAAGTCGATGCCGTCGAAGACGAGGCGTCGCAGTCCGATGGGAGGGTCTCGCCCACCGTGGCGAACCCGTCGTCGAGCCTGACCACGAGGCGCGGACCTGGCACGTCCCGGCGCTCGGAGTTGTTTGTCCCGCGAAGGCGCACGAACTCGTCGCATTCAGCCAGGAAGTCCTCGATGGAGATCACCGGGGGGGACCAATTCTCGCCGGCGTTCGCTTTGGCGCATAGAACACGAACGGCACGTCTAGGGACGCGGCGTAGGCCAGCGCCTGCTGCGTCCCGTCGCCGAGGGGATGCGTCTCGTCCTTCGCCTCGACGACCGCCAGGGGCAGGTTCGCCTGGTAGAAGAGGACGTAGTCGGCCTGCTTCTGCTTGCCCCGACGGGCGGGTTGCCCCCGGACGATCACCCGCCCCGCCCCGCCCCGCCATGAAGGTGTACTCGCGACGGATCTGGGTCAGCTTGCCCCACCCGGCCTTCTCGATGGCCGGGCGGATGAAGGTCTGGCAGACCTCGGCCTCGGTCATCGCCTTCCTCGCGCTCATCGGGCGCCCACGTCGCCACCGCCCGAGAACACCCCCCAACCAACCCCGAAGTTCAATCACCGGCCTGGCAAGCCACTTTGCCTCGCGAGAGCCGCCCGCAGGCCGGTCGGCGAGTCCACCCCCGTCGCGCCCGACTGGCAGGTCGGCCGAGGTCGACTCGCCCCCCCGTCGCGAGGTCACGGCGCAGCCCTGAACCCGCCGAGTCGTTGGGAGAGAACGACTTGCGGGGCCGAGAAACCGACTTCGGGCACGGCGGGTTCAAGGTCGCGCGCCGTCGTGCCGAGTCCTACGGAGGTCGGGAGCGACCTCGGGCGGCGCTGGTTTGGTGTCCTCGCGCCGCTGAAACGACTCGTCGTTCGGTTGATGGAACTTCCCGCGCGGATCCCGCGTGGTCGAAAGGGAGGCGCGGCGTGTCGGGGGAGCGGATCGAGGGGCGGACGCTGCGGCTCTGGGTCATCATGCAGGCGATGTTCGAGCACGCCCACGTGGGGGTGACGCTGCAGATGCTCGAGGAATTGACGGGGCGGTCGCGCTCGACCATCTGGCGCGACCTGAACCTGCTCGCGCGGGCGGGCGTGGCCTACGAAGAGGACAACGACGACGAGGGGCGCAAACGGTTGCGGCTGCCGAAGGCCAGCCTGCCCCGCCTGCTGCTCCTGCCCAAACACATGCTCGCCATCACGGTGGCGCGTCGCACGCTGTCGGCGCTCGAGGGCACCTCGATGCTCGATGCCTACGACGACATCCTGTCGCGCATCGGGCGCCCGGCGCCCCGGGCCGACCTCTCGCCCGAGGAGGCGCAGCTCGTCGCCTACCGGCGAATGGTGGAGCAGGGCTTCGAGCGGGGCGTCCGGCTGCGCATCCTCTACTTGAACGTGGGCCAGACCGCGCCTCGGCAGCGCGAGATCGACCCCCTCGCCTGGCAGTGGGTGCGCGACGAGGTCTACCTGCTCGCCTTCGACCACGGCGCCCGGGCACCGCGCAGCTTCGCCACGACTCGGCTGCGCGGGGTCGAGGTCACGGACGCGCCGGTCTCGACGCCGCCATCGCCGGCCGAGCGGCCATGGTTCAGGCTATCGGACGACCTGGACTCGCTGCCCGCCTACCGCGTGACGCTCGAGCTGAGCCCGGTGGCCTTCGCCCAGCTCCCGTCGCGGCCACTGAACGGCAGCCAGCGACTCGAGCCTCGGCCCGATGGCACGGCGGTCCTGACCGCGCAGGTCGCCGGTCTCTGGAAGACCGCGGAGTGGATCTCGAGCTGGGGGGCGGACGTGCGGCCCCTGCACCCGCCCGAGCTCGTCGAGATGATGCGCGACTGGGCACGCCGCTGCGCCGCCGCCTGGGGGGCGTGACGCGGCGCGCGCGGGGTCGAAGGGCCGCCGGCCGAAAACATTTTTTCGGAAAAGCGACGCGGCCCCGATCGCGTGTTTCAGACCTTGCAACACGCCCCTGCGAGGCTGGGTTCATGTCGGCGACGAACTGCCGGCCCGAATCCCCGGGCCTTCGCTCGCCGCGCACAGGAGAGCGCCATGAGCGTTCAATCCAGCGTGTCCGCCCCCTCGTCCCTCACCCTGTCCCGCGCCGCGGAGCGCGCCCGCAAACTGCTGCAGGGGCTCGCCGGGCAGCCCCGGCTGCTCGAGGCCCTGCGCCGCGCCGGCTTCTCGCCCGAAGAGGCGGCGCTCGGCGTGCACCTCTCGGCGGAGCTGCACCGCCTGCAGGTCTCCGGTCCGGTGTTTCACGGCCAGGCCCGGTCGGCCCTCGACGCGCAGCGCGACCTGGCCGGCGAGGGCATGCTGTTCGTGCGGGCGGTGGGGGCCGCGATGGTCCGCCTGGGTACGCCGGCCGCGCTGCGGATCGCCGGCCAGATGGACCCGGCGGCGCCGCCGGCCTTCGCGGTGGACACGGCGCTGAGCGCGATCGAGCAGGCGTTGGCGGCGGGGGACGCCGAGGCCGCCGCCCTCGACGCCGCGCTCGCCCGGCGAGGCTACGGTCCCGAGCGCCGCGCCGAGATGCGGGTCTGGGTGCAGCAGGCCACGGGCCAGCTCTTCGAGGCCGAGGCCGCCGCGCCGAACGCGGTCGATCCGGCGGTGCCGGGCCGGATTCTCGAGGTGCAGCTCGCGCTGTACCGCTGGTGGCAGGAGTGGTCGATCGTGGCGCGCGCCCGGGCCGTGAACCGCCGCGAGCTCATCATGGTCGGGCTGGCGCAGCCGCGGCGTCGGTCGAGCACCGAGGCCGGCGTCGAGGCCGAGGAGACGCTTGATCAGCGACAACTGCTTCCGCCGGTCGACGACACCGAAGCCGCCTCGTTCCCCCCGGCCGAGCGGAGCAAGCTCGCCGCCTGAGTCGCGTTTCCCATCGACCGTTGCCCACCACGGACACCCCAGGAGCTGACCTCATGATCGCCGTCGCCCTCGACTTCGAGACCGCCAATCGCCACCGCCACTCCGCCTGCCAGGTCGCGCTGATTCGCGCCGAGGACGGCCGGGTCACCCGAACGCTGCGCACGCTGCTCGACCCGGGCGGCGACTTCGAGGCGCTGCAGGTTGCGCTGCACGGCATCGGGCCGGTCGCCGTGCAAGGCGCGCCGCGCCTGGCCGACCTGTGGCCGGAGTTGGCCGCGCTGCTGCGCGACGCTGATCGTGTCATCGCGCACAACGCCGCGTTCGACCGGGGCGTTCTCGAGAAGACGCTCGCGGCGCAGGGCGTCGACCCGCCCGAGCTGCCCTGGGAGTGCACGGTGCAGCGCGCGCGGCGGCTGCTGCCGCACCTGCCGGATCATCGCCTGCCGACCGTGTGTCAGGCGCTGGGCGTGACGCTCGCCCGGCACCACGACGCCGAGTCGGACGCCCAGGCCACGCTGCGGCTGGCGTTCGCGCTGGATGCCATCCAGGCCGCACCCGCGCTCGCCTGCACGGCGCCGACGCGGGTCCTGCGTCGGGCGGCGTAGGCACGTGACAGCGGGGAGGCGGTGTCAGGCGGGAGCGCCCGCGGGTGGCGCCGCCGTCGAGCGCGGCCGCGTCAGTCGCGCAGGTGCCGCGGCGCGAGCACCGAGGGCACCAAGGTGAACCGGCCATCACCCGGACCGGCCTCGTCCGGTTTCACGGGGTTGACGTCCAGCAGTTTCACCACCGGGCACCGCTCGGGGGTGTAGCCGTAGAGCGCCGAACGGTCCGGCGTGGGCGGCGGGAGCGTCAGCGTCTCCTGCACCGGGCCCGCAATCTTTCGGTTGACCTCGATGAAGCCCAGGGTGTGGTCGACCCGGGCGTCCGGGCCGACACAGCCGAACAGGAAGCTGGCGGCCTCCGGGTAGGCCTGGGTGAAATCGAGCCGCGCCTGAACGCGCCCGTCGACGGCCTGGGTCTGGACGTCGACGCATCCCGGGTGCCCCTCACAGTCAGGCACCCAGGACCAGCGAGAGAGTCGCCCGGGAACCGTGGCCACGAGATCGCCGCGGGGCGCGAACTCCACCTGCTCTCCGGGATTCACCCGAAACCGGAAGTGGGCCATGGCGTCGAAACCCAGCAAGCCGACGACCTTCTCGTTCAGCAGCGCGCCGCCGCGGTGCTGAAGCAGCGGCGTGATCTCGATCTGTTCCCCGGGGAGGCCCCCCATGGACAGCATCGCCCGAAAGTTGTGTGAGACCGTCACTCGGGTCGAGACGGTCGTGTAGACCTTGGCCTCGGCGAGGTGCACGGATTTCAGGCCGAGGTCGCGACAGGTGTCGTGGTCGACGGACGTCGTGCTGGCCCCAGTGTCGAAGTAGAGCAACACATCGCGACCGTCGAGCTGCGCGGTGGTGTAATACATGCCATCGCGGCGCGTCAGATCCAGGCTGGCCAGGACGCCACCCTCCATGGGTGGGGCCCCGAAGACGAGTCGCCCGCGATCCAGGTCGATCTCCCAGGGCATCACCCCGAGCAGGTTCTGCCCGAGGAGTGCCAACTGCGGCGACTGGGAGACGACGACGTCCCGCAGCACCAGCGGTCCGAGCCTCATCTCCGGCACCGTGCTCCCTCGCCAGGGGCGCCGCCGATTGGCCGCGTCGACGGTCTGGACCGATGTGTTCGTGTACACCTCGAGGCCCAGGGCCTTCAGGTTCGCCGTCGAGAGGACCGTCCCGATGAAGGCGCCGCTGTCGACGATCATCGGCAGGCGCAAGACCGGCGCTTGGCCACCGGGCGGGGCCGTTCCCTTCAGCTCGACCGTGACCCACGGATTCAACCGCGTGAGGGGACGCTCCAGCGGCACGTCCCACCGGATGGCATCTGTGGGAAAGTCGGCCTCGGCCATGGGGCTCGGCGCGCCGCCGCAGGCCGTCAGGAGCGTGAGCATCGAAACCAGGGTCGGAGCGTTCTTCATTCTCGGGCCAGTCTAGACGCACGACTTCACGGTCGTCTACGCCGTGCGCGGTCAGTGTCGGGTCTGCGTGCCGGGAGGAATGTCCCCGGCAGTGGGGCGGGTTGTGCGGGTCGCCGGGGTGGCGCTGGCGGCAGGGCGGTGAGAGCCTCCCGACTCGAGGTTTGAACAGGGCGGGCGTCGGACCTCCGTGTCCCTCACCCCGCCCGCGCGGCCGCCTCGCGGCACAACGCCGCCAACCCGATCACCTCGACGCCGTGCGCGGCGGGGAACCGGTCGTCGCCCGGGTAGACGACCAAGCGCCGCGCGGGCGCCAGGTCTTCGCAGGCCGCATGAAATCCCCGCTCGGCCTTCGGGGCGAGACTCCGCTCGACCTCGATGGCCCAGAGCGAGCCATCCGGCCAGGTGAGGAGCAGATCGATCTCCGCGCCGCCGGTGGTCCGATAGAACGAGCAGGTCGCCGTCCATGCCGCCGCGGCGAGGTTTTCGATGACCAGGCCCTCGAAGCTGGCGCCGACGACCGGGTGACCGAGCAGCGCGTCGAGGCTGCCGATCCCCAGGAGCGCGTGCACCAACCCGCTGTCGCGCAGGTAGACCTTGGGTGACTTCACCAGGCGCTTGCCGACGTTCGCGTGCCACGGCGGCAGGCGCCGCACGAGCAGCAGGTCCACGAGCAGACCGAGGTAGCGTCCGGCGGTGCGCACGTCCAGGCCGAGGTTTCGCGCCAGGTCGGAGACGTTGAGCAGGCCGCCCTGCAGGTGGGCCAGCATCGTCCAGAGGCGGCGCAGGGTCTCGGCCGGCATCCGCAGCCCGTAGCCGGGAACGTCACGCTCCAGATACGTGCGGATGAAGTTCTCGCGCCATCGCAAGCTCGCAGCGTCGCTCCGTGCCGAGAAACTCTCGGGGAATCCGCCGCGCAGCCACAGGACATCGAGGCTCGCCGGGCCCGTCTCGCGCAGTTGCAGGGGCCCGAGCTCGAGGTAGGCGATGCGTCCGGCGAGTGTCTCTCCGGACTGTGCCAGAAGGTCGAGGCCCGCCGAGCCGAGCAGCAGGTACAGTCCGTTGCGTCGGCCCTCCCGGCGCGCCCGGTCGATGAGACCGCGCAACGTCGGGAAGAGCCCTGGCGCCCGGTGCACCTCGTCGAGGACGACGAGCGCCCCCAGGTGCGCGGACAGGAACATCTCCGGCTCCTGGAGCCGCGCGCGGTCCGAGGGCGACTCGAGGTCGAGGTACACGCTCGGACGCCGCCGGCCGATCTCGAGCGCGAGCGTCGTCTTCCCGACCTGGCGTGGCCCGAGGAGTGCGACGGCGGGCGACGCGTCCAGCTCCTCGATCAGCCGGGCTTCGAGTGTACGGGTCAGCATCCGTGCAATTTATGCATCGGCATGCATGATTTACAAGGTTGCGTCAGGCCTGACCCCGCCCCTCAGCCGCGCTTCCCGCGCCGGACCGCCAGCACCCAACGCGACAGGAGCGCGCCCGCGGCGGCGAACAGGAGGGCCGGCAACACATGGCCGATCAGCAGGTGCTCCGGGTGGGAGACGGGGCACCACAGATCCACGAGGCTGGCCGTGATCATGCCGGCGGCGACGCCGATGCCCGCCCCCTGCTCGACGTGACGGACCGCGACCCGGCCGCGCCGCAGGAGCATCATCGCGGCGAAGACGCCCACGCCCACGCGCAGGGAGAGCCCCAGGCAGCGGAACCCGGGGCGGTCCGGCCACTCCTCGGTCATGCCGTCGTAGGTGCTGCTCCACAGGATCTTCCAGCCCATGTAGGCCAGGGGCGCGCCGAACACGGTCCAGCGCAGCACGAGCCCGCGTCGCCCCAACATGCTGCCGCCTCGGGCGTAGCCGAGCGCGAAGGCGATGAGCGCGACGCCGACCGCGCCGGCGAAGGTGGCCAGCACGAGCGCGTCCGGGCGGGGGCCGAGGCGCGCGCCGCCGGCGGACCAGAACACGCCGAGGGCCCACAGCACACCCGCCGCGAGGATGAGAAACTCACGCCGCCGGGTCGCGGCGCGGTCGGGCGCGGGCTCGGCCGCGGCGGCCTCGAGTACGCGAGCGCGGAGTTCGTCGTTCATGCGTCACCCCGGAGGTTGCGACGGAGGGCCTCGTAGGCGCGGTGGGCGCGGAGCTTCACGGCGGTCACGCTGGTGCCCAGGCGCCCCGCCGCCTCCTGCGTCGAGGCGCCGTCGACCCGCAGGAGCTCGAACGCGATGCGCTGCGACTCCGGCATCTCGTCCAGGAGCCGGTTCACGTCGTCGCACAGTTCCCGCGCGACCATCATCGCCTCGGGCGAGGCGATGCCGCCCGCGTCGCAGGTCTCGCAGACATCCTCCACCTCGACCATCATCGGGCGCCGCTGGTGGTGGCGGTGGGCATCACACAGGAGCCGGCGCGCGATGGCGTAGCTCCACGGAAGCACGGCCGAACCCGCGATGAACGAGCCCCGGCCCCGATGGATGTGCAGCATGGTCTCCTGGAGAAGGTCCTGCGAGAGTTCGTCGGTGGCGGACCGCCGGGCGAGGTAACGCCGCAAGTACGGCGCGATCTCGTCATACACCACCGCAAACGCGGCGTCGTCGCCCCGGGCGTACCGCTCCATGGCATCGTCGGCCGGCGTGCGTGCGGCGATCTGGTCGAGCCGAGCCATGACGTGGCGGTCCCTTCCCGGCCGAACTTACTGACGCACGATGCCTTCGGCAACCATTCGTGCGTCGGCGAGCGCGCTCTCCAGGGCGAGCCGCTTCGGCCCCGGGACCATGCGCCCGAGGTCCGCGGCGATGGCATCGCGGCCCTGTGTTTCGAGCGCCGCGTCCGCCACCAGCCGCGCGAAGCTCTCCTGAGAAGCCACCCCGATGATCCGGACGCGATGTGCCATGCGCCGGGCGAGTTTGGCATCGGGGCCGTTGAGGTCGGCCACCATGCCCGCCGCCAACGCCGGCCGCTCGATGTCGTACAGGTACAGGGTCATCGCGACGTCCGCGTCGCGGAGCCGGGCGTAGCCGCCGGGGGCCTTCAGCGCCCGCTGGGCGAGCGTCCGGACCTCGGGAGAGGCGGGCCGAAGCGTCTTCAACGCGCGGAGGACGGCGGGCCAGGTCGTCGCGTCGATGGCCGGCACCTCGGCGGCCACCAGGGTCTCGAGCTCCTCCTGCTGGGCCGGGTCCAGCCCGGAGAACAGGTCGTCGAGATCCGCGGGCGTCGGGGCCGCGATGCGCAACGAAGCGCCGAGCACGCCGTCGCAGAAGGCGCGACGAGCGATCTGCATCCCGACGCGGGAGTCTTCGTCCGTGACGATCAGACGGCCGAGCAGCGTCCGCAGGCGCTCACCGGCGTGGGCGGCCGTCGCCGCCTCGGCCGGACCCCCGACCACGGCGCGCGGCGTCTCCGCGTGTGCGACCCCGCCGACCCCCGTCATCCCCGCGACGAACACAAGACACAGATACGCGAAGACCCGCACGGGCGCGTTCGACAACATGGCGTTTACCCCGACCCTCGTTTCCGTTCTGCCCCCTTTACGGTGGGGTGCGGATTTGGTTTCGGTGGGTCGGAGAAAAAACCGAGATTCTTTTGTCGTGCGTGGGGGGCGAGGGAAGGGCGGGGCGCTGAGCGCGACGGGCGAGGGCCGGGGGAGTGGCCGGGGCGCTTACTGCAAGGCGGGGTTGATCACGCGGACGACGTCGTAGGGGTTCGGGCCGTGGGTGATCATGTAGTGCATCAGACCGCGGGTCGGGTCGAGCGTGGGGCCGTCGAAGCGGATCTCGCTCCAGTCGGCCTCGACGAGCCACACGCGGCCACGGCCCAGGTCGCGGTAGGCCAGGGTCACAGTGGCGGCGCTGGGGCCGCCGAGGCGGGTGATGCCCGGGTACCCCTGCAGGTCGAAGCCGCAGCCGCGGCGGTTGACGGCCGGGGGCTGGTGGCGGTTCTCGTCCCAGAACGTGTCCAGCGGGCTCTGCTGCGAGTACGGGGCGACGGCGTGGGCGCAGTCGCCGACCCGCACGCCGGCGGGCACGTTGGTGCCGAACACGGCGTTGAAGACCTCGTCGGACGACCCATACTCGGTGAGCACGATGCCACCGGCGCGGACGTAGGCCTGCAGCGTCGGGGCGTCGAACATGCCCGGCTGCACGACCGCGCCGCGGGTGATCAGGATGGCCTGGGTGGCCGCGTCCGGCGCGCACCCGTCGACGACGTCGAGGAACGTCCCACCGCGGAGGAACTCGTTCACGTCCCGGCGGGAGCCGCCGCAGAGCATGAGCACGGGCCGCAGGGGCAGCGGGCACTGCTCCTCGAGCGAGGGGTAGGGCGCGAGCAGGGCGTCCTTGCCCAGGTTGGCCACCAGGGTGGCGATGCCCGGGTTGGCCAGGTTGTCCGCGTAGTCGAAGTTGGCCGTGATGATGTTCGCGCCGCAGTAGCGACCGCGCTGGATGGCCGGCAGGTCGCCCTGCGGGAAGAGCTCGCCGTCGCCCGGGAAGGTCGCCACGGTGCTCAGGTAGGTGTTCTCGCCCTCGACGCTGTGCGGGTACAGGAAGTCCTCCGTGCCGCCGCCGGCCTGGAGGGGGTTCGGCACACCCGCGAAGATCGGGTCGCCGGTGGCGGTGATCGCGACGGGCGTGTCCGCGCCGGGGCCGAAGCCGCCGCCGACGACACCGGGGAACAGACCCAGCGGGCTCGCCGGGCCCTCGCCGAAGGCGAAGCTCCCGTCGTAGCCGGACATCAGGATGGACGCGCCGTCGGCCTCGGTCACCAGGCTGCCGCCGTCGGCGACGAACTGGGCCAGGGCGTCGGACACGCCGGGGGTCATGCGCGCCCAGTCCTGGGCGTAGCGGCCGAGCACCAGGGCCTCGTAGACCCGGGCGTCGATGCGCGCGGCCAGGCCCTCGTCCTGGTAGGACAGCGCCTCGGCGGAGATCCCGGCGTTCTGGAGCAGCGCCGTCACGTCCGGTCCGAGCACGCCGACGCGGCGCCGCTCGCGGGCGAAGATGAACCACTGACCCGTGGCGAGGCCGGCGCGGCCGCACTTGCGCAGGTTGTCGTCCTCGCCCCAGTCCGTGCCGTCGCTGCGGTTGTCGCCCATGCCGCGGCCGTCGAAGTCCACCGTGAAGTCGCCGGTGTCGCCGCAGACGTCCTCACCCTCGAAGTAGCCGAAGTCCCACTGGTCGCCGCGGTCGAGCGCCGCGCCGGTCAGGTTGTTGCGGCGCGCGGGCGGGGCCATGTCCTGGCCGGCGCCGTCCGTCTCGTTGAAACACATCGTCGCATCGGACGTGCCGACGAGCTCCTTGTACCAGCCGACCCGGTAGAACGAGAGGTCCACGGTCATCGGCGCGTCGGCCGCCCGGACCGCGTCGCGGCAGGCGAAGCGGACATCGAAGCGGTCGCCCAGGGAGCGAAGGCCCTCCCACACGGTCGTGTGACCGGCGGCGGGGGCGAGCGTGGCGAGATCGGGGTAGTAGGTGGCCACGCCGTCGTCGTTCAGGGTGGTGCCCACGGTGCTGGCGACCAGCGACCAGCCGCCCTCGTCCGTGGTCATGTCGCAGTACAGGTTCACCGGGTTCGCGGCGCCGGGGGGCTGGACGCGGTACACGCCGTCGGCGCGCTGGCCGTGGGTGTAGGCGTCCAGGCAGCTCGTGTACACGGTGCAGTTCAGGCCGTTGTCCACGCTGCCGTCGCAGTTGTTGTCCTGCGTGTCGCAGATCTCGGCGGCGGGCGCGCCGGGCACCGCGTCGCAGACGATCTCGGCGTTCTGGCACTGGAGCAGGCCGGCGCGGGCGCAGGCGCCGACGCCGTTGCTGCAGGCCACGCCCGTGCCCTGCGCGGCGTTGTCCACGGTGCCGTCGCAGTCGTTGTCCACGCCATCGCAGGTCTCGAAGTCCGGCGCGCTCGGCACCGCGTCGCAGACCACACCCTCGGCACCGCCACAGACCGTCACGCCGCCCGCGAGGCACGCGCCCACGCCGGCGGAGCAGTCCTGACCCACGCCGGGGAGCGGGCCGTCGTCGGCGCTGCCGTCGCAGTCGTCGTCCGCGCCGTTGCACACCTCGCGACCCGGCTCGCCGGGCACCGCGTCGCAGGTCAGGCCGCCGAGGGCGAGGTCGCAGGCCAGGTTGCCGGCGCGCACGCAGGCGCCGACGCCATTCGTGCAGCGGTCGCCGAGCCCGGCGACGTCATCGGAGACGCCATCGCAGTCGTTGTCCTCGCCATCGCAGGTCTCGACGGCCGGGGCGCCGGGCACCGCGTTGCAGGTGAGCACGCCGTGGATGGCGTCGCAGACCCGCACGCCGTCGCGGGCGCACAGACCCGTGCCGTTGCTGCAGGGCAGGCCGGCGCCGGCGGCGTCGTCCACCTCGCCGTTGCAGTCGTTGTCCACGGCGTCGCAGGTCTCGCCGGCGGGCCGGATCTCGCCGGTGCACGCGCCGTAGCCGCTGCCCTGGCCATTGCAGATCTGCGTGCCGCCGCGGCAGATGCCCACGTTCTCCGTGCCGGCGGGGCCGGTGTAGCAGTCGCGGACCTGGCCGGGGATGCAGGCGCAGACGCCGCCGCCCGCCAGGTTGTCCGTGTCGCCGTCGCAGTCGTTGTCCACGGTGTCGCAGATCTCGTTGCCGGGCAGCACCTGCCCGATGCAGGCGCCGTAGCGGCCGTTGCCGCAGGTGGTGAAGCCGCCGTGGCAGATGCCCACGCCGCTCGTGCCCGCGGGGCCGTCGTAGCAGGCGCGGGTCAGGGCCGCGCCCACGTCGTCCTCGTCCGTGGCGCCGTCGCAGTCGTTGTCGGCGCCGTCGCAGAGCTCGGCCGAGGCCAGGTTGCGACCCTGGCAGACCAGGCCGCCGCCGGTGCAGGTCAGCACGCCCGCGCCACACACGCCGGCCAGGCCGGTGTTGCACGCGCCGCCGGCGCCGGGGTTGCCCTCGTCCACGCGGCCGTCGCAGTTGTTGTCCGCGCCGTCGCAGGTCTCGAGCTGCGGCACGCCGGCCACGGCGTCGCAGGTGACCGCGCCCGCGGCGCCGCAGGCGAGCACGCCGGCGCGCTGGCAGAGGCCCAGACCGTTGGTGCAGGCCGCGCCCAGGTTCAGGCCGTCGTCGGCCACGCCGTCGCAGTCGTTGTCCACGCTGTCGCAGACCTCGGCGCTGGGCCGGCCGGCCACGGCGTTGCAGACCACGCCGCCATTGGCGCCGCAGACCTGCGTGCCCTGGGCCGCGCAGGCACCCACGCCCACGTTGCAGGCGACGCCGAGGCCGAGGCCGTCGTCCGCCGCGCCATCGCAGTCGTTGTCGCGGCCGTCACAGGTCTCCGGGCGGGGATCGCCGGGCTGCGCGCCGCAGGCGACCTCACCGGACTGCGGGTCGCAGAAGGTCACGCCGCGGGCGTTGCAGTCGCCCACGCCCTCGCTGCAGGCCACGCCCACGCCGGGGATGGCGTCGTCCACGCGACCGTTGCAGTTGTTGTCCAGGCCGTCGCAGAGCTCGCCCTCGGGCACCGTCTCGCCGACGCAGGGCAGGAAACTCAGGCCGTCGTCCGCGCACACCTGCGTGCCGCCGCGGCAGAGGCCCACACCCTGGGTGCCGGCGGGGCCGGTGTAACAGGCGCGGCGCTCGCCGGGCTGGCAGGCGCAGCTCGCGCCGTCGGCCAGGTCGTCCGCGAGACCGCTGCAGTCGTTGTCCAGCGTGTCGCAGATCTCCACGCCGGGCAGGACCTCACCCATGCAGGCGCCGTACACGCCGTTGCTGCACAGCGCGCTGCCGCCCTGACACACACCCACGCCCTGGGTGCCGGCCGGGCCGTCGTAGCAGGGCTGCGAGAGCACGCGGCCCTCGGGGCCGTTGTCGATGGCGCCGTCGCAGTCCTCGTCCGTGCCGTCGCAGGTCTCGGGCGCGGCGAACACCACCTGGGCGCAGATCACCGCGCCGGCGGCGCAGCGCGTCTGACCGGCGCCGCAGTTGCCCGCCAGCTCGAAGGGGCAGGCCTCGCCGCCGCCGGGGTTGCCGTCGTCGACCACGCCGTTGCAGTCGTTGTCGACGCCGTCGCAGACCTCGTCCGTGGGCACGCCGCCCACGCCGGTGCAGGAGACGCCGCCCTCGGCGTCGCAGGCGTACACACCGTCGGCGGCGCAGGCGCCCTCGCCGTCGGTGCAGGCCTCGCCGACGCGGAAGCCGTCGTCCGTCGTGCCGTTGCAGTCGTTGTCCACGCCGTCGCAGACCTCGACCGAGGGCTCGATCACCAGCGCGGCGCACACGACCTCGCCGCCCTCGCCGCAGGCGTAGGCGCCCGTCGAGGTGCATGCGCCCTCTCCCACGGAGCAGGGCTGGTCCACGGGCAGGCCGTCGTCGGCCACGCCGTCGCAGTCGTTGTCCAGGGCGTCGCAGATCTCGACGCCGGGCTCGCCGGGGTTCGCGCTGCAGAAGATCTCGCCCACGGCCGGGTCGCAGTAGGTCTCGCCCGAGGCGCGGCAGGCGCCGGCGCCCTCGTCACAGGCCACGCCGGTGCCGGCGATGGCGTCGTCGGCCAGGCCGCTGCAGTCGTTGTCCAGGCCGTCGCAGCGCTCGTTGCCCGGCAGCACCTGACCTTCGCAGGGGCCGAAGGTGGTGCCGTCCGGCAGGCAGGTCTGCGTACCGGTGGTGCACACGCCCACGTTCTCGGTGCCGGCGGGGCCGGCGTAACAGGACTGCGTCTCGCCGGGGCGGCAGGCGCACCCGCCGTCCACGTCGTCGGACTGGCCGTTGCAGTCGTTGTCCGCCTGGTCGCAGATCTCGAAGGCCGGCACGACCTCGCCCTCGCAGGGGCCGAACACGCCGCCGAGGCCGCACACCTGCACGCCGGGGCGGCAGAGGCCGTTGCCCTCGGTGCCGGCGGGGCCGCCGTAGCAGCTCTCCTGCAGGGGCGCGCCGTCCTCGCCCTCGTCCGTCTGGCCGTCGCAGTCGTCGTCCAGGCCGTTGCAGACCTCGGAGGTCGGCAGGATTTGGCCTGCGCACTCGCCCTGGTTGCCGCCGAGACAGACGGAGAGACCCGGGCGGCACACGCCGATGCCCATGGTCAGCGCGGAGCCGTCGTAGCAGTTCTGGGTCAGCGCGCCCTCGGGATCGCCGTCGGCCACGCCGTCACAGTCGTCGTCCACGCCGTTGCAGGACTCCACGCCGGGCAGGCCGGGGGCCGCGCCGCAGATGGCGCGCTGCTGGTCGGCGGCGCAGACCGTCACGCCGGTCCGCTCGCAGCCGCCGGTGCCGGCGAAACACTCGACGCCGAGCTCGAAGCCGTCGTCGGCGGTGCCGTCGCAGTCGTTGTCCTCGCCGTCGCAGAGCTCGGCCGGGGCCTCGCAGGCGGCCCAGGCGCCGTCCACGCAGGTCTGCGTGCTGCCGGGGCAGGCCCCGTCCAGCGGGCAGGGGCGCACCTCGTCGGGCAGGCAGGGGGTCTCGGCGTCCGGCGGCGTCACGGCGCCGTCGGGGGGCGTGACCGCGCCGTCCGGGGGCACGACCGCGCCGTCCGGGGGCGTCACGCGGGCGTCCGGCGGGAGCGTCTCGGCGTCCGGCGGGAGCACGCGGGCATCCGGCCGGGGCGAGGCGTCGCGCACGGCGCCGTCGATCACCGAGCCGGTGCTGTCGCTCCCGTCGGGGGTGTTCTCACCGCCGCCCTCGGCGTCCGGATCGCTGCCGCCGCCGCCGCCGCCGCCGCCGGGATCACAGGCCGCGGCGAGCGCGCCGACCAGCAGGAATGGGCCGAGCCGCCCGAAAGTGCCTTTGACCGATCGCTGCATGCGACTGTCCTCCGCGCGCAATGGTTTGCCCTGTGCCTTTCGGCACGGGGCGGGGGTCTCTTGATCGTCGGCACCATAAGTACCCCCCAAAGGGGTCGCGATCCAGAAAACGCCCGGCGCATTGCGGCCCAACGGGGGCCGGCGGAGTCAGGGTCGGACGAAGCGCGCGACGATGGTCACCGGGATGCCCGGGTCGAAGCGGGTGCCCACCACGAGCCGGCCCTGCGCGTCCACGGCGTAGGTGAGCCGCTCGCCGAACTGACCGCAGGCGACGTCGATCGTGCCGGGGGTGGCCGCGTCGCCGGCGTGCAGCGGGCCCGAGAACGAGCCGCCGAGGGGCACGTCCAGCGCCTGCCCGCCCACGACGGCGGCGTGGATCGAGGTCTGGAGATCGACGTAGCCGTTGCCGTCGCCGACGAACATCGCGTAGCCCCGGGCGCTGTAGCGGCTGTTCACGCCGTCGATCACGCCGAAGGGGGTCTGGAAGCTGCCCATCCACAGCTCGCCGCTCTCCAGCACCCACATGCCCAACGGCTCCCGGCCGTCGCCCACGGGATCGGCGCCCTGGCCCTCGAGCAGCGCGCCGTCCACCCAGGGGAGCGCGCCGGGCATCACGCCGGGGGGCGCGCACTCGCCGGGCACGAAGGGGTCGGCGCCGGCCTGCGGGGGCGGGGGGCCGTCGCAGAACGGGTTGTTCAGCGGCGGTGTCGTGTAGACGAAGTTGAAGCACATCTCGTCCTCGGTGCCGGGCCCGAAGCCGACGTTGCGATCGCGGATGTTGTCGAACGTGCAGGTCGTGCGCACCGCGTCGCCGGCCTCGAGGCGCGTGGGCGTGGAGTAGATCCACTGCGACTCGAAGTGCCAGCCGCGCAGCGAGATCAGGCGCTCTTCTTCGGCGTCTGCCGGGGCGTCGGCGCGCAGGATCGTGCTCTCCAGCGCGTAGCCGAGCTCGTGCATGTGCGGCCAGCTCGAGAGCACGTCCACGGGCTCGCGGAACGTGCAGTAGCCCGTGGTCTGCGTGCGCTCGCGGGCCGGCAGGTCGAAGTTCGTCGGCCCCAGGGCGGTCAGGCCGTACTCCGGGCCCTCGTCCGGGCCGTAGTAGATGCGCACGCCGCTGCTGTCGCGCACGTTGGGGAAGTGCCCGCCGTTGTTGTAGTGGATCTGCACGATGAAGCGGTCCCCCGGCGACAGGCGCAGGCCGCCCTCGGGGAACTGCAGCGGGCCCTCGCCGGGGCCCCAGGCGTAGATCCACTCTTCGAAGATGCCGGCGCACTCGTAGCCGCCGGGCCGGCCGCCCTCGCGGTCGTGCATGAGCACCAGGTGGTGCACCACCCGCTGATCGTCGAGCAGCGGCTCGATGCGACGCATCAGGCCCTGCGCGTCCGCGGGCGCGTCGAAGGCGAAGCAGATGTACGGGTTGCTGGCGTCCTCGGCGAGGGGGAACTCGTCCGCGCGCAGGTCGAAGAACGGCAGGTTCGGGGGCGCGGCGGGGGCGGGGAGCGGCTCGGCGGAGACCTCGAGCCCGGCGGGGCCGGCGGGGCGGTCGGGCGGGTCGCCGCAGGTGGCCCAGGCGACCAGGCGGGCCGTCTCCTCGTCCGTGGGGTGCGGCTGCCCGGCGGGGGGCATGCGGTCGAACGTCAGCGCGTTGGCCAGGGCGTCCACGGGGCGCGCGCCGCCGATGGGCCGGAAGAGCGCGTCGTATTCGATGAGCGGATACGGCGCGCCGAAGGCCACGGGATCGCCGTGGCACTGACCGCAGTAGGTGTCCACCAGGCCGCGCATCTCCAGGTCCCAGGCGTGGCGGTCCGGCAGGCAGGGGTCGCCGGCGTCGGCACCCTCACCCGCGTCCGGCGTCGGGCCCGGCGTACGGGCGTCCCCGCCGACCGTGGCGGCGTCGAAGGGCACGAGCGCCGCGTCCGCTCGCCCCGCGCGGGCGTCCGGCGCCGCCGCATCGGGCGTGTCGGTCGAGGCGTCCGGCGTGGGGGCGCCCCCGCTGGCCGCGGCGTCCGGGCGGGTTGACTCACCCCCGGCCGCGGCGTCGGGCGAGTCGGCCCCGGAGGTCGTGCCGCAGGCGGCGAGGCCGAGGGAGAGCACTCCGGCGAGCGCCGGCAAAATCGTCCACTGCGAGGTCATCACGCGGCGCTTTCTCGCGACGAGGTCACGAAGGGGGTTCGGGAGTGCGCGGAGCATAACCGACCGGGCCGCGTCGGCGCGAACCGGTCGGGCCGGCCTCAGTTCGGCCGCAGGCGCAGGGCCTCGGTCATGCGCACCTCGGCGGTCAGCGCGCCGGGGGCGAAGGCGGCCGGGTCCGTGCCCGGAAACACGATGGTGAAGGCCTCGTCCGTGTTGGGCTCCACCGTCGTCACCCGCCCCGGCTCGGGCCGCGGGCTCACCCGCAGACGCTTGGGATCGGCCAGCAGGGGGGCCGTCTCGGCGGCGGAGAACTCCTGGCAGCACCAGGCCTCGCGCCGGCGCTCGACCACGCCGTCGACCAGCAGCTCCGCGCGCAACAGCACGGCGGTCTGCGCGTCCGGGCTGCCGTTGAACACGTGCCCGTGCAGCAGGATGGCTCGCTGGTCGGGCAGCGGTTCGATGGCGGTCACCGCGGCGACCAGGCGGGCCTCGGCCGTCGGTGGGGCGCTCGCCACCGGGAGCGGCGCCTCGGACGCCGGCGGGGGCGGGGCCGGCGTCGGGGCCTCGGCCGGCGACATCGCCGCGAGGGTCAACCCCGCGGTGGCCACCACGAGCGCGGCGGCCGAGAGCAAGAGGGGCCCGCGCCGGGGACGCA